>CAMWLW010000018.1 GCA_947175245.1 uncultured Bacteroidales bacterium
AAATTATTCTGTATATTTTCTCCAAGTTCTTGCAATTCAGATGATTCAGAAATTGCTGTCATAACTTTTTTAATTGCCTCATAGTCGTTCTTTGAAAACGCAAACTTCTCATTAAAGTTCGTGTCACAAATAAAAATATATTCACCCATTAGGTCAATAGTTCCTGCACCATTAAGGCTTTTGAATTTGTGATAAACTTCCCATCCATCAAAATTCCCCATTTTCAAATTTGCTTCCGTCTCCAAGTATGACTGCCTACTCTTAATCTTAGAAAAATGATTTTGTATTCTTTCTCTTGTCTTATCCAAAAGCTGCTGGTTATTATCGCGTTCTTCCATTGCTCTACGATACTCACCTTTGCTATATTCAGTTGAGTAGATACTCGGAGCACAAATTTCCATAGACCTTTCAGAACGCTTAATTTTATCCACATACTCCTGTGCAGATTGAAATAGTTTAAGCATATCCAATGCGAGATCTATAGATTCCTTGTCTGATGCCAACGAAACAAAAGAGCTATCTACTTTTGTTTGTAATGGTTCATAACTATCAAAATGGAATAATACACCTTTCAGATAATTAGAAGCCATTTCTTCTGCTTTTTCTTCTTTAGTTGGACCACATGCTGATAGTGTAAGTAACGATAATGCAACAGTGATTAGAGATTTGAATTTTAACATTGGAATAGTATTGGTTTACACTGTATGCAATTCCAAAATACAGATATTTATAAACTACGAAGCGTGGAACTGCAATGCCACGTTCTAAGTCGGAGGTCGTAGGAAGAACCTTTTTTAAGAGATATGGTAATAGCAGCCCACGTCGTATGCGTGAGAACCACTATGCACACTCTCTTAAAAAGTCTTGAATTTCCTACGTTCCCGACTTCGAGATGAGCATAACGCTTCATTTATATGTTCTGAATAGAGTTAATCTATCCGATTGCAAAGATATGTAAAATCATTGATACCATCAATAATAGTACTCACATTCTTAATTGTACGATTACTGGATTAATAGTAAAATTAGTACAATCTAAATATTCTTTATATAATAACCTGTCTAATCTAAAATTTAGATTTTGGGCGCTTTTGTCAGCAGGTTGCCGTCGTCGAGCACGATGGTTTGCTCGACGCGATTGTCGCCACGGTGGCGCTTCATGTCGATGATGCGTGCGCGTTCAACGTCGCGGCTGTCAACTACGATCTCGTCCTCAACTTTCTTTACGTCTGATTTTGGTGTGTCTTTCTTCATAATAAGTAGTGTGTTTTTAATGTATAACGCGCCCCGGCGGCACTATGTTCGATACATGAGTGTCACGCCGGGGCACGTAATGTGGTTATAAATCGGGTAGATTATTTGCCGATGACGATTTTGGTTACTTTGGTGCCTTGTTTCATGATGCAGGGTGTGCCGGCCGCGGGGCGGTCAATTTGTATTCCCTGCAGGTTGAAGTACACGACGGGGGCATCGGTAGTGTCGGCGGCGATGTTGTCAATGCCGGCACCCTCGGGGATTTTCAGGGCAAAGTTACGTCCGCTCGAGTACCAGAAGCCGTCAATGTAGTCGCGGTCGGCATACCAGATGCCCCATTTGGGGAATGTGAGAACATTATCCTCACCGATAACACCGACGTTGACATCGCGCTGCATGGCTTCCTCGACCGTGATGCCATCTTCCTCGATAAAGCGTGCAACGTCAGATGTCACACGGCCGTCGCCAAAACCGAAGTCGGCACCGATGGCTGAGTTCTCGATCCACACGGCGTTGGGGTTCTCGGCGTGAATGTAGATGTAGTGGTTGTGGTTGTCCTCACGCTCGATGAAGTTGTAGGCGTATTCGGCGTATGGGTTGACGAGCCTGAAGAAGCCCGGGGTGTTGACGTTCTCCTGAATCTCGACCTGCAGAATCTCAGGTTCATACTCGTAGTGCTCGGCAATGATAGCCTCGGTGTAGTCGGTCATACCCAGTGATTTCCAGTCGGCGTCATTGTCATAGATGCCATAGATGTAGGTGATGCCGGGGGTGTGTAATGCTCCCGAGTCATCAAGCGAGACGGCAACCACAGTGTTGACGCCATGGGCCGGAGATTTTACCAATATTGTGCCGGGAGTAACTGCCGTGCCGGTAGCGGCGACCTCGGCAGCCAGCTCGTCGGAAAGAACCTTGTGACCGGCATAGACTGCATATTTCATGTCGATGTCGTTGGTCTCGGCGACAAAAGTGACAGGCACAAGGTTGTCGGAACCACAGTAGGGGTTCTGAATAAGGAACGTGTAGTTCTTTTCAATCTCGACACCGGGGAGCTCGAGCTTGAACTCGCCCTCGCGGTTGGTAGCGTGCCAATTCTGATTCTCGTCATAGAGGTCGACTGTGGCAAGCGACATGGCGGGGAACGTTATGGCGCCGTCCATGAGCGTGCCGTAACCGGCCGGAGTCGCCTCCCATCCGCTCTCGGGTACCATGTGGGTAAAGTAGTACATCTCCCATTCGGGGTAGGGCTCGAAGTCTTCCATCCACACGTGGTCGGGATCCTCGGCGTGCAGGATAATGTAAGTTTCCTCGTCGGCAATTTCCATCCACTGGGCTATGGGTGAGAGGGCCGTGTAGGGAATGAAGCGGTAGAGGCCGGGAGTCTCGGTGTTTTCCTCGACCTTGACATTCCATTTCATGCCTATCTCGATGGCACCATCCGACACTTCGGCATAATATGTGAACAACCCCTCGGTGTAGACACCTGTGCCGAGCTCGACCCACTCGGCCGATGCTCCAGCGGTAGTCAGAAGCGCGGTGAGCGCGACTGCAGTTTTTCTAAATATATTCATAATCAGAGTGAAAAATTAATTCGGATTTATTTGTCGGCCACGGCGCGCAGTGACAGACCCTGTGAGCGGCGGTCTTTGTTGACTTTGAATGTGCGCTTGCCGTCGACGATGAACATGTACTGGCCATAAAGGGTGGGGTAGAGCTCAAGGTTGGCCGAGACTTTGCCTGCGGTGCCGATCCAAAGGCCGCTGTAGGGGTTGGCCTCGGCATACTCGCAGCCGCCCGATACATACACGCGGCTGCCTGTGGCCGGGAACCACTGCCCGTCCTGCATGGCACCGTGGTTGGTCTTGTCCCATGTCATCGAGGCATACTTCAGCCAGTCGTAGGGTGTCGCGCCGTCGGCGTCACACACGGGGACTTTCCATCCCGGGGGGCAGGGGTCATAGATGCTTTTCTTGAATGATACGCCACCCCACAGGTCGTCGTCGGACGGTGATGTCCAGTCGCCGGTGAGGGGGTCGTTGAGTACAATTTCCTCGTCATACTCGTCCATCTCGCCGGTGTGTATGTAGGTCATCGCATAGTAGGTCATAGGGTTGGCTATCGACAGGTCGACCGTGCCGTGATACTGTGTCAGTGAGCTGATGGGGGCGAGTTGGTTGCCCTCGATATCATACAGGGCTGTCTCACCGTCCTTACCGCCGACATAGTTGTAGTTCTCATCGAGCTCGGTGAAGGTGGCCGGCGCGGGGAATGGGTCTTTACGTCCCCACTGGTATATAAGGCCGTGGGTTGCGTAACCGTCGGCCGGGGTGGCGCTGAGGGCGCCCAGGTTGCGGCTCATGAATGTCCAGGTCGTGCCGTTGGCGTTGGCCGGCGTGGTGAATGAGTCGGCCTCGGGGTCGAAGTCGGTGACCCACAGGTGCCAGCTCCATAATACATTGTCATCTGCATCGGTGGCGGCTATCACGGCATTGCCTTCAAGGTCGTCGAGCCACGCTATAGCCTGACAGTCATCGCCGGCAAATTGCAAATCCTTGACGAGCCCGCGGGTGTCGGTCCACAGCAACTTTACACCGGCAACCTCGCCTGTATCAAGTGTGGTGGAGTTGCCTTTATAGCGGGTGCTGAACGTGATGATTGACCCAGGGGCGGCTATGTAACAGTTGGCGGTCTCGTCGGCCGATAGGTCAACGGCGTCATCGGGTATGGTGACTGTGGGGCAGACGGTGGGCGTGGGTTCGTCCTTGTCGTCGCTGCAAGCAGTGCCGAGCAATGTCAGGGACGCTAATGCGGCATAGGAAATAGATTTAATAGAAAATTGCATTGGAAACTGATATAATGTAGTTATTATAGATTAATTGCCTGCAAAATTACCGAAATGGTGTCAAAATTCCAAACAATCGTGTGTTAATTTTAAATTTTGATAATTATTATGGTGTCAAATTGTCATTGTGTCATGGTGCTAAAACAGTGCAGGGGCGCCGTGTCAGCGTCCCTGCGACAGTAATTATGTATGTGTAAGTTACTTTGTCAACTGTAGGGTGACGATGGAGTGGGCCGGCATCTTGACGTTGAGGTTGCTGCCTTTGATGGTGGCGCCGTTGAAGTTCTTGATGGTGACTTTCTCGGGCTGACCGAAGTCGTTGTAGTCGTGAATGTCGGCGGCTGTCAGTATCTCGGCCTTGACAATCTTCTTGAGGTCGAGCGAGCCGAGTGCAACCTGCATGTCACACTCGCGGTCGAGGTCAACGTTGGTGAGCGAGATTGTCACGATGCCGTCTTTTTCAGAAGCTGTGGCGCTGGCCATTGGCACTGTGCGGGGACGTGACGAGCGTTCTGACTCGGCCTTGACGGTAGCACAGTCAATGTGGGCGGGGATGACGCGGGCTCCCTGATGAGGAACGTACATCTTGAATACATAGTAGGTGGGGGTCAGAACCATCTGGTCGCCCTTGGTGAGAACCATTGACTGGAGAACGTTGGCTACCTGGGCGATGTTGGTCATGCGCACACGGTCGGTGAACTTGTGGAACACGTTGAGCGACAAGGCGGCGACCATAGCGTCGCGCATGGTGTTCTGCTGGTAGAGGTGGCCTTTGATGGTGCCCGGCTCTTCGTCAAACCATGTACCCCACTCGTCGACCATGAGGGCGACGCGCTTGGACGGGTCGTAGACATCCATGATAGTGGCGTGGCGCTTCACGACGTCTTCAATCTCGAGACACTTGCCCAGGGTCCAGTAGTAGCGGTCGGCATCAAAGTCGGTGGCTGAGCCTTTGGATTTGCTCCATGAGTAGCAGGTGTAGTAGTGGAGCGAGATGCCGTTCATCTGGCGTGCGGCTTTTTTCATCAGGGTCTCAGTCCAGTTATAGTCATAGTCGCTCGCACCTGATGCTATTTTGAACAGGTGATTGCCGTCGTAGTTGCGGCAGTAGACTCCGTAGCGGCGGAACAGGTCGGCATAGTAGTCGGGAAGCATATCGCCGCCACAACCCCATGACTCGTTGCCGACACCGAGATATTTCAGGTGCCAGGGTTTTTCGCGGCCGTTCTGCTTGCGCAGGGTAGCCATCGGGCCATCTTCGGCAGTGATGTACTCGACCCACTTGGCAAGTTCCTCGACGGTGCCCGAACCTACGTTGCCGCTCAGATAGGGCTCGCAGCCGAGAAGCTCGCAGAGGTTGAAGAACTCGTGAGTGCCGAACGAGTTGTCCTCGACCGTACCACCCCAGTTGTTGTTGACCATGCGCGGACGGTTCTCTTTGGGGCCTACGCCGTCCATCCAATGGTATTCGTCGGCAAAACATCCTCCGGGCCAGCGCATCACGGGCACCTTGAGCTCGCGCAGGGCGTTGAGCACGTCGTTGCGGTAGCCGTCGGTGTTGGCGATGGGAGAGTCAGGGCCTACCCACAGGCCTCCGTAGATACATGTGCCAAGATGCTCGGCAAACTGACCGTAAATCTCGGGCATGATGGTATCGGTTGTAAACTGGTTGTTTTCAAGAACAACAGAGGCTGTGTAAGATTTGGCCGCCGAGCTGAGGCCGGCAGTAAGCAG
The DNA here is from genome assembly GCA_947175245.1 of uncultured Bacteroidales bacterium. GTDB lineage: Bacteria > Bacteroidota > Bacteroidia > Bacteroidales > Muribaculaceae > JAAVFS01. The sequence goes on from CAMWLW010000018.1 coordinate 5,831, forward strand.
TAGTGTTGATGCGAGAGATAAAAACTTGTTCATGGTTTATGTTTGGTTTATATATTATTAATGTATATGAGGTAGGTATTATTTCACCCTCTTGCCCCAGACGGTGTTGCCGTCGGCGTCAAGGCCGGTGAAGAGCACGGTGTCGGCCTGACGTTCCCAATCGTGCCCGGCGTGAACTATCAGGTCGGTGATGGTTCGGTCGCCAAGGGTGAGTGAGAGTGTCTGATTATTGTCATCAAAGCTCCAGTTGCCGACGGTGCCCGTTGCTGTCAGATAGCCGTCGGGGTAGATGGCGCACGTTTGTGAGACGGCACACTCACCGGGCTTGAGGCCGCCCTCGCCCCATAGTACCTGGCCGGCTTCGAGCCCTCGGTCGCTACGCGGGTCGGTGATATGTATTATTTCCCACACGCCCGACAGGTCGGCGGTGTCAAAGTGTCGCGGTGTCACGCCGGCATATCGTTCGGGCGACACCACGGGCCAGCCCGAGGGGGTGAAAAACACCTGTCTGAGGTGCAAATCCATCATGTCGTGACCGGGCGACAGGCGTCCTTGGTGTGCCATGAAGTAGCGCCCGTTGCCGTCGCTGAATACGCCGCAGTGGCCCGTGCCTGCCCAGCCGTCGTGCCGGTCAAAGCGATAGGGGGCGGTGAGTATAGGGTAATTGTTGGTCGTGTCGCGCATTTCGCGGCCGTGGAAGTCGATGAACGGGCCTGTGGCACGGTCGCTGCGGCACACGCGCACGTTGTAGGTAGTGAGCAGCGGCTCGTATGACCCGAAGAGGTAATAGGTGTCCAGGTCGGGATGATACAGTATCTCGGGTGCCTCGAGGTTGTCGACCTTGTAGTTGGCACGTCGGGCGGTCAGATGCCCCAGGTCGCCGGGTTTCTTTGTGAGGCCGGTGGCCGGGTCAAGCTCGACACAGTATATGCCGCCGAAGTATGAGCCATAGTGCATCCACCAGCGGCCGTCGGTATCGGCAATGACTGTCGGGTCGATTGCGTTCATGGGTGTGTTGGTGTCGGTCTTTACCACACAGCCTGTCTGAGTCCACGGCCCCTCGGGTGAATCAGACTCGGCCATGCCTATATAGGATGTGGGCCGGCCGAATGCCGACACACTGTAATAGAGTCTGAACCTGTCGCCGGCCTTGATTATGTAGGGTGCCCAGATGTTGTAGGCTCCGCGGCCGTTATTGAGCATCCTCACCCACTCGACAGCCTCGGCGGGTATAGAGTCGAACGCCCACCCGACAAATTCCCAGTTGACGAGGTCGCGCGAACGGCGTGTCTGGATGAAGCCGAGTGGTACTCCGAGCCTGCGGGCCTCACGTCGGTTCTCGTGCAGGATTGCATCGGTCGAATACATATAATAATAGTCACCGACCTTGAGACACGACGGGTCGTGAACGTTATAGGTGCCCCATTCCTTCCAGTGTTCCATGCCGGTGAGGCGCCCGTAGTCGTCGGGCCACGGGTTGGGTGCCGCGACCGGCTCAAAAACAGCGGCCCGGGCAGTCATGGCGGCGACCAGGATAGTGAGGAATGTAAAAAGGAATATTTTCAGTCTCATGGTAGGGAACAGGCTGGTTGGCTTGAAGACAAATTTTGTGTAAAGTTAGCAATAGTTTTTTATAACAAAGGTGGACGTATAGATTTTTTAGGTGTACTGCCCGTCTTATTGCTTAGTTAATACACAGTCGGTTAAATTGATTAGCTAAAATACTTGGAATTATAAATTTTATCACTAATTTTGGCCCGTTATGTATCATTATCACGCCATGAAAACCCAAATACTTGTTGCAGTAGCTTTGTTGCTGTGTATGCCCGTGGCACGCGGTACAGGCTTTATGGACAGGTATAACGTAACGTCGTACACCATGAACGACGGGATGGCCAATAATCATATTAATGATTTGTATATTGATTCAAAGGGGTTCCTGTGGATAGCATTCAATGGCGGCGGCATATCGAGATTTGACGGTCACGAGGCGTATAACCTTAGTGATACGGGCGACGAGCTGTCGATCAAGGACGGTTTTGTGAGAGGCATAGCCGAAGATCGCCTCAACCGACTGTGGATTGCCGGTGAAAGCGGCATTGATATTCTTGATCTGAAGACTATGTCGATTGTTTATCCTGCCGACCATACGGGGGCGTTTTACGATATGTCGAACAAGCTGGCAACCGATGTCATGGTCGACTCGGCCGGCGACGTGTGGGTGAGTTTCCCTAACGAGGTTGCCAGGGTTGAAGTTAATGCTGACGGGTCGATCGAGTCGATAAGATTTATTGACCTGCCCGGGTCATTTCACCGAGGCATCACCGTGAGGGATATTAACGGTGAGATATGGGTCGGAGCCGTCAACACCGTGAAACGTGTCGTGACAAAGCCGTCGGGCGACCTGATGCCGGCCGATGTGTCGCCCAAGCTCACTAATCTGCCTAATGTAAGCTATATAAGTGATATAGAACTGAAAGAAAACGAGGTGTGGGTGTCAACCAATCACGGTGTGTATCGATATGATCCGGCCAACGATATGGTCAAGCTATATCTGCATACTGCATCCGAGCACTCGCTGACTCAGAACTATACTACCGATATTGCCGTCACTGCCGACAAGCAACTTGTTGTGTCGACGCTGCAGGGACTGAATATCTATAACCCGATAAGTGACGATTTTGAGCGCTGTAACGAGTCGCGGCACACGCTCAACGACCAGTTTGTGAGTCGTGTTGTGGTCAATGGCAACCATATTTTTGTGGCTACTGAGAGCGGTGGCCTGAATGTGTTGACACCACGACGCCTGAAGATTAAATCGCTGCAAAACGACGTCTCAGACCCGTCATCGCTGTCAAACAATCCGGTCAACGCCATCATCGAGACCCGCGACGGGACACTATGGGTAGGCACGGTTGAGGGAGGTCTGAATGTCAGGCGCCCCGGAGTTAGCGGATTCACGCACATAAGAGCAGGCAGCGGCCTGATAAGTCACAATTCAGTGTCGGCACTTGCTGCCGACGGCAACGGCAACCTGTGGGTAGGCACGTGGGGAGGTGGTGTCGATGTCATTACCACGGCCGAGCCTTACCGCCGCCTCAGGAGTTTTAACCACGAGACAGTCGACAGTCTTGACATGACCTTTATCGGGTCGTTGATTTATGATGAGAAAAATAACGGCATGTGGATAGGATCAAATGTCGGACTGTTGTTTTATGACTTTGCCGCCGGCAAGCTCGCGCCGGGGGTTATCACTACGCCCGAGGTCATTGTGTTCGGTTTTGTCGGTTCGCTTATCGATGATGACAACAGGCTGTGGGTAGGCAGTAACAACGGCTTGCTGATGGTCGACCTGAATGACAGGGATACTGACGGCAGGTTCAGGTACAGGTATTTCAGAAATCTCAGGGGCGATGAAAATTCGCTCGTGAAGCCGTCATCGTTTTGTCGCGGCAGCGATGGCTCGCTGTGGATAGGTACGAATGGTCAGGGAATGTATCGGTGTACGATTATTGACGGTGAGTATCAGTTTGATAACTATAACAGTAACCACGGATTACGCAGCAATGCCGTGAAGAGTCTGGCTGCGAGTCCTGACGGCCGTATATGGGCTGCCACTATCAACGGGTTGTCGTGTTTTGATCCCGAGCGGGAGTCATTTGATAATTATACAACGGGCGACGGATTGCCCGACAATCAGTTCTATTGGAACGCCGCGTGCAATACTACGGCCGGGCATCTGTTGTTCGGAACTGTGAACGGAATAGCTGACATTGACCCCGACAGTGACGATGTGGATTCAATGTCACAGCCGGTGTTGTTCACACGTCTATATGTAGATAATCGTCCTGTAGGTATTGATGACCTCGATATCACTGAGCGCGATATCGCTTACACCGACCATATAACGCTCCACGAGAGCAATAAATCGTTTGAGGTAGAGTTCTCGGCGCTTGATTTTGCGCCGGGCGGCGATGCGGCCTACAGTTATCAGCTCGTGGGGTTTGATGACAACCCGATAAAACTCAACGACGGTCACCGCAGGGCCACCTATACCAATCTGCCACCCGGCAAATACACGCTGAGAGTAATGTATCATCCTAATGGTCAGGATAGCGAGTCGGGCCCCGTGAGCGAGCTGAAGGTTACAGTCAAGCCTTATTTTTATAAGACAGTGTGGTTTATAACGCTGATTATAATAATGCTGGCGATAGGTGCCTATGTCTACGTGCGTCTCAGGGAGAAAGATCTTAAACAGCAGAAGAATATACTCAAGAGCGAGGTTGACAAGAGTGTGGCCGAGATTGCCCGTCAGAAAAAGCTTGCCGAGGAACACGCCGCCGAGCTGGCCGAGCGTAATCAGGCCCTGACGGCAAGTAACGAGGAGATTACGCGTCAGAAACAGCAGTTGACCGACATGAACCGTCAGATACAGGAGATGACCGTTGACCGTATATCGTTCTTTACCAATATCACCCATGAGTTCAGAACGCCAATCACTTTGATTATCGGCCCGATAGAGCGCGCCTTGAAACTCAGCACCAATCCCAAGGTCATAGAGCAGCTGCAATTTGTCGAGCGCAATTCCAAAAACCTGCTGACGCTCGTTAATCAACTGATGGATTTCAGGAAAATCGAGTCGGGCAAGATGGAGATATCGCGCACGATGGGCGACTTTACACGTTTTCTGAACGATGTAGTGAAACCGTTCAGGCCTGTGGCCGATGAGCGAGGCATCGACATACGCGTGCTCATGAGGTTGAAGTACAACCGGTTTGCTTTTGATGAGGAGTCGCTGCGCAAAGTGTCGGTCAATCTGCTTGCCAACGCGATAAAGTTTACCCCCGACGGCGGTACGGTCACCGTGTATGCCGCCATGATGCCGTGCAGCAGCGATGCCGGCGGCAGCACGCTCTATCTCGGAGTCAGCGACACCGGCAGCGGCATTGCCGAGAAAGATATCGCGCACGTGTTTGACCGCTTCTTCCAAGGTGACAGTAATCTGAAATATCCTATAGCCGGTGCCGGCGACAGCGGCGTGGGCCTGTACCTGTGCCGTAGCATCGTCGAACTGTATGGCGGCACTATAGACGTGCGCAATAATCACGGAAGCGGCTGTACATTCAGGGTGTTCCTGCCGATACCCGGTGTTGACAAATCGACTGCCGATGCCGGTGACGATACAAAAGCACTTGTGGCTTCGCGCCGATCGAGTGTCGGTGATGACAATGTGGAGTCGACCGACAAAACGCTGCTTGTTGTAGAGGATAACCAGGATATGAGGCGGTTCATCTGCTCGCTGTTACGCGATAAATATACTCTGCTCGAGGCATCGGACGGCGCCGAGGCACTGAATATCCTGCTCGAAAAGCATGTTGACTTGATAATCAGCGACCTGATGATGCCGGTGATGGACGGTAACGAACTGTCGAGGTGTGTAAAAGAGAATTTCTCGATAAGTCACATACCGTTCATAATGCTCACCGCCAAGACGTCAGACAATGCCCGTATCGATTCATATCGCGTTGGTGTCGACTCATACCTGCTCAAACCGTTTGAGGAGGAGGTGCTGCTGGCACGTATCGAGGGTATACTCAAATCGCGTCAGAGATTGCAGAGCAAGTTTGCCGTCAACATGAATACCGACGAGCTCGAAATAACCGAAGAGTCACGCGACAAGCGGTTTGCCGACCAGGTTATGGAGGTCGTTAAGCAGAATTACAAAAATTCTTACTTCGAGGTTGGTGATTTTGCCGAGGCTCTTGGCATAAGCCGCAGTCTGCTCAACAAGAAGCTGCAAAGCCTTATGGGGCAGAGTGCGGGTCAACTCATGCGCAACTATCGCCTGAATATAGCACGCCAGCTCATAACCAAAAATCGCGTCACGCGCAACATGAATATCTCGGAGATTGCCTATGAGGTGGGTTTCAACGATTCAAAGTATTTTACCCGCTGTTTTACAAAGCAATTCGGCTCTACACCAAGCTCTATGATGGGCAGTGACAGGTGACGTGTGGAAATTAATATCTTAAAAATACCCAAAAATATACCTTAAAAGTTCAATTATCCACCAAAAAATGGGGGGGGGTAGTATATCTTTGCATTGTTTTAACATACCCTAACAATACACGGTTGAAAATACAAAAACCTAAAATACTAACCTTAAACTTATCACATGAAGACTAAGAAATGGATGTGTATCATAGCGGCAGCTGCCGTTATGATGACAAGTTCATCTTGTCACGATTGGGGTGAAATGGACCCTCCGGCGGCCAATGATGTTTACCCCACTCTTGAAAATGTGGCTCAGTACACATTTGAAGACGAGATTCTCGACCCGATGCTTTTCAAGACAGGCAGCTACACCGGCACCGATATTCCGGAGCTGGTCACCGATGACACCAAAGGTCAGGTGCTGTATCTCAATCATGGCTATGTGACCATGACCAATCCTCTCGTAGCGGTTACCTGTCAGAATGGTGTCTCGCTGACTTTCTGGATGAAACAGGATGTCGCCATGACCGATGATGCCGAGGAGGTCGCTCCCGAACAGGACTTGACCGGCGCGCTCATAGGCTTCACCAACGCTAACGATACAGGGCGTCTGTTCTTCACCGCCAACGGCTGGCTCAGTTACAGCGGTATCGACGGCGAGTGGAGCGAAAACGACCCCTCGCAGTATAAGACCGGCTACATCACTCCCGGTGAGTGGCACTATGTGGCCCTTATCGTGCGCGACAACGGCTATGGACTGTATGTTGACGGCGAGCGCAAGACCGACAAGGTGGTGACCGACTTCGACTGCTCGAAGCTGGTTAAGTTCATGAACAAGGTCTCTACATTATATATAGGTAAAGGCAGCGACACCGAGACTGCTCCCTGGATGATCGACGACCTGAAGATCTACCGCAACCAGATTACGGACAAGGAGATTGCACGACCCAACATGGGCGGCGGTTCAGGCCCCGGTGGCTTCGACTTCGGCTCGTTTGACTTCGTGACCGATCCAATGATTCCCAACATCGGCAGCCCTGACTGTACTGCAGGTTGGTGGCAGGAGTTCTCAAACTACTATCGTATTCCCGCCGAGACCAATCTGCGCCTTTCGTTCACCAACCACACCAGCGGTGGCGGCAACTGGAACAACTGGAACCTGTGTCTGTGTACCGACGCCGAGCGCGGTGCCGAGGGCTATGAGGAGTATTTCGTTATTCGCTCAGACCTCTATGGCTGGGGCGGGGCCTATAACGGTGACAATTTCTCAAACACCGGCTATGGAGACTGGGATAAGTTCCGCGCCGACATGGAGGGTGCCGAGGTAGTGATTGACATTACCCGCAGCGGTGCCGAGATATTCGTCAAGGCCACGGCTACATGTAAGGACGGTACAGTCTATGTCGAGAATTTCCACGCCGAGTGTGGCGACGGCTCGCAGGTAGTGCGCGCGTTCCTCATTGTCGACGGATCATATCTCGAGATGCACACCGACGATATCATTGCCTATCTCCCTGTTGAGATTTCCAACACCACAGTCGGCGCTACCGACAACTCGACCGGCTGGTGGCAGGAATTTTCTGATTATTTCACCATCACCCCCGGTGTCAACCTCAATCTCAGCCTCATTAACCACACCAGCGGTGGCGGTAACTGGAACAACTGGTGCCTGTGTGCATGTACCGACGCTGAGCGCGGCGGTGACGGCTATGAGGAGTATTTCGTCGTGCGTTCTGACCTCTATGGCTGGGGCATGTCCTATATCGGTGACAAGTGGACAAGCTCGGGCTATGACGACTGGGATAAATTCCGCGTCGACATGGAGGGTGCGGCTGTCAATGTGAAGGTTGAGCGTAATGGCGCTACTGTCACATACACCAGTGTGGCTGTAGCACCCGACGGTACAGTCTATACCGAGAGCCTGCCGGCTGAGTGTGGCGACGGCAGCCAGACCATCCGTGCGTTCCTTATCGTCGACGGGTCACACTTCGTGCTCAACCCCTCTGAGTGTTACATCTATGTACCCGTCTACAAATAATAAAAACCTTAAATCACATTATATACAATCATGAATAACAGCAGTATAATCAGCCCGAACGGAAATAGCAAGTGGCTTCGCCTCCTGCTTCCCGTCCTCATCTGGGTGCTGGGTGCCTCGCTGGCATCGGCTCAGACCCAGGTGACCGGTGTTGTCAAAGATGCTACCGGCGAACCGCTTATCGGTGCGAGTGTCATCGAACAGGGTACTTCTACCGGCACGGCTACAAACTTTGACGGTGAATTTGTACTTTATATCAAAGACGTCAGCAAGGCCGCCCTGTCGGTAAGCTACGTAGGTTACGAGCCCCAGACTGTAGCTCTCAACGGGCGCACGAACATTGAAATCGTGATGCAGGAATCATCGGCCACTCTCGATGAGGTGGTGGTCGTTGGTTACGGTCAGCAGAAGAAAGAGTCGGTTGTGGGCGCTATCTCACAGGTAAGCTCCAAAGACCTTCTCGAGACGCCGTCGGCCAACCTGTCACAGGCTATCTCGGGTAAAATTCCCGGTGTGATCACATCACAGACGTCGGGTGCTCCCGGGGCCGACGATGCCTCGATCTACATTCGCGGCCGCGCTACCTTTGCAGGCGACGCCCAGCCTCTGATTCTCGTTGACGGTATCGAGCGTTCGTTCTCGCAGATAGCCCCCGACGATATCGAGACAATCTCGGTTCTTAAAGACGCATCGGCTACTGCCGTGTATGGTGTGCGCGGTGCAAACGGTGTTATGCTCATCACCACCAAGCGCGGTAAGGAGCAGAAACCCGTGGTGAGCCTCACCGCCAACTGGCAGTTCCAGACTCCTACCCGCAAGGACACCTACCTCGATTCTTACCAGTCGGTGACACTGCTCGAGGAGGCTCTCGCCAATGACGGGCTGCCCTCGCAGTACTCGGCAAGCGACATCGAGATGTTCCGCCAGTCGGTGGCCGGCACGTTGACAGGCACCGACGCGTTGCTCTATCCCAATGTCGACTGGTATGACGAGATACTGCGCTCGTCGGCTCCGGCACAGCGTTACAATGCCAGCGTGCGCGGCGGTACAAAGCGCATGCGCTACTATGCATCGCTCGAGTATTATGACCAGGAGTCACTTTTCAAAAATCTGAGCAATGACACCTACGGCAACTCATCAAGCCTCAACTATAAGCGTTACGGCTTCCGTGCCAATGCCGACTTCTTCCTGTCCAAAGACCTCACGCTGTCGGTTAACTTCGGCACACGTTTCGAGGAGCGCCGCGGCCCCAACTCGACCGAGGAAAGCCACTACAGCCAGGTGTTCTATAATCTTAACCACACCCCCGGCTGGATGTTCCCCGTTGCCTACTATCTCAACGACGGCGATGTGATCCGTACCTACTATGGCGGCTCGTCACAGTATCAGGACAATATCTATGCCCGTCTCGCCGATGGCGGTTACTACAAGGCCGTGAACACCATCAACGAGACCAACTTCATTGCCGACTACAAGATGGACTGGCTCACTCCCGGTCTTAGCGCGCGTGCAATGGTGTCGTTTGACTACGAGAACTATCACCGCAACAATTACAACCGCAACTTCGCCACCTACGCCCTTCTCAAGGACGGTAACGGCAATCCTCTCGACCCCAACTCGACCGACAGCTACAACCGCTTCAACAGCAACAGCCTGCTGACATCGTCTTATTCGAGCAACACTATCTACAAACTCTACATGGAGGGTCAGCTCAACTACAAGCGCGTGTTCAATCAGGTTCATGACGTGACTGCGATGGTGCTGTACATGCAGAACGACTACCGTGCCAACGCCGAGCTCGCCAAGCGCTATCAGGGCGTTGTAGGTCGTGTGACCTATGCCTACGACAACCGCTACCTCTTTGAGTTCAACGCCGGTTATAACGGTTCTGAGAACTTCGCCAAGCAGAAACGCTACGGTTTCTTCCCCTCGTTCTCGGCAGGCTGGCGCATCACACAGGAAGACTTCATGGAAGTAACCAAAAACTGGCTCAGCAACCTCAAGCTCCGTGCAAGCTATGGCCAGGTAGGTAACGACATCTATCAGATCAACGGCGTTCAGCAGCGATTCCTGTATGAGCAGAAGTGGTCTCAGATAAATAACGACTACCACTTTGGTGTCAACGGCCAGACGGGTATCTTCGAACAGCAGTATCCCAACTATGGTGTCACCTGGGAGCGTGCCCACAAGTATAATGTCGGCCTCGAGTTCGGCGTGTTTAACCAGCACCTCACCGGTAATGTTGATATCTTCTATGAGAAGCGTAATGACATTCTCACCGAGTATCTTACCCGCCCCTGGTGGTTTGGCGTGACTTCGGCTGCAGGTAACCTCGGAAAGACCACCAACAAAGGTTTCGAGCTTGAGTTACACTACAACAATGTTATCGGTAATGATTTCAACTATAACATAGGCCTTAATTTCTCTCATGCCCAGAACGAGATTACGGCGATGGACGAGCCTGCTCTCAAGACCGCTTACCGCAAGCGCGAGGGACATCCCATCGGTCAGTATTTCGGTCTGATTGCCGACGGCTTCATCACCTCGGCCGATATCGCGAGCGGTACACTGCCCGTCTCGACCTACGGCAACACTCAGGTCGGTGACCTCAAGTACCGCGACATGAACGGTGACGGGTTCATCGACGACCGCGACGAGACATTCATCGGCTACAGCGACGTTCCTGAAAATTCTTACTCGGTATCGCTCGGCTTCAACTGGAAGGGCATCGGCTTCTCGGTGATGTTCCAGGGAGTTGACCACGTGAGCCGCTATTATGACGCCGAGGCTATGTATGCCTTCGTGGCCGGCGGTAAAGTCAAGGAACACCATCTTGACCGCTGGAATCCGGCCCTCACCGAGGCTCAGAACCTTGCCGGTGCCAAGTACCCCCTGCTTCACTATGACAACAACGGCGACCACAACCAGCGTCAGAACTCATTCTTCCTCAAGAACGGCTCGTTCTGCCGTCTGAAGAACATCGAGCTCTCTTACTCGCTGCCTCAGAAGTGGATCAAACACGCCTATATGAGCGAGTGCCGCGTCTTTGTCAACGCCAACAACCTCATCACATGGGATCACCTCGGCGGTCTCACCGACCCCGAGAGCAACGGTTCAAACCGTTACCCGATTTGTAAGACTGTAAACTTTGGTGTCAACATCCAATTCTAATCACATCATGAAGAAAGCAACATTATATATGACCTCGGCGCTGCTCCTTGCCGGCTCTACACTCGCCGGTTGCAGTGACTTCCTTGACAAGCAGCCCTCTAATGAGTTGACCGAGGAGAAGACTTTCGGCTCGTGGGAAATGCTGGAGTATTTCCATAAGGATACCTACAACTTCCTGCGACAGGGTGCCAATGCCGTCAACAGCTCGTGGCTCGATGCCGCTACCGACCTTTCAGAGACCGCTATGGCTACCGGCGGAACACGCACATCGTTCAATATCGGCAACTACTATGCCGGCGGCGGTGCACCCGAGCTCACCGTAACATGGGAATCACGTTACCGCGGTATCAGAAAGTGCAACCGTGTCATCACTCAGATCGACGCTGTTCCTCAGAATCCTACTCAGACTCTCGAGGAGTATGAGCTGAACAAGAGCATCATGGTAGCCGAGGCCCGTTTCTTCCGCGCCTACTTCTACTGGGAGATGTTCCTGCGCTTCGGCCCCGTGCCTATTGTCACCGAGGTTCTTGATCCCGATAAAGACGATATGATCACTCCCTATAAGGAGCGTCCTACTGTCAAGCAGTTTGTAGTCGATTTCATCATCCCCGAGCTCGAGGCAGCCTCGGCCGGCATGGTCGACTATGCTACCGGCTCTACCGCCGCTCAGAGCGGTCGCCTGTGTCAGCCTATGGCCGACGCCCTGCTGTCACGTGTCAAGCTCTACATGGCATCGCCCCGCTTTGCCACGGAGAGCGGCATCACCTGGGCCGACGCGGCAGCTGCTGCCAAGTCGTTCATCGACAAGTATGGCGAGAACTACGCGCTCATGTCCGAGTCAATCAGTCCGGCCGACAACTATGGCAATGCCGTGCTACTCACAAAGTACACAGGTAACAACCGTGAGGTTATCTTCTTCCGCAACGACGTGACCATAGGCTGGGGTAACATCCTGACCGACGTACCTGTGGGTGAGGGCGGTAACGGTGGTAACTGTCCGTCTCAGAACCTTGTCGACATGTATGATATGATCGACGGCTCGTCACCTTTCGCTCAGTATGATGCAACCGGTGCTCCCGTCTACGACGCCAACGGCAATCCCGCAGTCAATGGCGCCAGCGGCTATAGTGACGCAACGATGTGGCAGAACCGCGACCCGCGTCTCGAGGCAACCGTGCTGTTCCAGGGTCAGGAGTGGGGTACGACCCGCAGCGACAGTCACATCAATGTGATACGCGGTATGGCCGACAATCCCATAGGTAACGCCAACGCTACACCCACGGGCTACTACATGCGCAAGTACATTCCCGCATCTATTCTCTCGAGCAACCACGGTGGTACGGCTTATCGTCTTTGGACCATCATACGCTATGCCGAGATTCTTCTCAACTATGCCGAGGCTCTCAACGAGGCCAACGGCCCCTCGGCTCAGGTAGCCGACCTGCTTGACGCCGTGCGCCACCGTGCCGGCATCACAGGCAATGTCGCCGACCGTGCCGATCTCATGGGCAGCCGCGACGCCATGCGCAACTTCATCCACAAGGAGCGCACGGTCGAGTTCGCCTTCGAGGAGCATCGTCCCTGGGATGTTCGCCGCTGGAACGTGGCTGTTGAGGCTCTCGCCCGTCCCATCTATGGTGTTGAGGTTACACGTGTAGGCCAGAGCGACGGCTCGGCCGACTATGACTACACCCCCGGCAACTATAAGATTACCCGCAAGGTTGCCCAGCAGCGTGTATTCGAGAAGCACATGTATCTCTATCCTATTCCCGAAGAGGAAGTATGGAAAACCGGACTCGAGAATAATCCCGGCTGGTAATACCCGGCCCGATATCAATCATTTCAATTGCCAATCATAATGAATAATATCATATATAAAATGTCACAGAAGAGCAAATACCTGCTCAGTGTGGTACTCGCCGGTGCCACCGCCCTGTCGGCAATGGCTGCCGGGCGCGACATCAAGGGCCGCGTTGTCGACCCCGAGGGTAACCCTATTCCGGGTGCTATCGTTAATGTGGCTGAGCAGAGCCGCATAGTCATCACCGATGCCGACGGTAACTTCACCATTAAAGATGTGTCCTATGACGACGAGCTCAATGCCAAGGCTCTCGGTTACAAAACCGTGGTCGAGGTCATGGGCGACGACGTAAAGAATCCTGTCACTATCACCCTTGAGCCCGAAAACGACCCGTACACCAAGCTGAGGGCCGTACCGTTCACCGAGATGGAGGCCAAATACATCACCGGCTCGACATCGGTCGTTACTGGTCAGGAGCTTCAGCGTTATCCCGTCACCGTGCTTCAGAATGCCTTCAGCTCTACGCTCACAGGTGTCGAGACCTACGAGGCTTCGTCAGAACCCGGTTGGGCCGAGACCAAGATGTACATACGCGGTGTGCGCACAATGAACGCCAACGCCCGCGATCCCCTCGTCATTGTCGATGACGTTGAGCGTGACATGTCATTCCTCGACGCTTTCCCTATCGAGTCGGTGACCATACTGAAAGATGCTGCTGCAACGGCTATCTACGGCATGCGTGGTGCCAACGGTGTTGTCCTCATACGCACAAAGCGCGGCGAGGCCGGCAAGACCAACATCAATTTCACACAGGAGTACGGTTTCCAGACTCTTTCAAATACAGTCGAAAATCAGAACGCCTATAACACGGCTCTTAGCCGCAACCGTGCCAACTATCTCGATGGCCGCGCTCCAACATACAGCCCCGAGCAGATTGAGATGTACCGTCGTGTGTCGAGCGGTGAGCAGCTCCCCGGCATCGATCAGTACAAGTACTTCGATACCAACTGGTTTGACGAGCTTTACCGCGACACTGCCCCCGTTGTGAAGACCAATCTTCAGATTTCGGGCGGTAATAACCGTGCACGCTACTATGTGTCATTCTCTTACCTCCGTCAGGAAGGTATGTGGAACGACAAGGGTACCAGCTACAACGAGCGCTTTAACACACAGCACGTGCTCAACCGTTGGAACCTGCGTTCAAACCTCGATATCAACGTCAACAAGTACCTCAAGGTAGGTCTTGACCTCGGCGGACGTATTGACAACATCAAGCAGCCTACTACCGGCGTGTTCAGCCTTGTTACATTCGGTGCTATCGAGGCCGACCCCATGCGTCCCGTTTACACACCCCAGGGTTATCTCTACTATGATTCAAAGGCCCAGAACCCAACCTTCCTGCTCGGTTCGTCAGGCCAGGAGAAGAACCGCCGCCGTCAGCTCTACTCGACACTTACCGTCGACGGTGACCTCAGCGCCATCACCAAGGGCCTTAAAGTGCAGGGCGTGATAAGTTTCGATGCCTATGACGTGTTCCAGAGCACTCAGACCAACCGTGTGGCCACATATTCTTATGACTACAACAATGCCGATGTTACCGACGTGAGCCAGTTCAAGCTCACTCAGACCAACCAGTACAGCGAGCTCACCAACCCGGCCACTCACGAGCGTGCCAACTCATGGACACTCAACATGCGCTTCGGTCTCGGTTACAAGCGCGTGTTCGGACAGCACGACATCAACGTCAACGCTTTCATACGTTCTTACCAGCGCCGCCTCAATGTGCGCGAGGCTTCGCAATCCAATGCACAGTACTCGTCTGACCGTTTCCTATCATACAATGCGACTGCAACTTATATCTTCGACCGCCGCTATGTCTTGACGGGTAATGTTTCGCGCATGGGTAACGACAACTATGCTCCCGGCGACCGTTGGGATACATTCTGGGGCGTGTCGGCAGGCTGGCTCGCCAATAACGAGAAGTTCCTGCAACACGAGAATATCAGCCTTCTGAAACTTCGTGCCAGCTATGGACGCACGGGTCAGAGCGAGACCGGCGCAGGCCGTTATCCCTATCAGTCAATCTATCAGGCCGACAACGGTTACTCATTCGGCACCAATGCCACCTGGGTTCCCGGATATGCCGAGGCGACTGCCGGTGTAGCCAACAACAAGTGGGAAATCTCAAAGATGGTCAATGTAGGCCTCGACTTCGACTTCTTCCAGTCGCGCATCTACGGTTCGGTCGATGCGTTCAGGGAGTGGCGCAGCAACATCCTCGTTGACCGTAAGAATATCACCTCTATTCTGGGCGCATCATTCTCTCAGGACTCATACGGCAAGGTCGAGTCTCACGGTATCGAGGCAGTTATCGGTACCCGCCAGAAAATCGGTAACGTGACCTTCAACATCGAGGGTATGGTGTCATGGAACAATAACAAGATTACCGAGATGGACGAGGTTGAGCCTGCCGTTGAGTGGCAGCGCAAGACCGGCCGACCAATCCGCGACTACGCTTCGCTCGCAAGCATCTATGAGTGGGAGAACCGCAATGTCATAGGCGGTTGGAACCAGTACCGCTTCGACCAGTGGGCATCTGATAAGAACCTTATCGCCACGAGCCATGCCGACGCTATCGCTCACCCCGAGAAATATCCCTACAACTCGGCTTCGGGCGGCAAGCAGGCACTCGGTACAGCCGTGTTCCGCGACATCAACGGCGACCGTCTCATCGACTCGCGCGATATGGTGCCCTACGGTCACACCATGATTCCCGAGATTACACCCTCGCTCTCAATCTATGCCGAGTATAAGGGCTTTGACCTCAAACTTGTGGGCACGGCCTATCTCAACCGTTCGGTATTCGTGTCGCCGGCCTACACATTCTCTGAGTGGTCGAGCAATTCAACCCACGGCATCGTGAAGGCATGGGGCTACTTCACCGACGACCCCACCGACCCGCGCAACGTGAACGCCCAGTTCCCGCGTATTTCAAACTCGTTCAACGCCATCGACTCTAACCGTGACACAGGTACATATCAGAACGATATCTGGATCATGAACGGCGACTATGTCTCGCTGCGCAACATCGAGTTCGGTTACTCGCTGCCCGCCAAGCTCATCGCCAAGGCCTACATGACCCGTTGCCGCTTCTATTTCAATGCCTATAATGTCGCCGAGTGGAGCCATCTGCCCAAGGGCATGGATCCCGAGAAGCCTATGTCTTACTGCTGGTGGTATCCCAAGACCCGCATCTTCTCGTTCGGTGTAAACATCTCGTTCTAAACCATGAATAATTTCACAAAAGTTATGAGACTTAATAAAATAGCAATGATAGCTGCCGTGGCATTCCCTATGCTGGTGAGCACTGCCTGCGGCGACAGCTACCTCGATAAAGAGGTCGATCTCACTATCGACAATGAGGCAGTCTTTTCTGACTATGACCGCACGCGCGGTTTTCAGGCTCGCCTCTACGATTACCTGCCCGATGCTTTTGCCGGCTTCAACGACACCCAGTTCCGTGGCAGTAACGAGTGTATGACCGACAACGCGTTGTCTGACTGGGGCGTACATCGTTATCACTCGATGCTTCAGGATGCCTATGACGCTACCAATCACTGGTTTGCGAGCGAGTACTGGCCTCGCAATTACAAAGGCATACGTCAATGTAATATTTTCCTTGCAAACGCACGCCCCGGCGTGGTGGGCAATGCCGAGAAAAAAGGCGATGACAACCGCCTGTATGACCGCTGGATAGCCGAGATACGCATACTGCGCGCAATCTGTCACTTTGATCTAATCACCCGTTTCGGCGATACTCCTATTGTCGGCGATGACGAGAACGGCAATCCGATCATTCTCGAGCCGTCGTCAGTGCTTCCCGAGCGTCTGCCGGCAGCCGAGGCTCTGAAATGGGTCATCAGCGAGTGTGACAAGTACAAGGACGATCTCCCCTTCCGTTATGCCAACGAGACCGAGAACTGGGGCCGTATAAACGGCGCGGCAGCCTATGCGCTCAAATCGCGTGCAGCCCTCTATCTCGCCTCACCGCTGTATAATACCACAGGCGACAAACAGCTGTGGCAGAATGCTGCTGACGCTGCCCTCGACTTTATCAACACCAACGCCCGTCAGGCTAATCCCTACAAATTGCATACAGCCACACCGGCCAATGTCAACAGCAACTACTACGACTGTTTCATCACCAACCCGGTTATGAACAACGAGTATATCCTGGCACGCTCGGTATGGACTACGCTTAACATCGAGTTCAACCTTGCCCCCTGTGGTTTTGCCGGTGCAATCTCGTCGTCGGGCCGTATCAACCCCACCCAGAATCTTGTTGATTCTTACGAGACGATCGACGGTCTGCCCATCGACAAGGATCCCAACTACGACGAGCAGAATCCGTATGTAAACCGTGACCCGCGCCTTGAGCAGACTATCCTGCACCAGGGCTCGATTTGGGGCGTGGGTTCAGAGGCCCGCGAAGTTGACATGAATGCCAATGCCGATGCTGATGGCGGTGTGGGTGTTGACTTTACACACGCCAATGGTGGTACTGCCACAGGTTATTACACCAAGAAGTATCTTAACAACATCCCGTGGGATAACACTGTTACAGGTGCGCGTCACGCATGTCCTATCTTCCGTTATGCCGAGATTTTGCTCAACGCCGCCGAGGCACTCAACGAGGTAGGTAACGCCGATGCTTATAAATATGTCGACCAGGTTCGTGACCGTGTAGGCATGCCGTCTTACAGCGGTAAGGGACAGGCTGAGTTGCGTGAGCGCATACGCAACGAGCGCCGTATCGAGCTGTGCTTTGAGGATCACCGCTACTATGACACCCGTCGCTGGAAACTGTTTGATGAGAATGTTAGCGCCGCCGCCGAGACTTCAAAACCCCGCTATCAGCAGGTTTATAACCTCTATGCTGTCGAGATACGCCGCGGTTCGAGCACATTCTACAACTATGGCGCTCCTTATGGCACGGTGGGTTACTCACGCCAGTCGTTCATAAGCCCCAAGAGCTACTTCTGGCCCGTGCCCTATACCGAGCTTGTCAAGACCGGTTATCACCAGACTCCGGGTTGGGAGCTGTAATAGTTAAAATCAACAAATTAGTAAAATTAAGCTACTAAAATACAAAACAGCTTATGAAAACCAATAAGATATTACTTATATCGGCATTGTCGCTGGCAACAACACTGTTTGTTGCCTGTGACAACGACGATGACCTGTTCAAGGTTGTCGAGACTGTTCCGGCCTATACGGTATCGGCACCTCAGATTCAGGACGCGTCGACTACCTATGTGTCACTCTCTGCCACATTCAAAGGCCGTTCTGATGCCCGTTACACCAAGGCCGGTTATTGCTATACAATCGAGTCACTCCCTACGATCTATGACAACGCTGTCGAGGGTACGGTTACCGGCAATGTCGTTACCGCAACCATTACCGGCCTTGAGCTTAATAAGATATATACATTCAGGGCATTTGTTGTCGAGTATGCCGGTGACGTTATTTATTCTGAACCGATTGAGGTAGTGACCGGCGAGGGTGCTCTTTCCGAGAGTCTCGCACGCTACAAAGCTCCCCAATATAATGACTATTACATAGACTTTGCCGGCTGGGATCAACGCGCTGCGTGGAACCTCGCCAACGTACACGACCCGACAGTAATGCTGGCCGATGACGGGTACTACTACATGTACCAGACCGATGCCGGATATGGCAATCCTCACGACGGTCACGGTCACTTCTTCGGTCGTCGTTCCAAAGACCTCGTGAACTGGGAGTATCT
Organism: uncultured Bacteroidales bacterium; assembly: GCA_947175245.1. Lineage (GTDB taxonomy): Bacteria > Bacteroidota > Bacteroidia > Bacteroidales > Muribaculaceae > JAAVFS01. The sequence continues at coordinate 24,641 of CAMWLW010000018.1, forward strand.
CGGTGCCACCATGTCATCGCTTCCCGAATGGATAGCAGCTAAATGTAATGAGATACGTGCCACACAGGGCCTTGACCCGATTACTCTCGGTGAGGCCGACTGTGGCTACTGGGCCCCCGTTGCCCGTAATCTCGGCAACGGAACCTATCGCATGTATTACTCGGTTGTTCTGCCCGGTGCCATCGAGCCCGGATCAAAGAACGGCAAGGAGGCCTGGGGCGAGCGCGGTTTCATCGGCATGATGGAGACCACCGATCCCGCTTCAAATAACTGGATTGACAAGGGTTATGTGATATGCTCGTCGACCGACCATGCAAATAACTACTGGTGTTCGGGCGACTGGGCCAACGCCTACTATCGCTACAATGCCATCGACCCTTCTTACATAGTTACTCCCGAGGGTGAGCACTGGCTCATATACGGTTCATGGCACTCGGGGATCGCGGCCGTGCAGGTTGATGCTGCCACCGGCATGCCTGTGAAAGAGCTCGGTAGCCCCGTGGGCAACAGCTTAGCCGATATAGCCGACTATGGCACATGTATCTACACCCGTAAAAAGAACAACCGCTGGCAGGCATCAGAAGGCCCCGAGATTGTTTATCGTGACGGCTACTACTATCTCTTCCTCGCTTATGATGCGCTCGACGTTCCCTACAACACGCGTGTTGTACGCTCAACCTCGGTTACAGGCCCATACGTCGGTATCGATGGTACCGATGTGACCAACGTCGGCGGTGATGCTTTCCCGATAGTGACACACCCCTACAAGTTCCAGGGCGACCAGGGCTGGGTCGGTATCTCACACTGTGCGGTGTTTGATGACGGTAACGACAACTGGTACTATGCTTCACAGGGCCGTATGCCGGCCGGTGCCTATGGCAACGAATTTGCCAATGCCATTATGCTCGGACATGTGCGCAGTATTCTTTGGACTCCTGACGGCTGGCCTGTAGTTCTTCCCGAGCGTTATGGCGCCGTTCCGCAGGCTAAAATATCGGCCGATGACCTTGTAGGTGCGTGGGAGCACATCGACCTCAATTACAACTATGGCGTGCAGGATGAGTCGGTTGCCATGACGTTAGGTGCAGGCACTGTTTCTGACGGCAAGTGGAAAGGCTCGGAGTGGAGTTTCGACCCCGAGACCAACATCCTCACCATAGGCTCTCAGCAACTCATGGTCGCACGCGAGTGTGACTGGGAGGCTCAGCCCCGCACACACACTATCGTTTATGCCGGTATCAACGGCAGGACTACCTTCTGGGGTAAGAAAGTCGTGAAATAAGTCCTCGGGACGATCCAACAGGTTTACAACCTAAATATAGGGCAACCAATTTCTTTAGGTATTATGAAAGTATAGGTTGTACCGTGGCTGCGTCAATTAACCGATTGGCGCAGCCTCTTTTTTAAAAAAGTGTAGCGTGAGACGTCCGACTATACACTTTTATTATTAACTTTGGGGAAAATTAGATTTATATTGTGAATAAAATTGTAAAGAAAGAGCATTTCTCGGCCAATGTCGTGAAACTCATAGTTGAAGCTCCCTTGATTGCAGCTTCCCGACGCCCCGGTAATTTTGTCATTGTGATTGACAATGACCACGGCGAACGTATTCCCCTCACAATAGCCGATGCCGACCCGTTGAAAGGTACCATAACTCTTGTTGTACAGGCTATCGGAGACTCAACCAGGGCTATATGTGAGATGGAGCCGGGACAGTATCTGCATGACGTCGTGGGGCCCCTTGGCCGTCCTACCCATATTGAGAACTACGGTACCGTGGTTTGTTGTGGCGGCGGCGTAGGTGTCGCTCCGCTTCTGCCTATAATCAAGGCCATGAAAGAGGCTGGCAACCGCGTCATATCGGTGCTCGCAGCCCGCACCAAGGAGCTTATCATTCTTGAAAAGCAGGTGAGCGAGTACAGCGATGAGGTTGTGATAATGACCGACGACGGCTCGTACGGTAACAAGGGTCTGGTAACACAGGGCGTCGAGTCGGTGATAGAACGTGAACCCGTAAATCTGGTCGTGACAATCGGCCCGGCTGTGATGATGAAGTTCGTGGCTCTGACAACCCTGAAACACAATGTGCCTACAATGTGCTCGCTCAACACGATAATGGTCGATGGTACCGGCATGTGTGGAGCGTGCCGTGTTACAGTTGACGGGCACATGCGCTTCGTGTGTATCGACGGCCCGGAGTTTGATGCCCACAAGGTCGACTTTGACGAGATGATGTTACGACTCAAATCCTACAATTAAACACTATTCACCACCATGACAATATCCCCACGTGATGCTAAGTGGCGCGAAGAACTGCGCCAGTCACTTTCAGCAAAACAACGTACATCAATACCGCGGGCCAAGATGCCCGAGCTACCGGCAGACTACCGCGTGACCTGTAACCACGAAGTCAACCAGGGCCTCTCGACCGAGATGGCCGTTCTCGAGGCAACACGCTGCCTTGACTGTCCCGACCCACAGTGCGTTACAGGATGTCCCGTGTCAATCAATATCCCCGGGTTCATTAAAAATATCGAGCGGCGTGAGTTTCCTGCCGCTGCCGCCGTGCTCAAGGAGACGAGCGCGCTCCCTGCCGTGTGTGGCCGCGTGTGCCCACAGGAACGCCAGTGCGAGTCAAAGTGCATCTACAACAAGATGAAGAAGCCGCCGGTAGCTATCGGCTACCTGGAGCGTTTCGCCGCCGATACTGAGAATATGCGCGACCAGTTGCCCGACGAGGTCATGGTCGTGACTCGCAACGGCAAGAAGGTGGCTGTGGCTGGTTCGGGCCCTGCAGGCCTGTCGTTTGCGGGCGCAATGGCTAAGCGTGGCTATAAGGTGACTGTATTTGAGGCGCTCCACGAGATAGGCGGCGTGCTGAAGTATGGTATTCCTGAGTTCCGTCTGCCTAATTCGGTAGTTGATATCGAGATTGAAGGTCTCGAACGTCAGGGCGTCGAGATGGTGAAGGATTGTATCATAGGCAAGACCTTGAGCTATGACAAGTTGCTCGAGATGGGCTTTGACGGCCTGTTTGTAGCATCAGGTGCCGGTCTGCCCCGTTTCATGGGTATTCCCGGCGAGAGCCTGGTTAATATAATGTCGTCAAATGAATATCTCACTCGCATAAATCTGATGCACGCCGGTACGCCCGGTTATGCGACCCCGGTGCCTAAGGTTGACCGCGTGGCCGTAATCGGCGGCGGCAACACGGCGATGGACTCCGTGCGCACGGCCCGGCGCATGGGTGCCTCACAGGTAATGCTTGTGTACCGCCGCAGTGAGGAGGAGATGCCTGCACGTCTCGAGGAGGTGAAACATGCCAAAGAGGAGGGTGTTGAGTTTATGACACTCCACAATCCTGTCGAGTACCTTGGCGATGAGAAAGGCCGTGTGCGTGCCATGCGCGTGCAACGCATGGAGCTGGGCGAGCCCGACGAGTCGGGTCGCCGTTCTCCCGTACCTGTACCGGGCGCGATCGATGAGATTGAGGTTGATCTGGTTATCGTGAGTGTGGGCGTGTCACCTAATCCGCTTATTCCAAGTGCTATCGACGGCCTTGACGTTACGCGCCGCGGCACAATCGAGGTCAACGATGACATGCAGTCGTCAATACCGCTCATCTATGCCGGCGGTGACATCGTCCGCGGCGGTGCAACTGTGATCCTGGCTATGGGCGATGGTCGTCGTGCCGCTGAGGCGATGGATCGGATGCTGTCACAAAAATAAGGGTCGATGTCCCTGACGCTTCTCGAGCATGTAGCCGCGGCGGTGAAACCGGGCGAGTCGTTTTTAGTGACGCTGAGTGGAGGTGCCGACTCGGTGGCATTGCTTGCGGCGCTTGTTGCGTTGGGTCATGAATGTCATGCCGTACACTGCAACTACCACCTGCGCGGTGACGAGAGTGACCGCGATGAGCGGCATGCGCGCGGCATTGCCGAGCGGCTCGGTGTGCCGATCGATGTGATTGATTGTGACGTCGCGGCTTATAGAAGTACGCATCCCGGCGAGTCGGTTGAGATGGCATGCAGGGCATTGCGGTACGATGTTTTTGAACGGCTGCGTGTACGATACTCGCTTGACAGTATTGCTGTGGGCCATCACATTGAGGACAATATCGAGACTATGCTGCTCAATTTATTGCGTGGCTCGGGGATTAAAGGGTTGGCCGCAATGCGTCTGCGCCGTGGTCGGTATGTGCGTCCGCTGTTGAGATGTACCAAGTCGATGATTCTGGATTATCTTGCTGCCGCGAGTCTTGGATATGTCACCGATTCATCAAATCTGGCTAATGATTATCGGCGTAACGCGCTTCGTAATGATATAATACCGGCCATTGAGCGATATTTTCCCGACGCATTGAGCGGAATGACATGTACGCTTGACGCGTTGGCCGCCCAGCGCGATTTTATCAGTGAGAGTGTATCGATGTTTACGGCCGGGTATGTCGACCGTGAAGGTGTAATTGACTTACACCGGCTTGTCGGCGAAGTGAGACATCCTCGCGCGGTGTTGTTTGAATTGCTTAATGCGCCCGACTACCGTGGTTTCAATGCCGATATTGTTGAAAAAATTCTATCACGTCCCGATGCCTCGGGTCTACGTTTTGTGTCGGGTCACGGATATGCCTATCTCCTTGACCACGGACGTCTGGTGCCTGACAACGACGTCCTGATAGATGAAGATTGGGAACAAGAGGTCAATATCAGCGATTTGCAATCGTGGGCGCCACATATTGAAGCCGTGTTGATTTCCCGTGCCGATTTCAAACCGAAGCGTGATAATACTACAGCATATTTTGATGCTGATCTCTTGGCCGGGGTGAGCCACCTTATTCTGCGCCATCCGCGCACAGGCGACCGTATCAAGCCCTACGGAATGAAAGGCAGCCGCTTGCTGAGCGACATCTTTAACGACATGCACGCAACACATCGCGAGCGCCGGGAGGCTATGGTGCTTGAGGCCGACGGTGTGATATTGTGGCTTGTTGGTGTGCGTGCGTCACGTGTCGCGACAGTGACTGCCGCGACGACACGGATACTTCGACTAAAAGTTTACTGATTTACAGTACCTAACTCGACAATAGCGCCTGTTGTCGGATCAAAGATTGCGTAGGCAGGTGCTTTCTTGTCGGTGAAAGTGTTGGGCTTGAGACCGTACTGTATGCCGTACTGGGCCATCTCGACACTTGCCGAGGCGAGCGTGCGATTATCAAACTCGACACTGACGTTGACCTTGCCTGGCATATTGTAGATGAACGCGTCACGAGGAATCTCAATCTTGGCACCTTTGGCATCGACCGGCATGTCGGGTCTGTCGGTGACATTCAGCGACAGGTAGAGTGGTGAGCCTGAGAGGTCGTCGGCATCAACCACGCCTGCAGTGGGTGATATACGTGCAATGACGGCACGACGTATGCTGTCGTCGGTACCGTCGGGAGTGTAGCTCAGGGTCACGACATCGGTACTTGTCTGGACAGTGCCGGCAAACATTGCCATCAAGGCAGCTTCCTGGTCGTTGATGTTGTTGAGAATCAGTTCCATCGCCTTACCATCGGGTGGCATTTGCTCGGCCTGGCCGGTGATGAGGTCATTGCGGCTCTGACGCAGCGCAAAAATCTGTGCGGCGGCCAGCTCTGCACGTTTGGCGGTTGACTGGCTCTGCATTATCTCCTCGCTCATTGCCTGGCGCGCCGCCGGCGTCTCGAGCGGTGTGGGCTCGGCCATTATAGGAGTGGGGGGTGTTACCGTCTCGGGTGTAAACTTGTTCTCGGTGTTGATAGCAAGCGGCATGCCGTCTGGGCCAATCATCATGAACGGGACGTAGCCGGGCTTGAACGACACGAGATAGCGGTCGTCGGGGTTTGCCTCACCGTGTGTGCCTATGATGATGCTTTTGACGCTGACGGTCGTGCTTTCGGTTGTGATGGGGTCGGCTATATTGAAGTATCGGCGGGCATATTTGTAGAACTCGCCCGGTTTGCGAACGACGGTCTCGGTCTCGACCGTGATGTCAAGTACGGTGTTGGGCAGAGAGTAGGGTATGCCGTATTCATTGGCCTTTGAAGCCGAGAATTTTTGTACCGTCTGTGAGTTGGCTGCCAGTGGAATCAGAGCGAACATGAGAGCCTTGATGGTAGCTGAACATTTCATGGTGAGTATATATTAATTGGTGTATTTTAAGATTTACCTTTGTGGTTCATGATGGTCATGATAGCACGGCCTGTAGAGTTGGCAATATCTGATGCCGTGACACCATATTCACCATGCTCGCGGGCTGCCAGCTCGCCGGCTATACCGTGAATGTAGACACCCATAATCGATGCCTGCTCGGGCTTGTAGCCCTGAGCTATGAGTGACAGTATTATACCTGTCAGGACGTCGCCCGAGCCTGCTGTGGCCATAGCCGGGGTTCCTGACGAGTTGAAGCATATTATACCGTCGGGACGCACGGTGGCGGTGTAATGGCCTTTGAGCACAATGATGATGTTGTAGAAACGTGCCATTTCCACGGCCTTTTGCAGGCGCAGTTCTGCGCTCGTATGCTGTCCGAACAATCGGTCAAACTCGGCGGCATGGGGTGTGATGACCGACAATACCGGGATGCTGTTGAGCAGCGCGGGTTTACGCGCGATGCAGTTGAGCGCGTCGGCGTCGAGAATGACGGGCGTTGTGCGTGTAAGCAGAAAATCCTCTATAGCCTGGAGCGTGGCATCTTTGGTACCGAGCCCGGGGCCGATGGCTACCGCATCATACGGTTTCTCAATTTCGAGCCTTGTGATGTAGTACTCGCCGGCGTTATATTGGTACAGCGCGTCGGGCACTGATGATTGTATTATCTGATAGCCACACTTGGGTGACTCGATTGTCAGCTTGCCGATGCCCGACCTTAATGCTCCGCGGGCGCTCAGTACGGCGGCTCCCATCATGCCATAGCTGCCGGCTACAAGCAGTCCGGCACCGAAGTTTGCTTTTGAGCAGTCGCGAGGTCGCGGTTTGAGCATCCCTTTCACTTCATCATATTCTATGAGGTGGTAACGTGCCGGGGTGTTGCGTATGGCGGTTTCGCTGAGACCTATGTCGACGATTTTCCACTCTCCTACCAGCTCGGCATTATCGGGATTGAAAAACGCTATGCGTGGAAACTGAATGGCCAGCGTGAGGTTGGCGTGTATGATATCACGGTTGACTGCGAACGGGTTGGAGTCGCCGAACATGCCCGACGGGACATCAATCGAAACTATTGTAGCACTCGAGTCGTTGATTACCTGAACCAACGTGCGGTAGCCACCCTTTAGTCCCTCGCATAGTCCGGCGCCGAAGAGTCCGTCGATAACGAGGTGACTCGGTGTGAGACGCGGTATCGAAAACTCTTTTACAATCTCATTGAAGTAAATGTCTGAGTCGAGGGCGAGTAACGCATCGCGATAGGCTTTGCAGGTCGGGTTCAGCGCATTGCCTCCGACATTGATGAGATATACCTCGGGATGATAGCCATGCTCGGCGAGCATGCGTGCCACAGCGAGCGCCTGAGCTCCGTTATCTTCACTGCCGGCAAATATCACGACCGGTTTACCGGGGCGCCATCGGGCCTCGATTTCAAATGTGACGCCCTCGGCCACACGTTCTACGAGATCAAGAACACTGATGTTCTCATGCTCAATTGTGTGGCGGGCTATATCGTTGATTTGTTGTGTTGTAAATAGCTTCATATTGGTAGGCCCAAATTATGGACTGTACAAAATTAACGATATTATTGAAATGAAGCAACAAAAATCAACGGTTGCCAAAAAATTTTGTTACAGCAGTGAATTTCAGACAGCCACAGTCAGTATTGCATATAGGACAGCGATTGCAAGAAAGTAACCGGCTGCAACCTGAGCGAGTGTGTGACGGCGCAGTAGCAGGCGGGCCGTACATACTATTCCTGAAGCTGTTACAATGAGGCTGGGAAGCAAGGTTCCGGGCATGAGGCAGTACCCCTTGTACACAAGGTAGACCGACAGGGCCGTCAAGCCGCCCATACCGGCAGCGTGGCCGCTGATTTTCCACTTCAGATTTATGATGGCCATTATCAGCAGCAGCGCGGCAGCCCCGAAAGAGAAAGCCGACAGCCACACCGGGGCGTGCAGATGTGAGAGATAGAAGCCAAGCCCGGCGTATGAAGCGATTGTGACAAGGAAGGGATATGTGCGGTCACGGCGTTCGTTAAGCAACGGGTCGCCGATGACTTTGAACAGATTGAGCAGATAAATAGCGATTACAGGAATCGCTACCGTGATGCCGAATGTAACAATCGTTATCGGAATAACCGGGTTGCCGGGCAGGTAATTGAGTACTGTAGCCTTGAATGATAACAGTATGGCATAGGTGGGCATGAACAACGGGTAGGTTATTGCCGAGACGATACGTGACAGTATTTGAAGTATGCGATCCATAAGTTGGTTTTTATCGTTTTATTTTTTTTACAGTTTGCGTCTGAGTCGGGCGACAGGATAACCGAGCCGCTCGCGGTATTTGGCTACCGTTCGGCGGGCTATATCGATTCCGTCCATATTGTTCAGCTGTTGGGTAATACGCTCGTCGCTGAGGGGGTGTCGCGGATCCTCGTTATCAATGAGCCGGCGCATGGCGGCGAAAATCTGGTGAGACGAGGTGTCGTTGTCGTCTTTGGGACGCTCGTTGAATAGTGATTTTAGTGAGTATGTCCCGTGGGGCGTGGCGACATATTTGCCTGAAGTGGCACGCGATATGATAGATATACCGTAGCCTGTCAGCTCCTTAATGTCTTTGAGAATCATGGGGCGTATCAGGCTCTCGTCGCCGGTCAGAAAAAAGTCGCGCTGTAGCTTGACTATGGCTTGCATGACGCGGTAAAGCGTCTCCTGGCGCATGTTCAGTACCTTTATGAACGATTGTGCCTCGTTGCGTTTGTTCCTGATGAACAGGTTGACGTCGTCGCGGCGCGTAGGCCCTGTTATAGGGGTATCGCGGGCAAATGTACGTTCGATAGACAGTTCGGGTATGTGGCTCAGACGTGTCAGTATCAGGTTGTCACCGTCGATGTCTACAGCAAAGTCGGGCGTGACGTGTCGCGGAGCATCGTCATCGGCCCCTCCGCTCGCAAATGCGCTCCCGGGCTTTGGGTTGAGCCGGCGTATGACAGCTATGGCGTCGCGCAGTTGCTCGTCGCTGATGCCGGTAGCCGATTTGAGCCGGTCGTAGTGCATCTTGGAGAAGATGTCAAAATAGTGATTTATGATTTCGGTGGCGTTGTCGACGTCTTCAGTGTGTGGTAAGCGTCTCAGCTGCAGTAACAGACAGTCGCGCAGGTCGACGGCACCGATTCCGGCCGGTTCGAGCGCGCGCACTTTCTGCCACACACTGTTCACAGTGGCGGTATCAACCTGTGTAGATGTGGCCATCGATACATCATCGGCAATCTCGTCGAGTGTGCGGGCTATGTAGCCATTGTCGTCAAGGTTCCCGATGATATTGGCTGCAATGATACGCTCCATATCGGTCATGTCGGTCAATGCCAGTTGTGAGCCGAGCGACTCGAGAAGTGTTTCGGCATGTTCGGGAGCAGCGGCCGCCGCGTCATAATATGAGTCGTCGGCCGAGTAGTTGCGTGCCCGGCGGTTGTAGAGCGGAGTGATGGTGTCATGGACGTTGGCCGACTGGTTTTCATCACTGTCGGTATCGGGCGCTTCCTCGGGATAAGTAGCCTCGAGTGCGGGCATCTCGTCGACAGCGCGGCGCACGGTTTCTTCAAGCTCAGGGGTCGTCATCTCGAGCATCTTCACAAACTGAACCTGTAGCGGTGTGAGCCGCTGCTGCTGTTTGAGCGACGTGTCAAGTGAAAGAGTTTCGTTCATGGTGCCTGTCAGAGTTCGATATGCGTGGCATCGACGTGCTCGCCCATAAAGATTGATGCCATATCTGAGAAACGGTCGATACTTTCGGTGGTTAGAAATGATGCGTTGCCTCCGCGGGTGCAGCGTGAACTTATCTCGGGATGGCGTCGCAGATAGTCGGCAAGGCTATCGGCCACGATGCGCCCCTGGGTGACGATGCCGATATTGGCCGGCGTATATTGCTTTATCTTATTTAATAGCAGCGGATAGTGGGTGCATCCCAACACTAATGTGTCGATGGCCGGGTCGGCAGTCATGATAGCATCTACTTCTTTTTTTACAAAGAAGTCGGCGCCGGGCGAGTCGGCCTCTCCGTTCTCGACCAGCGGCACCCACATAGGGCATGCGTGCCCGGTGATGGTGAAGTCGGGTTGCAGTTTGGCTGCCTCGAGTTCATAAGAACGCGAGCCTATTGTGCCACGGGTGCCTAAAATGCCTACGTGGCCGCTCACTGACAGTGTGTCTAATGCTTCGACCGTCGGGCGTATGATGCCGAGCACGCGGCGCGAGGGGTCTATATGTGGCAGGTCGCGTTGCTGTATGGAACGTAATGCCTTGGCCGAGGCTGTGTTGCATGCCAGGATTACAAGTGCACAACCGCGCTCGAACAACGCCTTGACTGATTGAAGCGTGAATCGGTAGACAAGGTCGAAAGAGCGGTTGCCATAAGGCGCACGGGCATTGTCGCCCAGGTACAGGTAGTCGTACTCGGGGAGCAAATGCCTCATTTCACGCAATATGGTTAGGCCTCCATATCCCGAGTCAAAGACTCCGATGGGGCCGCCCGAGGCCATAGTATTAATGTCAGATGTATCCATTCACTTGCAAAATTACACAGTTTTTGTGATATATCCAACCATTTGTTACGGGCAAACTTTGTGAGCGGATAGCAGTCAGTATTTATCGGGCAGTGGTAATCCGGTATAATTTTTGGCGCTCAATTAGAAAGTTTTTTTCAAAAAAGTAACAAAAAATAGTTGCATATCGGTTAACATTGCTTATATTTGCGTTCTAAATGGAGTAATTCATTTCTTGAAATTGATAATCAAAGTTACCTTAATAATATAAATCACATTATCATTATGAACAAGACAGACCTCGTGAACGCAATTGCCGAGCAGGCAAAGCTTTCTAAAGTTGACGCCAAGGCAGCCCTTGACGCTACACTCAACGCTATCGGCGGCGCTCTTGCTGCCAGTGACAAGGTTGCACTCCTCGGTTTTGGTACATTTGCTGTATCAGAGAAAGGCGCTCGCACCGGTATCAACCCCCGTACAAAAGAAAAAATTGAGATTCCCGCTCGCAAGTCGGTGAAATTCAAAGCCGGCGCTGAGCTCGACGCTAAGGTGAAGTAAGTCAACCGCGACTTCGCTCTGAAAATTATTAGGCGAGAAACCGGTATCACGCATGTAGCGGGATGCTGATTTCTCGCTAAGTGTGTATAATTCACACATACAGTTTTTTATTTATTACATAGCAAACCTAATCTATTTCATGCAAAAATTATTGTTGGCGGCAATGGCGCTGACGCTTGCCGGCATGAAGGCTATAGCCTTCGATATCAAAAGTCCTGATGAGAAACTGGTTGTCAATGTCGACAAAAGTAAATCGGGACGTATAACATATATGGTGACTCTCGACGGTGATACGATTATAAAGAAGTCGCCGCTTGGCTTTAATTCAAACCTCGGTGCCTATGACCGTACCGAGTCAATTATAGCCCATGATATAAAGTCGATAGACGAGACATACAAACTCGACCGCATAAAAAAGAGTGAGATTAACTTCAAAGCCAATGAGGCAGTCCTGGACTTTATTACGCCCGATGGCCGTAAATGGGGCGTGACATTTATCGTCAGTGACAACGATATCGCTTTCAGGTATAATGTTGAGAAGTATAAGGGCACAGGTTCAATATATATTGACAGTGAGAACACAGGATTCTGTTTCCCTAAGGGTACTACGACTTTCTTGTCTCCACAAAGTGACCCGATGATAGGCTGGAAACGTACAAAACCATCTTATGAGGAAGAATATCTGGCCGATGCGCCTATGGATACGCCGTCAAAGTATGGCCATGGCTATACATTCCCGTGTTTGTTCAAGATAGGTGACAAAGGCTGGGCGCTTGTGTCTGAGACTGATGTCGACAGTTACTACTGCGCGTCACATCTTAGTGACTACAAGCTCGGCGGCATGTACACTATTGATTATCCGATGCCGGGTGAGAACAACGGTAACGGAAATGCCGGTGCGGCCATGGCTTTACCCGGTAAGACACCTTGGCGCACGATCACCGTAGGCCGCGACCTGGCGCCTATAGTGGAGACCACTATTCCGTGGGATGTTGTCGAGCCACGCTATGAGTCGGAGCATGACTACAAATATGGTCGTGGCACATGGAGCTGGATACTGTGGCAGGACGACAGTATCAACCTCGATGACCTCAAAAAGTATGTAGACCTCGCCAAGGCAATGGGATATGAATATGTACTTGTCGACAACTGGTGGGATAACAACATAGGCCGCGACAGGCTTCCCGAACTTGTCGAGTATGCCCGTGAACGCGGTGTCGATGTATTCATGTGGTACAGCTCGTCGGGCTATTGGAATGATATCGAACAGGGTCCGATAAATTACATGGATAATCCTATAGTACGCAAGCGCGAGATGCGTTGGTTGCGTGACCTCGGCGTCAAAGGTATCAAGGTCGATTTCTTTGGCGGTGACAAGCAGGAGACAATGCGGCTATATGAGGCAATACTGTCTGATGCCGACGATAACGGCCTGATGGTTATCTTCCACGGCTGCACATTGCCTCGTGGCTGGGAGCGCATGTACCCTAATTATGTAGGCAGTGAGGCTGTTCTCGCGAGTGAGAATATCTACTTTGATCAGCACTTCTGTGACGAGGAGGCCTTTAATGCTACCCTCCACCCGTTCATACGCAACACGGTTGGCTGCATGGAGTTTGGCGGATGCTTTATGAATAAGCGTATGAGCCGTGGCAACGACAAGGGTAATCGACGTGTTACGAGCGACGTCTTTGAGCTCGCTACCACTATACTGTTCCAGAATCCTATCCAGAACTTCGCGCTCGCGCCTAATAATCTCAAGGATGCCCCCGAGGTGTGCATGGATTTTCTGCGCGACGTGCCTACGACCTGGGATGAGACCCGCTTTATCGCCGGTTATCCCGGAAAGTATGTCGTGCTCGCGCGCCGTCACGCCGACAAGTGGTATATCGCCGGTGTTAATGCTACCGCTGCTCCTATCGAGGTGCAGCTGACACAGGGTACTAAAGGTCAGACGATAATCGTGTACAGTGATAACGAGAATGGTGAGCCTGTCAGGAACGAAGTGGTTATAGGCAAAAAGGCTCCGAAGCTGAAGATGAATCCGCGTGGCGGATTTGTCGTGGTGCTTGATGCCGCCGATATTTGATATCCCGTATATATTGTATAATGTGTCATATATGTGAAATCTTGTAAAAAATACACTTATATGACACATTATTCAGACTCGTTTCGTATATTTGCAACTTAATTATATACCACGATATAAAATCAAATAACGATGGAACAGATAGACCGACTTCTTGCCGAAAAACTTTTGAAAATCAGTGCTATAAAATTGCAGCCCGACAATCCTTTCACATGGGCATCGGGTTGGAACTCACCTATATATACCGATAACCGCAAAACGTTGTCTTACCCTGAGATCCGTACCTTCATCAAGGTTGAGCTTTGCCGCACGATCATGGAGAACTTCGGTGCTCCCGATGCAATTGCAGGTGTGGCTACCGGTGCTATCGCCCAGGGCGCGCTTGTAGCCGATGAACTCGGACTGCCTTATGTGTATGTGCGCTCTACTCCTAAGGATCATGGCCTTGAAAATCTTATCGAGGGTAACGTGAAGCCGGGTCAGAAGGTTGTTGTTATCGAGGATCTTATCTCGACAGGCGGCAGCAGTCTCAAGGCTTGTGAGGCTCTGCGTAATGCAGGTTGTGAGGTAATCGGTATGGCCGCAATATTCACTTATGGATTCCCTGTGGCCGAGAAGGCTTTCCTTGATGCCGGTGTGGAACTCCGCACTCTCAGCAATTACAACTCGATGCTCCAGGCGGCTCTTGAAACTAAATATATTCGCGAACAGGATATCGAGACTCTCGCTCAGTGGCGTCACGATCCTGCTAACTGGACTCCGAATAACCGCTGATCTATATGGCTACGTAC
>CAMWLW010000019.1 GCA_947175245.1 uncultured Bacteroidales bacterium
AATAGTATTCATATAAATCTCTTGCTTAGAGATTTTGATAATATCCAAATAATAAAGAAATCGCGTCAAAATGGGCCATATTCTTGACGTTTAATTTAACCAGTGGGATATTTATATGACGTATTTTAAACGCCCTAATTACGTAAGTTCTATATTAGGAATTAGAATGACGTTGCGGATTGTTAATCATAAATACAAAAGAAATCGAAGGCTTCTTGGGAAGGGAACTATCTACTATACTTGATTTTGTTTTCGATAATTAGCTGAATATATTACGATTCCTTATTTCGAACTCAAATTATTTAATATGGCTATATTTACAAAAAAGAGCGGTATTACCCACTCTTTATAATCGACTGCTGCTGTTTTTGTAGCTCTCGCACTCGATATATTTGTTAAACTACGGGGGCTATACTTTCTTAAAGCCGACTTTGTCTTTATCGGTGATCGGTCTTAACACGCGGCATGGATTCCCGGCAGCAACGACGCCCGACGGGATGTCTCGGGTCACTACGCTGCCGGCTCCGATAACCGAGTCATCACCTATAGTCACTCCGCTCAGTATCGTGCTGCCACCGCCTATCCATACTCGGTTACCTATCGTGATAGGCTTCGGGATTAATGCGCCGGCAATCCTTTCGTCCGCGTCGAGCGAATGATTACCTGAATAAGCACTTACATTGGGCCCTAACAGTGTGTTATTGCCAATCGTAATCTGGCCGCAATCAAGCAGCGTACATCCAAAATTGATATACACATCATCGCCGATGCTGATGTTTTTGCCAAATTCGCACATGAAATTCGGCTCCATCCACACGCGCTCACCCACCTTCTTAAAGAGTTTGCGCATTATTTCCTGACGTCGTTCAATCTCGTCATCCTCCGTGCGGTTAAACTCCTTGAACAGCTTTTTCGCCTCTACGCGGCGGTTAAACAGGTCGGCATCAAAATCATCATATATCTGATAATTCTGCATTTTCTCCCATTCAGTCATCTTCAATATATTATATCCGTTAATTATAAGAGTTCCTCAAGTCAACTACTGTCAACTGTCATGCAAAGTAAGTAAAAACCGTCGAATATACAAACGCCCCACCCTATCATTTTAACACAGCGCGACATTGCAGATTGCACGATATTCACTAATTTTGCATCTGCCTTTTAACATATATAGCTAATGCGGGTGATGAATATACTGATAATGATTGTATTGGGACTGCTTGCGGTTTCCGCCGCCGGCCTCTCACTTGTTATTCATCACAACACCATGATACAATGGTGGATACCCACCCTCATCTGCATCCTCCCCGCTGTTCCCGTCGGCTATGCGCTCCGACGCCCCCTCAGCCACGTACTGCCCACTCGCCGCCTTTGGGTCTCAGCTGCCACAGGCATCGCACTGACCTACGCCCTGCTCACAGGCGCGTTCTATACACTCAACTATTACGTGGCCGACAGCCACACATCCCGACAATTCAAAGTTGCGATAACCAATAAGACCACACGCGAGCATTACCGCGTGCGCCGCATAGGCCGCAACCGTGTAGGCCGCGGTGAGAAATATTACACCCACTCGGTGACCGTCCGGTGGCCCGACAACCGCACCAAGGAGCTACCCGTAACCGCCAACGAATACGCACGCCTCAGGACAGGCGACAGCATCTCGCTCACCACCCAAGACGGACTATTCGGCATCCCCGTCATCAAGAACAAGAAATACACATTCAAACATAAAAAACATTAAATAGCAATGAAACTCAAAAACATCCTAAGCATCATTCTCCTTGGAGCCGCATGCACCGCTCCCATCCATGCATCGGCTCAGTTCAACCTCGGCAAGGCAGTCAAGGCCGCCGGCAAAGCCGCCCAGGCACTCACCCTAACCGACGAGCAGATGGCCGCCTACGTCAAACAGTCGGTCGAGTGGATGGATAAAAACAACCCCGTCCTGCCCGAGGACAACGAGTATGTCAAACGTCTGCGCCGACTCACTCAGGACATCCCCGACGCCGACGGTATTCCATTGAACTTCAAAGTATATGACGTCATTGACATCAACGCATTCGCCTGCCCCGACGGTAGCGTCCGCGTCTTCTCATCGCTCATGGACATCATGACCGACGACGAGCTCATGGGCGTCATAGGCCACGAGATAGGCCATGTCATGAAACGCCACTCAAAGAACGCGCTCAAACAGCAGCTCCTCACAGACGCCGCCCTCGATGCAGCCGGCGCCGCCAACGGCAAGATAGCCAAACTCACCGACTCACAGCTCGGCGCTATAAGCCAGAACCTCATGAATGCCAAATTCTCTCAGAAACAGGAAATGGAAGCCGACGACTGTGGCTACGACTTCCTCGTCCTCAACGGCCTCAACCCCTGGGGCATGACAATGGCGTTTGAAAAACTCGCCGGCATGGAAAGCGGCACCAAGAGCTCGATGATTCAGAAGATGTTCTCGTCTCACCCCGACACCCAGAAGCGCATCGAGCGCATGAGCGCACGCGCCACTAAAGACGGCTTCGAGCGCCCCGCCGCCCAGTAATCTGAACTTTAATAAAACACCAACGGCTGAACCGGAGATATATCTGATTCAGCCGTTGTTATTTTAAAATACTCGGATTAAATCTCGAATACCTCGTCATCACTGCGGGTAAGCGTCACGAACATCGCCACAATCGAGCCCACCAGCGGGACAATATACCACCACTCGCTATCGGGCCTCACGGCGCTCATAATCAGGAAATATAACAGCAGATAGCCCGACACATCAGACAGCCTGCTGTTGATAATAATCTGACGCGGCTTGGCCACCCAAAGCCACAGGGCATACCCTATGAAAAGCAGCAGAGCGACGCTCGAGCAGACAACAGGCAGCAGCATCGTTTTATAACACGCCATCAGTAACAACGCGTCAACGACCACAATCATCAGCCCGTTAAGTACCCGGCTATTGTAAAAGGCATGTAACCGACGGTGCCTTATATCGCTATTCTTTTTCATATCAATTTATCATTAAATCACCCACAAAATTAATAAATTCATTCGATTTGCAAAAAAGTTTGTAAATTTGCGCATGACACGTAATCATATTTATTAATGGAAAATCGCGAGAAAGAAATATACCGGGTCACGCTGACGGGGACGGCTGTCAACGCGGTGTTGATTGTGCTGAAATTTGTGGCCGGAACCGTCGGCCGAAGTTCGGCGCTCGTGGCCGATGCGGTTCACTCGCTCAGCGATTTCATTTCTGATGTAGTCGTTCTGATATTCATACGTATAGCCGGTAAGCCGCGCGACAAAGATCATAACTATGGCCACGGCAAATTTGAGACTCTGGCAACGCTCATCATCGGACTGTTGCTGTGCATTGCCGGCATCGGGCTGATGGTCAACGGCATCAAGGCAGTCATGGGCAGCCTGCAAGGCGAGCCGCTGCCTCGACCTGCATCATTGGCGCTCATCATCGCCGCTCTATCGATCGTTTCAAAAGAATGGCTTTACCGTTACACCGTCAAGAGCGGACGACGCCTCAACTCTCAGGCCGTGATAGCTAACGCATGGCATCACCGCAGTGACGCCGTGTCATCGCTCGGCACGCTCGTCGGCATCAGCGGCGCAATGTTTTTAGGTGACAGCTGGCGCATACTTGACCCCATCGCGGCTATCGTCGTGAGCCTGCTTATCATAAAGAGCGGATATGATATAATGAAACCAACGATACGCGAACTGCTCGAAGCCTCGCTGCCCGAAGAGCAGGAACAGGAGATTGTGCGCATCGTGAGTTCAGTCCCCGGCATTAAATATATCCACAATCTGCGTACACGCCGCATCGGCAATAACATCGCCATAGACCTCCACGCCAAGATGGACGGCAGCCAGTCGCTGACCGATGCCCACACCAAGGCCACTCAGGCCGAGAACGCACTGAAAGCAGCGTTCGGCGACAAGTCGCTAATCAACATTCACATGGAACCTTACACCGATACCCACTCCCCCTCACGCGACAGCCAGTGCATCAAGTCAGGCAACTGACTCCCTCAAGCTACACCGTGACAACGAGTTTACCCGTGAGTTGCCGGCTCTCAGCTGCCGCATGAGCCCCGGCAATCGAGTCAAGCGTGAATCGGCCCCCTATCACAGGGCGAATACCCCCCGACTCTATCAACCCCATCATACCGTCAATCTGACGCTGAGTCGGACTATTACTGTAGAAGCCCGTGAGATACACGCCCGTCGGAATCTCTTTGATAGGGTCAAAATCTTTCAGACCGTACACACCGCCCAACAGCCCCGTGTGGCACACAATACCATGATAGGCCGTCAGCCTCAGCGACTCCCTCAGTGTAGCCGCCCCTATAAGTTCCAGCACCTTCGTCACCCCGCCGGGGTACACGTCAAGCAACCGCCGTGCAAAGTCAGGCCCCTCGGTTATCACATAATCTGCACCCGTCAGTCTTAGCAATTCAGCCTTGCGCTCATCACGCGTCGTCGATATCACACGGGCGCCAATGGCCTTAGCCAGCTGCAGTGCCGCCAACCCCACCGTCGACGTACCACCGCGTATAAGCAACGTATCATTCTCACACAGCCTCAGCGACATCACTATCGAGCCATACGCCGTATAGTAAGTCTCAGGCAACGCCGCCAGCTCCTCCCAGTCCAGACCACTTTTCACCCTGAATACATGGCTTGCAGGCACAGCGGCATACTCGGCATAGCTACCGTCAAAACTGCGGCCCATACCACCCATTAGCGCCATAACGCGCTCACCGGGCCTGAACCCGCTGTCCGACGGGTCAACGATCACACCAACACCTTCTATACCCGGTATTATCGGTTTGCGTATATAGCTGTTGGCGATCTCAAACCGACGCAGCAACACCTCAGAGTGATTTATACCGAACGCCATCACCTTGATCAATACCCACCCCGGTGCCGCTGTCGGACACTCCACCTGCGACACCGCCATCTCGTCGGCCCTGCACGGCCTTGTCAATACAACTGCTTTCATATCTCTTTCCAGCATTGAGGATCAGGAGCATAAAACGACCCGTGATAGCCATAGGCCACAGCCGGACATCCGCGGCAGAACCTCAGCAGCTCACACCGCGAGCACTTTTCGAAACGCTCATGGTGCCTGTACTCATCCATGCCGGCCCCTCTCCATATATCATAAATATCGTTTTTAAACACGTTGCCCACCACACTGTCAAACCGGCGGCAGGCCATCACGTTCCCGTCCGGCAATATCGTCAGATGACAGTCTCCGCAGTGACACCCGTCATAAATCGTGTCAGGGTCGGTGTCGGCATCGATCTTGAACAATCCCTTTTCATACAGGAACAGCGTCCACAAATGATCCTTGAGATTGAAAATCGTACCCTCATCCTTATACTCCGTGAACTTCTCCCATATACGCTCCAGGAAATCACGGTACTCCACGGGGGATATATGCGTTGACTTCTCGGCCGACGTCGGGCAGTAGCGGCCGAACGCAAACACATCAACACCCTTCTCAACCACCATGTCGATAATGTCAGGAATCTCATTGATATTCGTCCCCGATACTGTCGTCATCACGGCTACCCTAATGCCGTTACGTTTCAGCACGTCTATTTTCTCCACCGTCGTGTCAAACGACCCCGGCTTCCTTATCTTATCGTGCGTCTCACGCATACCGTCAATACTCAGCTGATACTTCTCACATCCCATCTCCCTCAACATCCTGCATGTTTCGTCATTAAGATGGAACGGATTACCGAGAATCGTAAACGGTATCTCCCGCTCCTTCAGCATTGACGCGATTTGTCTGAAATCGCGGTGCAGAATCGGGTCACCACCCGTGATATAGAAATACGGCAGCCTGCCCATACGGTCACACATCTCCACACACTGCCCTATCACCGTCCCGGCCCGCGCCACAGGCATCTCCACCATGTTTGGGTGACCCTCCGAGAAGATATAGCAATGCTCACAACGCTGGTCACAGCTGTCGGTAATATGCCATTGGAATGCAAAATAATCCATAGAGTCTAAATCAAGAGGTTGTGTCAGAAATCACATCATTCTTGACACAACCTCATGTACATTCAGAAGTAGTTAAAAAAACAATCTCTTACTTCTCGCCGGCGCCACAGGCCGAACCACAGGCGGTAGGTTTCGATACGGGCTTCTCATCGCCGGCACCACAAGCCGAGCCACAGGCACCCTGAGGCTTCTCGGTCTCGGCATTTCCACAAAGATAAGCTTGTGCGGTGTGCTTTACAGCACCATTGTCAATACGTTTCATAATCTTAACGGTTTTTAATGATTAAATTCATATAACTCGACACAAATATACCCCATTCAAACCTAACACACAAGAGGTTACAAATCCACCACCAACTAACATTTTTGTTACCGTTATTGATAATCTGACACTTGTACAACAATAAAAAATCAAAAAAAATTACCCTCCCGGCATTATTTGTATATGTGGCGTTTAAATGCTACCTTTGCCGTCAAAGCCTACTGAAAATGAGAAAGAAACAACAACTCAACTCCATCATCGAGATATGCCCCGTGCGCAACGTGATAGCCCGTTTCGGTAACAAATGGGCACTCCTTGTCATACTCGTCATCAGCGAGAACGAGCCTATAAGATTCAACGAACTCGGTCGCAAGATTCCCGACATTTCGCCACGCATATTGGCCAACACCCTCCGAACACTCGAAGCCGACGCACTCGTCGACAGGCACTACTACCAAGAAGTGCCCCCGCGTGTCGAATATACCCTCACCGACACAGGACGCTCACTCGTCCCCATCATAGCCAGCCTCACCGAGTGGGCACAAGCCAACATGAAAAACGTCATGCAGCATCGAGCCGACTTTGAATCATCACAGCAATAGTCCTTATCTCACCCCCCTCACGCGAACAAAGGCCGCCACTTAAACGTTAATCCGGCAACATAAATCATACATACCACCCACCATGAAAGTATTAGTCATCAACGGCAGCCCCCACCTCACAGGCTGCACCGACCGCGCCCTGCGCGAAGTAGAATCAACCCTGGCCGACAACGGCATAGAGACTATACGCGTAAACGTAGGCAAC
Organism: uncultured Bacteroidales bacterium; assembly: GCA_947175245.1. Lineage (GTDB taxonomy): Bacteria > Bacteroidota > Bacteroidia > Bacteroidales > Muribaculaceae > JAAVFS01. The sequence goes on from CAMWLW010000019.1 coordinate 7,100, forward strand.
AAAGACGTGAGAGGCTGCATAGGCTGCAACTATTGCCGCGAACATGGTCGGTGTGTGTTCAACGACCAGGTCAACGAGACCGCCCCGCTGTTTGCCGAGGCCGATGGCATCGTGATAGGCACGCCCGTCTACTATGCAGGCGCCAACGGTCAGCTCCTCGCGTTCCTCGACCGCCTGTTCTACAGCACCTCGGGCACTGTTGACAAGACCATGAAGATAGGTGCGGCCGTCGTATCATCGCGTCGCGCAGGCTCTACATCAGCATTCGACGAGATTAACAAATACTTCACCATCAGCGCTATGCCCGTCGTGTCAAGCACCTATTGGAACGAAGTGCACGGTTTCACGGCAGCCGATGTGGAGACCGACCTTGAGGGCCTGCAGACAATGCGAAACCTTGGCCGTAACATGGCATTCATGCTCAAAGCCTTCGCGGCCGCCAAACAGGCCGAGGGCTTCCCGGCCCAGGAGCGCGGAGTATTCACCAACTTCCATACCGAGGGCTAACCATCGGCTGTACAACTCCGTGACGACACAACGGCAATTTTGCCGTTTGGAATTTAAGGCGTATCTTTGGGCTCAATTTAGCGATAAGCAATGAGTAAAAAAGATAGTTTTAAAGACCGTGCAGTATTCGCCACCCGTTTTGCAGCCATAGCCACCACTGTGGGCTCGGCTGTGGGGCTCGGTAACATCTGGCGATTCCCCTACGAAACCGGCGCACACGGCGGCGGCGCGTTCCTCGTCTGCTACCTGGCATTTGTGCTGCTCATCGGCATCCCGGTGCTGTGGGCCGAGTTCTACATGGGCCGCACCACGCGCAGCAACGTATTCGGAGCCTACCGCAAGCTAAAAGCCGGCCCTATAGGCCGCGTCGCCGGCATTATCGGCATCGTCTCGTCGCTGCTCATCCTCAGTTTCTACTCGGTAGTGGCAGGCTGGACTGCAGAGTATTTCGTATCGTCACTCTTAGGTCAGCTCGACTTTGCCGACAAAGCAGTGGGACACGACCAGTTCGTGACAATGACAACAGGATGGCGTCCGGTTCAGTGGACTGTCTTATTCCTGTTTTGCAACACGTTCATACTCCTGCGCGGCGTTACCAAGGGCATCGAGCGGGCCTCCAATATCCTGATGCCGTTGCTGTTTCTTCTGCTCATCGTGTTCTGCATCAACGCGTTCACCATGCCGGGCTTCGGCCGGGGCGTGAGCTACCTGTTCAAGCCCGACTTCTCACAGATCAACGCTTCGGTGCTGCTCAGCGCCATGGGTCAGGCATTCTTCTCATTGAGCCTCGGCCTGGGGTGCATGATGACCTATGCCTCCTACTTCAGCTCGCGCAACAACCTGGCATGCACTGCCGTGACAACCGCCGTGCTCGACTCGCTCGTTGCCATCCTCGCCGGCGTCATCATCTTCCCCGCCGTCTTCTCGTTCGGACTCTCGCCCGAGGCCGGCCCGACACTCGTCTTTGAGGTGCTACCCTACATCTTCAATCAACTCCCGGTCGGGCAGTTGTGGTCTACCTTGTTCTTTCTGCTGCTGTTCTTAGCATCGATAACCTCGACCGTATCGATGTCCGAGATCTCCATAACCTACTTTTGTGAAGAGCGCCGATATTCTCGTCGCCGTGCCACACTCGTCAGTTCGGCCATATCTCTTGTCGGCGGACTGCTGTGCGCCCTCAGCTTCGGCCCCCTGTCCCACCTCACCATCTGCAGCCTCACCATCTTCAACCTCTTTGACTACGTGACATCCAATATCGCCCTGCCTTTGGGCGGCATGATAATATCGGTGTTCATCGGCCGCATGGCTCGCAAACACCTCCTCGCTACCGACCTCGCCGACGGCCATCGCGTCACAATAAAGCTCATTGTGTTTTGCCTCACGTGGATATGCCCGGTCGCCATATTCCTTATATTCCTGAACAGCATAGGCATAATCTGACGTCACCATGGAACTTACTAGCATGCTTCAAGGCCGCATGTATGCCCCCGCGCGGCGCGCCGTCATAGCCTACGCTCTCGAGTCAACGGCACATCTTGACACCCTCTACGGCCTCGCCTATTCGCCCGACGACCGAGTGAGCCTCAACGCCCTGTGGTGCCTCTCGCTGCTGCCCCGGTCGGTCAGCTTCCTCACCTTCGCGCGCCGCGACGAGCTCATCGACCACCTGCTCGCCGGCACCACCACCTCCAAGCGCCGCGTCATCATGCAGCTGCTGCGAGGCATCCGCTATGACAAAGATACCCTGCGCTCCGATTTACTCGACTACTGCCTCTCGCGCATCAACTCCCAGACCGAACTCCCCGCCGTGCGTGCCTACGCCATCTACATCGCCTACGACCACTGCCGCCACTACCCCGAGCTCCTCGCCGAACTCGCGTCACACCTCGACCTCCTCGCCACTCAACCCCTCAGCCCCGGCCTGCGCGCCGCCCTCCGCTCCACCCGCGCCCGGCTATCCCCCGGCCCAAAACGCGAAAAAACCAATAAAAAAGAGCATTAAAGGCTTCATTCCGTCTCAAAAAGTCGTATCTTTGCACTAAACGCCAACTAACGGATTACTTCATTTCTCCCTCACCTCTAACACCCATATGAGTTTTATGGAACATAAAGACGTATTCATAAGCTATAGCAGACACGATTCTTCAGTTGCTGATAAAATCTGCGAGGCTCTTGATCGCGCAGGCGTCTCATATTTCATTGACCGTCAAGGAATAGGCGGAGGCATGGAGTTCCCTGAAATTCTTGCAGAAGCAATTATGGGCTGTAGGCTGTTTTTGTTCCTTGCCAGCAGTAACTCTTACTCCTCAAAATTCACTAATAGCGAAATCACATTTGCATTCAATGAAAAGCCCAAAAATTCATTACTTCCTTATATAATAGACGACTCAAGTCTGCCGGTCGGAATGAAATTTGTCTTTTCAGGCATAAACTGGCGCAATATCAACGACCATCCTATCGATACCGTCCTCGTTGACGATATCTGCCGCCTTCTCGGAAAAAAGAGAAAAGGCGCCGTTACAATCGACTCATCAATATCACAAGAAGAATCCCCAGAAGACCTTTTTAAGAAAGGATGGTCTGCATATCGTAATAAAGACTTTGTTGAAGCCGTGGAATGGTTCCGTGAAGCGGCTGAGCAAGATTATGCCTCCGCACAAAATTATTTGGGAGTTTGCTATAAAAAAGGACAAGGAGTTAAAAAGGATTTTGCCGAAGCTGTAAAGTGGTTCAGTAAAGCCGCCGAGCAAGGTGAGGCATGCGCACAATCTCATTTGGGAGAATGCTATAAAAAAGGGCTAGGAGTTAAAGAGGACTTTATCGAAGCCGTGAAATGGTTCCGTAAAGCTGCTGAACAAGGTGAGCTATGCGCACAAAACGATTTGGGAGAATGCTATTACTTCGGAGAAGGAGTGAAAAAGGATTTTGTTGAAGCTGTGAAATGGTTCCGTAAAGCTGCCACACAGGGTTACCCGCCTGCTCAAAATCGTTTGGGAGATTGCTATTGCAATGAACATGGTGTTAATTATAACTCGGCTGAAGCTGTGAAATGGTACCGTAAAGCTGCCACACAGGGTTATGTACCAGCACAAAATCGTTTGGGAGATTGCTATTACAGCGGTATAGGTGTTGAAAAAGACTTAGTCGAAGCTGAAGATTGGTTTCGTAAGGCGGCGGAACAAGGTAATTCTTACGCTATTGGACACTTGAAAGAGATTTGGAATATTCAGCAAAAAAAATCCGGATTATTCAGTAAATTTGTTGGAATGATCCAAAAGTTAATACCTGTATAATCTATATTTGTTTGATGATATTTGAATCAACCGATTTTAACGGAGAGGGTTGGGACAATTGAGCAATTTTTAGTAATTTTGTGCCATAATGGGTGATTGCCTGTTGTGGCGTGACTCATTTCATACAGTTTAATCATTTCATTTTCAACCATGAAGCATCTTCATCCCGACATCAGTAAGTCAGGCGGTGCCGCTCCTCCCGGCGGCGCGGAGATGATGTGCGCATAGCCATTCCACCAACACATTCCCATCAACCAAATGCCCCGGCAGCCCGTGGTGCATCCTGACGCATCCCGATTTCCTGCCGTCGGGACAGGTAGCACATTGACATGTTGGTAACCTCGCACCCCGGGGGTAGGCCCCGGGGGATGAGATTAGTAAAATGAAATATTAACCCGAAGGCTCCAGAAGCCTTCTCACAAAAAAACTGTATGAATATGAAAACAAAACACCCTATCCCCACCGAAAAATATATCGGCAAACATATCGGCAAAAACCTCTATTCGCCATTCTGCCACATAATAAGTTCTGACGAAGACCAGCCTATGGTAATGGACATGTACGCCGGCTTTAACATCCACGACCAGGTTGTGATCAGCATAGACTTTCACGACTATGACCAACCCAAGTACAATTGCTCAACGGCCGTAGTCGTCAATCGTGAAGACTCACTGGCCATGGCCCGGCGCCATCGCGTAAACCACTCTCAACTCCCCGTCTTTATCGCCGAGTGCATGGAAGAATGGAACGAAATCATCAACCCGACATTCACCCAAGTCGTAGACTGCTTCGAAGAAATCATCGAATGTCTGCTTGACGAAGGTTGCCGCTTCCACATCGACCGCACCCACGGCCACAACAACTTCACCTGCTGCTAACGAAATTCTTCTAACAACTTAGCACTTCATGAATACTATTGAACTGTAATGATCGGCTGTCCGAAAAACGAAGATAGCGCTCCAAGTGTAACTATAGTGAAGTTGTGTTGACCGCTGAGCCATTTGGTAACTTCGCATGGACGTTTACCGAGAGCGTCGGCAAACTGTTTTTTTTGACAATCCACGCTGCTGCATCAGTTCGTATATTCGGTCTGAAATCTGAAAAGAAAGTTCGGTTTCCTCTTGCAGACTGTCAGGAATATACCCCAACATATCATCAAGAGATTTAACAGTCCTTTTCATGAGATTGTTGATAAAGTGCTATTATATTAAGATACATAATCATCAAATGTTTCTTCTCCGATCCATTCTAATCCTTTCGCTAAAGCGATCTCCCTTTTTGTAGACTCATTATCAAAGAATGTAGTACTCGTATGAACGTATTTGCCATTCTCAAATGTTATATATATAATTGAATATTTTTTTAGTCCATCTGGCGTATATGTACTTATCATTAGTCGGTTATTATTCAGAGCATAATCATCGACAAAATGAGTGCAATTGCGATTTTTTGACACAATAGCACCTTTTTTTAAATTATTCATATATGAAAGCAGTGCATCTTCTCCTATCTCAGATGGACAAAAGGGGAATTCAGTAGGTGTAGACCAATATCGTTGAACCGCGTTAGGCGTCAATGATTCAGTTATACTATTAGCATAAGATTCCTCGGCTGATTCTTGTTTAGATTTTTGCTGGATTGCAATCACCTCATTTACAATTGATTCATATTCTTTATCTTCAATATATGGTTTGTGGTCTTCTTTTTTATAAGGGGAATAAATCCATTCCCCAATAGAGCCTCCTGAAGGTACTGTACCACGGTCTCTTTCGGCCCAAGCGCTCAATCGTTCGTATGAAGCCCTTGCTTCTTCAACGGTTACTGTTCTCATCCATTCGAAATTAGGATTATCATCAACAAACTCCTGTATCATTGACGGATCATTTATAAAAGCCTCTATGCTTCCACAAAGATATTCTATTTTATTTCGTGTTATAGGATTATTTAGTACATTTTCTAATTTAGTAAGCCACCTAAGATTTTGTGGCCTATTATTCCTTCGATTAGTATCAATATGGTCAACTACATGCTGAGGCGTTGGCGGTTCTCCAAGAAAGGCAAACGCTACAATTCTATGCACGCGCTCTGAGCCAATCTCCATATACCCAGTGCTCATATTCGGCTTTCCAAAAGTCCAAACACAATCATCTTTTCTTATTCGCTTTCCCTCTCGCAAATGACGAAAAACAGCACCATTGTCACGGACTGAGTATTTTTCACCTTTATATGTGCACTCCTTGATATCTTTATAATCATCTAGAATAGAATATATCTCCATTTGTATTATATCAGTATTAATTAAACTATGTTACTATTAATCATTTTACGTTTTAATGAAACTCATTGTATAAATGCCGAAGGGCGATTTGCGGGTGGAGGTAGAGCATGTGCGGGCCGACGTAGCACATCACGTCGCGGATCTTAGCTCTATGGTCGGCCGAGTAACAGTGAATTTCGCATTTGCGGCACGTCGTTTTGCGGTCGCCTTTGGGGCAAAGATCTATGCGCTCCCGGGCATAGGTAAGTAGCTCCCGGCACTAGTCACAAAGCCCATCAGCACCCTGCGAATGATGCCAGCGGCAATATACCGCTACCATCAAGCCAATGATTTGTTTCTCGCACTCTATCCGCTTCATAACAGTTCTTTATTTAATCACAAAGGTATATATTTTCAAATATAATTTGTAACTTTGGGGTATGAATATCGAAGAAATACGCGAATACTGCCTGGCGCTGCCATGCACTGCCGAGGAGATGCCGTTTGGCGACGATGTCCTGGTTTTCAAACTATTCGGTAAGATTTTTGCATGCATCAGTCTGGCCGATACCGACTATCTTGCGCTTAAGTGTGACCCCGAGTATGCCATCGAGCTTCGCGAACACTACCCCGACATCGAACCGGCCTACCACTGGAACAAACGTCACTGGAACCAGCACCGCCTGTCGGGCAGCCTCAGCGACGAACTGCTTCACAGCCTCATACGCCACAGCTACTCGCGCATCATTGCCGGTCTGCCGCGCAAGACGGTGTCCCAGTTTCCCGAAGTTCTCGAAATCAACTGACCCGCGAATATGGAAATCAACCAACTCGTCGAAATACTGCACCGCGACAAGTGCTCGTGTGTCATAGCCAACGGCAATGAGATAACCCTCTACCACCGCCGCGGAGTAGCCGACCTGCTCTATCTGCTCCACAACGAGCCCGAGAAGCTCAACGGCGCCATGATTGCCGACAAGGTCATAGGCAAGGGGGCGGCCGCGCTGATGATACTCGGCGGCATCAGCCAAGCCCATGCCGACGTCATTAGCCACCCGGCACTCAAACTGCTCGAACAGGCCTCGATACCTGTGAGCTACAGCACCGTGGTGCCAAACATCATCAACCGCCGGGGCACCGGCATCTGTCCTGTCGAGGAACTTTGCACGCCCTGTGCCACTGCGGCCGACTGCCTGCCGCTGATCGAACAATTCCTGTCTGAACACTAAAGAACAATAGATAAGAAAATGCAAACCGTACTAAATTTACAATCACTCCCGTTCCGAAGCTACCGCACGTATATAGCGGCTACGCTCTTTGTCATCGGCAATCTGCTGCTGCCCCAGCTGTTTCACGCTGTGCCCCGTGGCGGCATGATATGGCTGCCGATCTACTTCTTCACCCTCGTAGGCGCCTACCGTTTCGGCTGGCGTGTAGGTCTGCTCACCGCCCTGGCGTCGCCGATGCTCAGCAGCCTCATCTTCGGGATGCCCGCCGTAGCCGCACTGCCGGCCATCACCCTCAAATCGGCCCTGCTCGCAGTCATCGCCGGCTACGCCGCCCACCGCTTCAACCGCGTCACCATCGGCCTGCTGCTCGCCGTAGTGCTCGGTTACCAGACGCTCGGCACCCTCGGCGAATGGGCAATCGTCGGTGATCTCAAGCTCGCCCTGCAGGACTTCCGCACAGGCATCCCCGGCATGATACTCCAGGTAGTGGGCGGCTACCTCGCCATCACACGCATAAAATAAATACAAATCCTTATAGAACAAACGCGCCCGGATGTCAATCGACTCCGGGCGTTATTCATTTCGTTCAGGCCGTCGTGGCCGGCACCTCGCTATCATCGTCGGGCTTTGACTTCGGGACGAGCAGCGCGCTCAGTTCCCACAGCGCGTAAAGCGGGATGAATACCAAGGCCAGTGTCACAGGGTCACCGGTGGGGGTAATAATGGCCGCGAGCACCACAAGCGCCACGATGGCATGACGGCGGTAGGTCGAGAAGAACTGACGCGTAAGCATACCGATCTTACCAAGCACCCAGCACAGCAGCGGCAGTTCAAATGCCAAGCCCATCAGAAAATTGAGCATCAGAAAATTGTCGATATAGGAGCTGAGCGATATCGTGTTCTTGATGCTGTCAGAAATCTGATAGTCGGCCAGGAACTTGAGGCACATAGGAAATACGATATAGTAGCTGCACACTACGCCGAGATAGAACATAAGGTTACCGAAGATGAACGCCGGGGTGGCATTCTTGCGCTCATGGGGGTAAAGGCCCGGCTTGACAAACGTCCACAACATGTAAATGACAAACGGAAAACACAGCACCATCGCTAGCCAGAACGCCAACGACACGTGAGTGTTGAGCTGAGCCGTCAGATTGTAGTTGATAAGGTCGACATGAAATCCCTCGCCCGACATGTTGGGCAGCAGCGAGCCGTCGCCCTTGATAGCGCCGAGCCACTCGTAGGTCACGAACGAGCCGTCGCACGGAGCGAGGATGATGTTGTCAAATATCCACGTCATGTTGATAAACAGCACCACCCCCACGGTAATCACGGCCACCGCAATCTTGAACAGGACACCACGCAACGCGCCGAGGTGCCCCCAGAAATCCATTTCGCCTTGTTCCTGAGCCATTGAACAATAATATCGGCCTGCCACATCACTTGCGGCAGGCTTTCATTAATCAATTGAGTTTCGTGTTATCTTATTTTGCGGTCTCGCCGTCATTTTTAGCGGCCGACTCGGTTTTCTTCGCGGGCTCATCCATAGCTTTTTTGAGCTCGCCCTCGGCCTCGTTCATGCCCTCCTTGAAGGCACGCACGCCCTTGCCGACGCCTTTCATCAGTTCGGGAATTTTCTTGCCGCCGAACAACAGTAATACTATAAGGAGAATGATGAGCCACTGATAGCCCATAATCATTGCTGTAATCATCGTTAGTGTCATATTTATTTATCGTTTTTTCTTCTTGATGCGAGTATCGCACAACATATTATCGGAACAGCCACAAAAGCGGACAAAATTATCAGGATAATGAGCCACTGGTAACCCATAATCATTGCCGGGATAAGAGAGTGTGTCATGATATTGTCAATACTATAATTATATTATCCGTTAGTTTATACTGAGGCACGAGCCGTAATCTCTACTGTCGAGGGCACTCGTGGCCTCGGGTTGCGTTTTTAGCGGTGTAAAGTTAGTAATAAAAAAGGAGTCTTGAAATAAATAATATGCAAAAAAATGCTATCTTTGCAGTAATTTTAACACATTGTGAAACTTAAAATTTAACATATCACCATTCATTATTATGAAAGCATTTGTATTTCCCGGACAGGGCGCCCAGTTTGTAGGCATGGGCAAAGACTTATATGACAACAACGAGACCGCTCGCGCGATGTTTGAGAAAGCCAACGAGATTCTCGGTTTCCGCATCACCGACCTAATGTTTGAGGGCACTGACGAAGACCTACGCCAGACCAAGGTGACACAGCCCGCCATCTTCCTCCACTCGGTTATCCTCGCCAAGACCCTCGGCGACGAGTTCAAACCCGACATGGTAGCCGGTCACTCGCTCGGCGAGTTCTCGGCTCTCACCGCTGCCGGCGCACTCTCGTTTGAGGACGGTCTGAAGCTCGTTGCCGCCCGCGCCATGGCAATGCAGAAGGCCTGCGAACTCAAGCCCTCGACAATGGCTGCCGTGCTCGCTCTCCCCGACGAGAAAGTCGAGGAAATCTGCGCCGGCATTGACGGCGTGGTTGTCTGCGCCAACTACAACTGCCCCGGCCAGATCGTTATCTCGGGCGAAATCGAGGCTATCGACAAGGCGTGTGAGCAGCTGCTCGCCGCCGGTGCCAAACGCGCCCTCAAACTCAAGGTAGGCGGTGCGTTCCACTCGCCCTGCATGGAGCCCGCACGCGCCGAGCTCGCCAAGGCTATCGAGGCTACCGAGGTTCACGCTCCCGTTTGCCCCGTTTACCAGAACGTCGACGCCAAGCCCCATACCGACCCTGCCGAAATCAAGGCTAACCTCGTGGCTCAGCTCACAGCCCCCGTGCGCTGGACTCAGACCGTGAAGAACATGATCGCCGACGGCGCTACCGAGTTTGTAGAACTCGGCCCGGGCAAGGTGCTCCAGGGTCTGGTAATGAAAATCGACCGCACAGCAGCCGTTTCGGGCAAGCAGTAATCAATCCCGACGATGAACAAGCAACTCATACTCGGCATCCTGGCCATGGCGTCACTCGGCGCCGTGGCCCAGGAGAAGCCCGACAGCACGGAGAAGAAGGACTCTACCGGCTTCACGTTCACCGACGTGCGCGTGGTCGAGTCGACCCCCGTGCGCGACCAGAACAAGAGCGGCACATGCTGGTGCTTTGCCGGCACGACGTTCTTTGAGGACGAGATCATACGTAAGGGCGGCAAGCCTGTCGACCTATCAGAGATGTACACCGTGCGCCAATGCTACGCCGACAAGGCCGACCGCTACGTGCGCATGGACGGCAAGACCAACTTTTCGCAGGGCGGCAGTATTCTCGACGTACCATACGTGTGGAAGCGCTATGGCGCCGTGCCCGAGGAGGCCTACCGCGGTCTGAGCTATGGCGAGGATAACCACAACCACGCCGAGCTCGAAGCCGGCATGAAGGGTTACCTTGACGCCGTGCGTCGCAACCCGGGACGCCGTCTGTCGACCTCGTGGGGTACAGCCCTCAACGGCATACTCGACGCCTACCTCGGCGACGTGCCCGAGACATTTGAGGTAGACGGTAAGACCTACACGCCTCAGAGCTACGCTGCCTCGCTGGGCATCAATCCCGACGACTACATACCCGTCACCTCGTTCACCCACCATCCCTACTACTCGGCATTTGCCGTCGAGGTTCCCGACAACTGGCTGTGGGCCGACTACTACAACGTGCCTCTCGATGACCTAAAGGCTATCGTAGACAACGCTGTAGAGAACGGTTACCCGCTGGTGTGGGCCGCCGACGTCAGCGAGCAGGGCTTCAAGTGGAAGAAGGGTGTGGCTCTGATGCCGGCCGCCAAGAACGAGGCCGACATGGAGGGCACCGAACTCTCGCGCTGGGTCAAACTCTCGGAGACCGAGAAAAACAACGCCCGATATGACTTTGAAGGCCCGGTCGACGAGATCGAAGTCACGCCCGAGTCACGCCAGGCCATGTTTGACCGCCGCGAGACCACCGACGACCACGGCATGGAAATCGTAGGCTATGCCACCGACCAGAACGGCAAACGCTACTACAAGGTGCGCAACTCGTGGACCGACAACCAGATATATGGCGGTTACCTCTACGTTTCAGAGCCTTACTTCCTGGCCAAGACGCTCGACATCCTCGTTCACCGCGACGCCATCCCCAAGGCAATCGCCAAGAAGATGAACCTGCGCTGACCGATAACAGCATCGACTAACTCTCAACGGGTGCCGCGTCATCAAACTCCCGCCACCGGGAACATGCCGGCACCCGTTTTTGTTATATAAACACCCGTTTTAGTTTATAAATAAGGATGAAGAAGATAGGAATACTCAGCGACACCCACTCGTGTTGGGACGACCGATTTGCCACCCATTTTGCCGACTGTGACGAGATATGGCACGCCGGCGATGTCGGCGACATCAGCGTCATAGCCCGACTGGAGGGGATATGCCCCACGGTGCGTGCCGTCCACGGCAACATCGACAACGGCATCGTGCGTCGCCGCTGTCGCGAGCTCGAGGTGTTTGACGTCGAGGGCGTCCGCGTGCTCATGACCCACATCGGCGGCTACCCCGGCCGCTATGCACCAGGCATGCGCCGTCTCATCATCGAGCACCGTCCCAACCTCTTCATTTCGGGCCACAGCCACATACTCAAAGTGATGTATGACAACGAGCTGGATTGCCTGCACATCAACCCCGGAGCCGCCGGTCACCACGGCTGGCAACGGCAGCGCACTCTCATAAAACTTACCATCGACGGCACCGACATGCGCGACCTTGAGGTCATAGAGCTCGGCGGTGTCAGACTCACCAATGACTGAAACAATATTATGTCAAAGAACTTTCTCACTATCATGGCACTGTTGGGTGCCACGGCGTGTGCCATGACATCGTGCCGCACCAGCGAGGCCAACTACCGCGCCGCCTACGAGCAGGCTGTCGCCGGCCGCGAGGATACATCGGGCATCGACAACACGGTCTACGACAAGATACGCCGCGAGGCTGTATCGTCATACACTGTATATGAAGGCGACTCAATTCCCCTCAAACGGGAGCGAGTGGCTCTCGCCGACCCCCAACCCGAGGCGACGCTGAGGCCGGCATACGTCATAGTGGCCCAGTTCAAGCAGAAATTCAACGCCGGCTCACTCGCCACGCGACTGCGGGAGAGCGGCTACCCTGACGCGACCGTCCTGACGACCCGCGAGCCGCTCTACTATGTGGCCATCGCTGCCGGTGACCGCACTGACATGATACTGCGTTGCCGCGAGATTGCAGCCAAGCCGCCCGTAGCGGTCAAAGCGCCATACCCTCTTGTTCTCGAGCCCGTAGGCAAGCGATAAAAACCATCGGTAAACTCTTGCATAACTCGATAATTTGAGGTTATTTTGCACATCTAAAAAATACCTGTACAATGGAAGAATTGAAAATAAGCGAAGTGTACCGCGCTCAACAGGTACTCAAGGATGTAGCTCGCCATCCGCGCATCATAGGCCCGACCAATCTCGACCCAGACGCCCAGATATATCTGAAACCCGAGAACTTACAGTACACCGGCTCGTTCAAGCTGCGCGGTGCCTACTATAAGATATCACAGCTCACCGACGAGGAGAAGGCCCGCGGTGTCATAGCATGCTCGGCCGGCAACCACGCCCAGGGTGTGGCTCTCGGCGCGGCGCGCAACGGCATCAAGGCTCTCATCTGCCTGCCATCGGGCGCCCCGCTCTCAAAAATCGAAGCCACTAAGGCGCTCGGTGCCGAGGTGTGCCTCGTGGACGGCGTCTATGACGACGCCTACAACAAGGCTATCGAGCTCAAGGAGAGCGAAGGCTACACGTTCGTACATCCGTTCGACGACCCACTCGTGATAGCCGGACAGGGCACTATCGGCCTTGAAATACTCGAGGAGATGCCCGACGTGGAGGCTGTCGTTGTGCCCGTGGGTGGCGGCGGCCTGATAGCCGGCGTAGCATTCGCCATCAAGACCCTGCGCCCCGACATCAAAGTCTATGGCGTCCAGGCGGCCGGAGCCCCGAGCATGGCCGAGTCGATCGAGAAGCATGAGCGCATACGCCTTGACAACGTGTCGACCATAGCCGACGGTATCGCCGTCAAGCAGCCCGGCACGCTCACCTACGAGGCATGCCAACGATATGTCGACGAGGTGGTCACCGTCACAGAGGACGAAATCGCCGCCGCCATTCTGGCCCTTATCGAGAAGCAGAAACTTGTCGCCGAGGGCGCTGGTGCAGTATCAGTTGCGGCCGTGATGTTCAACAAACTGCCCATCAAGGGTAAGAAGGTGGTCTGCATCGTGTCGGGCGGCAACATCGACGTGTCGATACTCAACCGCGTCATCACTCGCGGACTCACCAAGAGCGGCCGCATCTGCAATATCCACCTCGACCTCAACGACAAGCCCGGACAGCTGTCGGCCGTGTGCGACATCATAGGCAAGCACGGCGGCAACATACTCAACATCACCCACGGACGCACCAACACCCGAGGCATAAACAGCTGTGAGCTGCACGTCGAGCTCGAAACCCGCAATAACGAGCACATCAAAGAAATACATGACGCGCTCGCCGAGGCAGGCTACCAGATGATGTAAAAAAAATCGCACCCCACGCTTGTCTGAATCAACTAAAGTTGCTACCTTTGCAAAGCAAATGCGCATGTGGCGTAATGGTAGCCGCGTTAGACTTAGGATCTAATGACCTGAGGTCGTGGGGGTTCGAGTCCCTTCATGCGCACTGACACAATGAAAGCCGTCTTCAGTCCACCCGGGCTTCAAGACGGCTTTTATTATTGTATCAATATTTCTTTTTCGGTACCGGTCAGAAGAGTTTTTTGGGCTTGGTGGCTTGGTACTCTTTGAGGTAGGAGGGAGTGCTGTAGGCAAGGTCAAGGAAGTTGCCGTCACGATAGGCACGGTCGGCCAGGGCGGGCATGTCGACGGCAAGAGGATGTACGTCAGGCACCCAGACAAAGTTGGGATAGGTAATGACCTCGCGTGCCTTGTCACTGCCATCGCCGCCATAATAGACCTTGGCACCACCGGCATAGCGCTCATACGAGTCGCCGTCGAGTATCAGCGGAGTGGGAGCAGTGAGTTCATCAAGTTTCATGTCATAGACGGCGGTGTAGACTTCCATGCGTCGGGCATCGATCATCGGCGCAAACAGCGCGTCGGGCTCGACGTCGACATTGAACATGATGTGGACAGCCATGAGCATGAGGGTGTCGATGCCTATGAGTGGTATATCGAGAGCGTAGGCAAGTCCCTTGGCTTCGGATAACCCTATGCGCAGACCGGTATAGCTGCCGGGACCCATGCTGACGGCAATAGCGTCGAGTTTCATCTCATGCTCGGCGAGCTTGTCAAGACACTGCTTGATGAAGCCGCTCAGCATCGTGGCGTGGTTCATGCCGTCAAAGTTCTCGCAGTGGTGCATTATCATGCCGTCGCTGCTCAATGCAACCGAGCACACACGCGTCGAAGTATCTATATTAAGTATCGTAGCCATAGTCAAATGCAAAATTTACCACAAAGATACTGATTTTTTGAGCATTTTTCCCTACGTTCCCCTTAAAATCAACTATCATATATTTCGCCTGCACTCAAATAATTTTGAAAATCTGAAATAATCATCAAAATACTTTTATATTTCAAAAGCCATTATTAACTTTGCAAGCATGTAAGATATGCATATAATCTCACATAGAAAACTAAAAGAGTTCTATGAATCCCCCGGAAAGGAAGATTCAAGAATTGCTTTAGAGCGGTGGTATGACATCGCTCAGCAAGCCGAATGGCACAACCTGTCGGAAATCAAAGAGGATTTTCCCGCAACCAATTATGTTGGGAACCAACACTATGTATTCAACATTAAAGGAAATAATTACCGACTTGTAGTTGTTATTAAGTTCACTATTGGAAGAATCTTTATAAGATTCGTAGGAACTCACCCTGAGTATGATAAAATCGATTGTTCAACCATCTAAGATAAAATATATGGAAATAACCAAACAGCAATATGAGTATGCACTCAATCGCATTGAGGAACTATTGCCGCTTGTTACTGATGAAACACCTGTCAGCGACAAAAATGCCGTTGAGCTTACCATTGTTTCAGACGTGGTTGAAGCATACGAAAAAATCCATTATCCCATTGCCAAACCTACTATTGGAGAACTTATCAGTCTTTCAATAGAAGAAAAGGGCATAACTCAAAAACAGCTTGCAAAGGAGCTTGGAGTGAGTCCGTCACGTGTAAGCGACTATATATCAGGACGAGCAGAACCAACACTGCGTATTGCCAGAGCCATCTGCCGCGTTCTTGGTATAACTCCGGCAGCTATATTGGGCATATAAATGTAGATCTAAGTACCGTTGATTTTATAAGGGATGGATTAGCGGAGTGTGCACGAAAATTTGTAACTTTGTAAGCAAAATTAAGTTCACATCATGCTATACTCTATGACCGGCTTCGGTAAGGCCGTGCTGCACGAAGGCTCAAAAAAATTTACCGTCGAGATAAAATCGCTGAACAGCAAACAGCTTGACCTGGCGTCGAGGATGCCGGCGGGCTATAGGGAGCAGGAGCTTGAGTTCCGCTCGCTTATAGCCAAGCGTCTGGAGCGCGGCAAGGTCGACTTCAATGTGTATGTCGAGAGCGCTACTGCCGACTCAACAATGACTGTAAATGCCGAACGTGTAATCGCCTACAAGGAGCAGCTGGCTGAACTGGCCCAACGGATGGGTGTTGCCGAGCCGTCGGACTGGATGTCGATACTGATGCGTCTGCCCGACACAATCAAGAGCGAGGCTCCGGCCGAGGCGTCTGAGGATGAGGTGAAGGCTCTGACCACAGCCGTCAACACGGCGATTGACGGGCTGATTGAATTCCGCCGCCGCGAGGGCATAAAGCTCGAGGAGTTTTTCGCGACACGCATCAATAACATTGCCGACCTGCTTGCCCGGGTGCCCGAGTTTGAGACTCAGCGCGTGACCAAAATACGCACACGCATCGAGGAGTCGCTCGCACGCATACCACAGGTGGAGTATGACAAGGGACGTCTGGAGCAGGAGATGATTTTCTACATCGAGAAGCTCGACATCACCGAGGAGAAACAGCGCCTGTCACAGCACCTGGCCTATTTCATCGAGACAATGAACGGACAGCACGGCCAGGGCAAGAAGCTGGGCTTCATAGCCCAGGAGATGGGCCGCGAGATAAACACTCTCGGCTCGAAGAGCAACCAGGCCGACATGCAGATACTCGTCGTCAAGATGAAAGACGAGCTCGAGCAGATAAAGGAGCAGGTGCTCAATGTCATGTAACAGACTGTAAACACCATAAAAATCAAATAATATGGCCGGAAAACTTATCATCATATCAGCCCCGTCGGGTTGTGGCAAGTCAACAATCATAAACCGCATCATGGACGAGGGTACGCGCGACCTGCAGTTCTCGGTGTCGGCTACCAACCGCCGTCCGCGTCCGGGCGAGCAGCATGGTGTCAACTACTACTTCCTGACCGACGAGGAATTCCAGACGCGCGTTGCCAACGGTGAGTTCGTCGAGTTTGAAGAGGTTTACCCCGGCCGCTACTACGGCACGCTGCGCTCGGAGTTGGAGAACCGTCTGGCCGAGGGACACAACATCATTCTCGACATCGACGTTAAGGGTGGTGTCAATGTCAAGAACCAGTTTGGCGAACGTGCCATCAGCATCTTCATCAAACCGCCGAGCATCAAAGCGCTTCGTGAGCGCCTTGAGGGCCGAGGCACCGACTCGTCGGCAGTCATTGACGAGCGTGTGGGACGTGCCGAGTATGAGCTGTCGTTCGCTCCGCGCTACGACCACGTGGTGGTTAATGATGTGCTGAACATAGCCGTAGACCAGACGAAGGCTCTGATAGACAACTTCATCGAGAAGAAGTGATGAAGCACCACTCAGTGGGCATCATGGGGGGCTCGTTCAACCCTATACACACGGGCCACATGATGGTGGCATCGTACATAGCCCAGACCACACAGCTCGACGAGGTGTGGCTGAGTCTCTCGCCTGCCAATCCGCTCAAACAGCGTGACAACTCGACCACCGACGTCGAGCGACTCGACATGATGCGCATTGCGGTTGACGGCAGCACGGGGCTCGGAGTGACTGACATTGAGCTGACACTTCCCTACCCCTCGTACACGCTGAGGCTGCTTGACACGCTCGCCGCGCGCTATCGCGACACCGACTTCTGCCTCATCATCGGGAGCGACAACTGGCTGGTGTTTGACAAGTGGCGCGACCCTGAGCGCATACTCAGCGACTATGGTGTCATAATCTACCCGCGCCCGGGCTATGACATCACCTCTCCCCTGCCGCCCGGAGCAACGACAGTCAACGCGCCGACAGTCGACCTGTCGAGCACATTCGTGCGCGAAGCAATTAAAAACGAGCTTGACATGAACTATTTCTTACCCACGGGGGTATATAAATACATAAAAGAACATAATCTTTACCGATAATCAACACACTTCAAGATAAATTATGGAACAAAAATCAGTGCTCAACACCAACTCTATAGCTTTCATAGGACTGTGCAACGAGTATTGCATGGCGCTCGAGAACTGCCGCGAGGCCGAGCATGAGGAATTCGTCGAATCGATGCTCAAACTCCTGCCCCGACTCTATATCGCCGCCACCGACCTGACTGTGAACTATGTCGAGGATGAGGAGCCATATATCGACAACATTCTCGATGAGGACTACTATGATTCGATACGCCGAGGCATAGAACAACTCATGGGCGAGCATGATGTATATCTCGAAGTGTTTGAAGAGGATATGAAGTACAGTGACACGCCTGTGTCGGCAAGCATAGCCGAGGGACTGGCCGATATTTTCCAAGCGCTGTACAACTTCATCAACACCGTACGCGACAGCAACGACGAGGTGACCGCGATAGCACTGCTTGCCGTGCGCGACGACTTCAGAGCCTACTGGAGCGCCACGCTATGTAATGTTCTGCGCGCGCTCAATCACCTGGCTTACAATCAATAACTAACGTTTGCCGCGCTTACGGGCACGCTCGCGGTAATAGGCGGCCTCCTGTTCGTCGCCAACGCGCTCATACAGGTCGGCCAATTTAAGCAACAATTTCTTATCTGATCCATTGATACTCAATGCGTTCAGAAACCAGTTAAGAGCCTCATACATCTCGCCGCTCACCATATAGAGGTCGGCCAGCTCGTATGAGGCTTCGTAATGACGGCCGTCGGCCAACAGCACGGCGTGGTAATCCTTGAGCGCACTATCGAGGTTTCCCTGCTCGGCATGTGCACGTGCGCGGCCAAGCAACGCTTCCTGTGACCGTCCGTCTGATACCGACAGGGCCTTATCATAGTTGGCAAGAGCGGCGTCAAGTTCGCCGTCGGCGAGGCAGTCATTGCCGAGTGACACATACTCACCGGCAAGGCGTTCAAACTGACGGTTGTCCTCATCGATACGCGCCTGTAGGCGTGCAATCTCGGCCTTCAACCCCGAGATTGTCGACAACTTGACGGCCAACAACCGCCTGACTGACTCGCGTCCGAGTTCGTTGCGTGCGCCGACAGCCTGAGCGAACAGGTCGACGGCACGGTCTATCTCGCCATGGTCGAACGCATGGGCGGCGTCGCGGTACCACCCGTCGGCTCGTGCCTGCTCGATGGCACGGTTGATGAGCGCAGGGTCGTTGAACATGCGTGTGTAGCCTGTGATAGCGTTGTTGACAAAGATATCGCGGGCAGTCAGGGGCGATTTGAGCGTGAGCCCCTCCAGGTCGGTACAACGGCTCAACGCCACATAGCTCTGACCGCTCGAGAACGCACCGCGTCCCAGGTCGACAATGACCTTGGAGAACGTCAGTCCCTGACTCTTGTGGACTGTGAGCGCCCATGCAAGGCGTATGGGGTACTGGGTGTAGGTGCCCTTGACTGTCTCGGTCACCTTGTGGGTCTCCTCGTCATATCCATACTCGATGTTCTCCCATATCTCAGGAAGCACGACATGGCGTTTACCCGACTCGAGCTCAATCTCGAGGCGCTTGGCCGAGGCCTCGTGCACGCGGCCGAGCGTTCCGTTGACCCAACGGCGATCGCGGTCATTGCGCACGAACACAACCTGCGCACCCACTTTGAGTGTCAGCTCGCGTGGAGCCGGCAGGGAGTTCTCGGGGAAGTCGCCGCTGATGTCGCCCTCATAGGTGACAAGCGGCGTGGTGAGCCTGGCGAGACGCGTGTCGTTGATGTTATCGACCATGTCGCGGCGGGCAGCAAGCGTCATCACAAACTCATCGTCGCCACACTCGGCCGCGGGGTTGACACGGCGTGCAAGTGTGCTGAGGTCGTCGTAGGTGGGCGAGCCGACGCGCACACGATCAAGCAACGCGATGAAGTCGCGGTCGTGCTGACGGTAGATCTTGCGTAGCTCGATGGGAATGAGCGGAAAATCCTTGAACGCACGGGCGGTGAAGAAGAACGGGTTAGGATAGTAACGCGACAATATGTCGCGCATGTCACCCGTGACGACCGGCTCGAGTTGAAATATATCGCCGACAAGCAACAACTGTTTGCCTCCGAAGGGGTCAAATCTACGACCAGTGTAAACGCGCAGAATTTTATCCATGAAATCAATGACATCGGCCCTGACCATTGAAATCTCGTCGATGATGATAAGGTCGAGACTGCGTATGAGCTTGACGTGCTCGTGAGAGTATTTCATGCGTTGCTTGAGGCGGTCGGGAGCGAAGTCGGGGTCGTCGGGCAACAGCGGCTTGAAGGGTATGCGAAAGAATGAGTGCATGGTTACACCGCCCACGTTGACGGCGGCGATGCCCGTCGGTGCGAGCACCACAAATTTCTTCTTGGTATGCTCGGTAATGTAGCGCAGGAATGTGGACTTACCCGTGCCGGCCTTACCGGTCATGAAAACGCTGCGCGAAGTGTGGGACACCAGGTTCCAGATGTCCTGAAACTCGGGGTTATCAAGGTCAATAGCCGAGGTGTTCTGCTGGTCGTTACTCATGCCGGCAGGATAGGTTAAGAGTTGAGTTCGTCAAGTTCCATCGACGCGAGTTCCCACACCGACATGGCGTTCTCGAGAGCCTTGGTGCGTGCAGCGTGGAGGTTGTAGATGTCGGGGGTGACATCACCCGAAGCTATCTTACCCTCAATCTCTGCTATCTCGGCCTCGATAGCCGCTATCTGCTCCTCGGCGTCGGCAACTTTCTTCTTGGCGCGCTTTATGGTCTTCTCGCGCTCGCGTTGCTCGGCATAGCTGAGCTTGCGGTCGGGCACAGGAGCGGCCTCGGCCTTGGGAGCAACCTTGGGCGCGTCGGCTTTAGCCTGTGGCTTGACGTCTTTTTTATCAGCACCGGTTGGTGACTTCGATAGCTCAAGCTCGGCAAGCGATGCCAGCTTTTTATTCTCGAGAAACTCATAGATGCCGCCAAGACATTCCTTGACCTTGCCGCCGCCAAACTCGTAGACTTTCTCGACCAGTCCGTCAAGGAACTCGCGGTCGTGACTCACGACTATAACGGTGCCGTTGAAGTCCTTGATGGCTTGTTTGAGGATATCCTTGGTCTTCATGTCGAGGTGATTGGTGGGCTCGTCGAGAATGAGCAGATTGACGGGCTCGAGCAGCAGGCGTATCATGGCGAGACGGGTCTTCTCGCCGCCCGACAGCACCTTGACTTTCTTATCGGACGCCTCGCCGCCAAACATGAAGGCGCCGAGGATGTCGCGTATCTTCGTGCGTATGTCACCGACGGCCACGCGGTCGATAGTGTCGAACACAGTGAGCTCGCCGTCAAGCAGCTGGGCCTGATTCTGAGCGAAGTAGCCAATCTTGACGTTGTGGCCAATCTTGAGCAGCCCGTCGAACGGTATCTCGCCCATGATGCACTTGACGAGAGTGGATTTACCCTCGCCATTCTTGCCGACGAAGGCGACTTTCTCGCCGCGCTTGATGGTGAACGTGGCGCCGCTGAAAACATTGTGATCGCCATAGGTCTTGCCGACGCCGTCGGCTATAATAGGATAGTCGCCCGAGCGTGGAGCATCGGGGAAGCGCAGGTTGAGGTGTGAGGTGTCGACCTCGTCGACCTCGATGCGCTCTATCTTGGCGAGTTGCTTGATGCGGCTCTGAACCTGTACCGATTTAGTGGCTTTGTAGCGGAAACGCTCGATGAAGTCCTCGGTGTCCTGAATCTGCTTCTGCTGGTTCTGGTAGGCGCGCATCTGCTGTTCAAGTCGCTCCTGACGCAGGACTACGTAGCGCGAGTAATTGACCTGATAATCGTATATCTTGCCGAGTGAAATCTCGATGGTGCGGTTGGTGACGTTGTCGATGAAGGCGCGGTCGTGGCTGACGAGGACGACGGCATTGGCCTTGCTCGTCAGGAAGCTCTCGAGCCACTGTATCGACTCGATGTCGAGGTGGTTGGTGGGCTCGTCGAGCAACAGCACGTCAGGACGCTGAAGCAGTAGCTTGGCGAGCTCGATGCGCATGCGCCATCCGCCCGAAAACTCGGCCGTGGGACGATTAAAGTCGGCGCGGCTGAAACCGAGACCCACGAGGGTCTTTTCCATCTCGGCCTCACAGTTCTCACTCTCCTCCATCGCCAGCTGCTCGGTAAGCGTCGTCATGCGGTCGATGAGCTCCTGATACTCGGCACTCTCGTAGTCGGTCGACTCGAGCAGGCGGCGGTTGATGTCGTCGAGGCGAGCACGCATGCTGTCGATGTGAGAGAAGGCCGTGCGCACCTCCTCGATGACCGTCGACGTGTCGTTGATGGTCATGTGCTGGGGCAGATAGCCTATGGTGATGTCCTGGGGGACAGCGACGGTGCCCGATGTGGGTTTCTGCAAACCGGCTATGATTTTGAGCATGGTCGATTTGCCCGCGCCGTTTTTGCCGGTGAGGGCTATGCGATCCTTACGGTTGATGACATAGCTGACGTTGTCGAAAAGCGACTTGGCGCTAAATTCGACAGACAAATTGTTTATCGAAATCATACCGCAAAGGTACGAAATTTTTTAGACCCCGTTACCCAATATTTGTTAACGCCGGGGTCTTGCTAACGGTTGAAGTAAATGCCCGACGGTGTTATGACAATATCGACAGGACGGTCGTGGGGCTCGACTTCGACGGTGTCAAACAGCTGGAAATCGTATGCTACACCGATGGTGACGGCACGGGCACGGGCAAGCAGACGGTCGTAGTAACCCTTGCCGCGGCCTACGCGGTTGCCTTTGCTGTCATAGGCGACGGCAGGAACGATGATAAGGTCGAGGGTGTCAACATCGACGGTGTCGTCGCCGTCCGGCTCCTCGATGCGGAAAGCGCCGAGGTGCATATGCGCACGGTCGTAGGGGAGCACGTCGAGATCGACGCCGTTGACGCGCGGCAGGAAGAAGTGCTTTCGCGCAGCCCACTTGTCAATGAACGACCGGGTGGACAGTTCATCGGGCAACGAATTGTACATCAAAATCTTGTCAGCCATCACGAAGGCGGCCATCTTCTCGAGTCGGTCAAACACGGCGTCGGCTGCCACCTGCCGGTCGGTATCGGCGAGGAGGGCTTTGTGGTTGCTTACGCGGCGTCTTATTTCAGTTTTATTCATGGTGATAGGATTTGAGGGTGAGGCTACTCCTCGGCGGGGCGCGTCTCGAAATCGAGTATGCGACAGCCGTCGCGTAGAGTTTCGACGGCCTTGTCGACGGTGGTATCACCACGGTTTATTATCATGTAGTAACCGGGGATGCCGAGCGCGTCGCGCGCTACGAGTGCTTTCAGATTATCAACAATCAAAGCTGAAGATTGTTTGATGTAGTACCACTGCTTGGGGATGCCGTTGCGGGCGGCGAAATTTGAGAAGTCATCAAGAAGGGCATAGTCGGACGGGAGAGTAGCCAGCAACTCGTCGATATTCTTACAAGCGGCAAGCTGCTCGCGGTGCTTATCGGCATACTCGAATGCCCATTTCTGGAACAGCCCGGCATTGCGCACCTTGAGAAAGTAGGATGTTATACCGGTGGTGTCGTTGGGCACGAAGATGTCGGGCATGATGCCTCCGCCACCGTAGACTGTGCGTCCGCCGATAGTATTATATATCAACGATTTGTCAAGTTTGATAGAATCCACACTGAACGCCTCGCCGCGATCGTAGCGGTTGAGGATGTCTTTGTTGTACTCGTCGAGGTTGCTGTAGTCTTTCTGTATGCAGCGTCCCGAGGGAGTGTAGTAGCGCGAAATGGTGAGACGTATAGCGCTGCTGTCGGGGAGCGTGGTCTGAGTCTGGACGAGACCTTTGCCGAACGAGCGACGGCCTATGATGACGCCGCGGTCGTTATCCTGCATGGCGCCGGCAAAAATCTCGCTGGCGCTGGCCGAGAACTCGTCGAGCAGCACAGTGACACCGGCATCCTGGAACGAACCCGAACCGTCAGCGACGTTAAGCTGGCTGTTGCGGCCGTCGCGGCCACGGGTGTAGACTATCATGGAGCCACGGGGCAGGAACTCGTTGGCCATGAGCACGGCCATCTCCATAAAGCCGCCGCCATTGCCGCGCAGGTCGATGACATAGTCGGTGGCACCCTCGCGTTTAAGTGCGCTCATAGCCTGGTAGAACTCATTGTAGGTGGTGCGGCCGAACTTGTTGACCTTGATATAGCCTATGTCGTCGGCGAGCATGTATGAAGCATCGATTGAAGTGACAGGGATGTCGCCGCGTGTCACTTCGTAGGTAAGAGGCTTGGACGAGCTGTTGCGCCTGATACCGAGTGTGACGGTTGAGCCTTTCTCGCCACGCAGGGTCTTCATGACGCGGTCGTTGTCGATCGACGGGCCTGTGAACGGGTCGCCATCGATTGTAACGATGCGGTCGCCGGCCATGACGCCGACTTTCTCAGCCGGACCTCCCGAGATAACCTCGATAACGGTGACGGTGTCGTTCTGAATTGTGAAGCTGATGCCGACGCCACTGAACGAGCCATCAAGATCCTCATTGACGGCTTTGAGTGACTCGGCCGGGATGTAGACCGAGTGTGGGTCGAGGTTGGATAGGAGTGACGGCAGGGTTTTCTCTACAAGCGAGTCGAGATCGACGTCATCGACATACTCGGCGTCGATCATGTCGAAGATGTACCCGATTTTCTGCTCGGCGGCCGGACGGCCTGTTGTGCGATTCATATAGATGCCGGAACCGATGCCGGCTACAAAGGCGAGGGCCACGATGACGGGAACCCAGGCTGATATGGAGTGTTTGCTCATTTATTTTGCGTATCGGATTATTTTAATTTATAGTGTGTTTTATCAATCAATATTATTTATGTGAACGACCTCGATGCCTGCGCGCTCGAGCAGGTCAATGCCGTCGGCCAGACGGTAGAGTTCATTGAAAACGACGCGCTTGATGCCGGCCTGGATGATGAGTTTGGAACATTCCATGCAGGGCGATGCTGTGACATAGAGTGTTGAGCCGTCGCTCGAGTTGTTGCTGCGTGCTACCTTGGTAATGGCATTGGCCTCGGCGTGGAGCACATAGGGCTTGGTGACGCCGTCGGCATCCTCACACACGTTCTCAAAGCCTGACGGAGTGCCGTTGTAGCCGTCAGATATTATCATTCCATCCTTGACAATGATAGCACCGACCTGCCGGCGGCGGCAGTAAGAGTTCTCGGCCCATATACGTGTTATGCGCAGATAGCGCTTGTCGAGCAATTCCTGCTTGTCGTTATTGTTCATTTTGTTACAAATTAGAGTACAAAGATAACAAATAATGTACAAATGGCAATACTGAATAAAAAAATGGAGCGACGCCTGTTGTGACACCGCTCCATTTATATGTTATTCAACTACTTATCAATACACAAGTTCGAGGTCGTCGAGATAGAGGACTGAGCCTGAACCACCCGTGAAGTAGTCGCCGCCCTCTGATGCCGACGCCGTACAAATGATGTAGCTGGGCTTGACGTCAGTGCGGTAATACTCAAGAGGCACAGTAAACTCGACCATGCCGCTGCCCTCGGTCTTGCCCGTGAAGCTGAACTTACCATAGGCAATGACGTTGGAGGCGTCCTTGTTGAAGAGAGCCTTGGGTTTCTTGTTCTCTTTCTTGGTGTTGACTACAACGGGAGCCGAATAGGTGGTGCCTTTTGAACTGGTAGTGGTATTGATTGTTGCGTCAAGAAGCGCAATATAGATGATACCACGATCCATGTCGCCCTTGGCGAGACCGTCGAGAGGATTATCATTATCAACATCGGTCACGGCCACCGGCTCGTAGCGCGCATAACCCTTTAGAGCCTTGGGACGGCTTGTGAAAGGACGACCCCATCCGAGAATACCATCTGTACCGTCAGTGTAGAGATATTCACCGACAAAGACGTTACCTGCCGCAAACTTGCCGAGCGAGCCGACACCAACAAACTGTGATGCGAGCTTGATTGAACGCTCACCGCTGTGCTTTATGCCTGACTCGGGCACGGTTACATTCTTACCCATAGTCTTTGAACCGTGATTACCGCTGTCCCAGAACATCTCACCACCGGGAGCATAGATGAGGAACGGAGCGCTGCTGTCCTGCCACTCCTCAAAGCCGGCATTAGGCAGCTGAGCCTCGGCATCAGTGGTAAATTCACAAACGGCAGTTGAAGCAATGCCGCCGGCTACAGCTACATACTCATAGGTAGTGGCGGGGGTGAGGCCGGTAATCGTTGCTGTGTAGATGTCACCTTTGGCAAACGCAGCGGCACGCGACGCGGCAGAGCCCTCGACATAAATCCAGTCCTGAGTGCCTTTTTCACGGTAATTGAAGCCGACGTTGTCGACACCGTCCCTGAGTACCTTACCCGTGAGAGTAGCCTCGGTCGACCACAGGGTGGGATCACTGGCCTCCATAGGCACAGTCTCGATGTCGGCATCAGATATAATGATAGTCATTGTAGCCTCGTTGGTCTTTTCAATTGGTGTACCGTCCTCGACGGGAACCTCAACCGAAGCCTTGACTGTAATCTCGTAAGTGCCGTCGGTGAGTTGGTTCAGAAGCTCTTCCTCAAAGGTGAGCTTGAGGTTGTCGATATCCTGCTCGGCATTATAGTTGCGCATGACCTTGACGCCATTGGCCTCCAGTGCCGACAACACCGACTCATCGGCACGCACGACATCAAAACAGCCGTCGCTGACACCGATCTCAGCGGCCATTGACGGAGCCGAAACATACACGCTTTTGAGCTTGGTGGCAGCGGCTATATAGAAGCCCTGACGGGTGAGTTTGTGAGCCTCGCCATAGACGGGCTTGTCGAGATCCTGATTGTAAAGGGCCAATATGGTGGGTGCCGAGATAAAGACAATCTCGTCGGTAATATCAACGGTTGACTCATCTATCTCAATGGTGAAATAAGCACCGCCGGTCTCGACGTCGACACCTTCATAGTTGACATTGATAACATACTCGGTGGCACGCTTCACGGCCTCAATCCTACCCTCGAGGGTGTACTCAGAACCATCCTGACGTTTGCCGGTGAGTGTGTATGTGAGATCCTTGTCGCGCGAATTGGTCATGAAGTAACCGCGGCGTTCGTCGCGACCCTCCCATGTGAGTTTGCCACACGAGTGACCCACGGTGAGAGTATAGTCACTGAGGGCGTCATCAACTGCATCGGCATACTTGACTGAAACGACAGTATTGGCAATGGTGCATTTAAGGTCGACCTGTGTAGTGCCGCCGGCGGTGACGCTGAACGGCTCGACTGCTTTAAAATACCGTTCATCGAACGATGCGGGCACCGAGTCACCGGCCCAAGCCTCGGCGGTGTACTGTCCGCCTATGAGCTTGATACCCTCGGCAGGAACTGACTGGATGCCGTCGTACTTGCGCACGAGACCTTTCTCGCTCGAAATCCAAATCTGACACGACTCGCTGAGCTGCTGAATCTCATCGTCGGCCATCGCACGTGACACCTTGATATCGGTGCTTACCGAGGGACGGAGAAGCACACGTCCCTCATCGGCAGCATTGCCGGCATTGAATGAGTCGGAACAGCTGCCCATCAATATCGGAAGCGTGAGTCCGATTGTAAAAAGAAGTTTATTATTCATAAGGCAACTGTGTTTTAAAGAGACTTGAATTTGAGTTTCAACTCTGACTCGTTGTTCTCCATATCGACAACACGAAGAGTGAAGACGTGTTCACCCTCAAAGGCCGAGAGCAGAGGAACAAGACCTGTGATATCAAACTTGACATCAGACTGACCATACACTTCGTCACCGACAGGCAGACCGATGCTGGAGAGATCGCTTGAATAGTCGGTACCGTCCTCATCGACGGGCTTGACGAGGTCGAACGAGAGAGGCATCAGCTCGCCGGCCGAGTCGAGGAAGTCCTGATTGGATGACTCGATGGTCACGTAGAAGTGCTGCGCAAGTTTGGGGCAGTTAACATTGACAACGGCCTCGCTGACCTCGCTGACGATGTTGAAATCGGTCGTGCTGAGCGCGCCGGCGTCAAATGTAGCAGCCTCGGCCGACGGGGGCGTGGGAACGTCAGGATCCTTGCCTGGATCGTTAGGAAATTCTTCGTTTTCACCGGGACGCAC
The DNA here is from genome assembly GCA_947175245.1 of uncultured Bacteroidales bacterium. Taxonomy (GTDB): domain Bacteria; phylum Bacteroidota; class Bacteroidia; order Bacteroidales; family Muribaculaceae; genus JAAVFS01. The sequence continues at coordinate 35,024 of CAMWLW010000019.1, forward strand.
GCCGGGTATCACTTCCTCGTAGCCGGGATTGACGTTGACACCAAGATCCTCGTCAATAACCGAGAAGTCGACATTGAGACCGCCGACAGGGTCAATGTAACCAGTCTCGGCAGGAATCTCGATGTCGGCACCCTTGAGCGAGAAGCTGATTATGCGGTGCTGACCGGCCGAGAGGTCTTTGTATAAGCGTATAATCTCCTCATTGTAACCGTTGACGGTGCCGGTGAAAGTTGCCACCATCGTGGTGTTGCCGGGTACAACCTCAAAATAACCTGAACGGATCTCGGCTGGAGTGAAACGCAGCACGCCATCCTCGTTGACACGAATCTCACACTCGATGTCGCCGTCAGAAGCAGCGATGAGGTCTTCGCTGAACTTCACAGTGACCTTGAGGTTATTGAGCGTACAGGTCACGACGCCGGCATTGGTTATCTCGTCCTTGAGAATTTCAAACTGTTTCTCGCCCACAAAGTAGGGCGCGTTCCAGGCAGCCTTCTGAGGTGTGCCCGACGCGACCTTGAGAGTGTAAGTGCCTACGTTAAACGAAGGAAGCGACGGCATAGCCGAATAGACCCACTCGTTGACTACGAGACCGTCTTTATCGACAACCGACACTATAAAGTTAGACAAGTCGTAAGTTGCGCGGCTCTCAATCACATTCTCAGCATTGGCGAGATCGACGGCCAGGTCGGTTGTCGACAGCGAGCCCTTGTCGGCGTTGCCTATGCTGTCGGGCTCCCACTTCTCGTTACAAGCGGTAAAGCCTACCATCAGGGCCAACGATAATAACGCGGTATATATCTTGTTTTTCATCGCAAATTTCAATTAATAGTTAAGTTTAATATCGTCAACTGTCAGGACTGAGCCTATGCGGCGTGCATCAGTGTAGCCTTGGAACATACCTTTGCTGCCGTTTACATTCTTAACAGCGGGCGCATCGATAGCTTCAAGAGTCGATGACACGAACACTATATATAGATGTGTAGCCTTCATGTCAGTAACGGTATATTCAATATCGACGGTCTGATCGACAAAACCCGTTTTGGCCTCGCCTGAAACAAACTCTCCGCGGCCAAGCTCAACGACACCGTTGTCACGATTCTCGACCACGATGTAGGCCCGAAAACTCTCGTTATTGTAAGGAGCATATTTATAGGCGAACGAGAATGACGAGGGACGTGATGTCCAGGGACGACCATACTCGATAGTCTCGGTTGTCTCATTGGCAGCCGAGTGAGAGCCAATGAAGAGCATACCGGCAGCCTTATGCTTGCAATTACCGCCACTGCCCGTATAGGTCGAGCCCTCGCCATAACCCATAGTGCTGATTTCGGCGGCTAAGCCGGTGCGGCCAGCTGCTGAACGAGTGCCACTGTATGACACATAGTTGGGTGTCGGGCCCGATGAGGTGGATGTGGTCAGCGCATTGCGTGTTGCCCAGAAATCATCGTCTCCCTGAGCCTTTGCATACCAACGAATAGCATCGGCACCAAAGCCGGTGGTCTGAGAATGTGGTGCATTCTCGTTATACCAGCCTTCCATGTTGCCATTGTACTCGTCAAGCGATTTCTCGGCCTCGGTGGTGAACGATGAAAGGCGCGAGGGGAGGTCGTCGACAGTAACACGGGCCACGTAATCGGTGGCGGGAGTGAGACCGTCAAATTTGATATCGTTGCCGTCGACCGAGTAGGTGTAGGGCTCGAATGTCTTGCCGCCGTCGGTCGAGAGTTCGACGCGGGCACGGCTGATATAATCGCTGAGAGCGTGAGCGCCATATCTGAGTGAGGCCGCAGCCCGGGATGTGAACACATCGCCGGGCTCAACCTTGATCGAGGGCACGGGGGTACGTGTGATGGGAAGTTCGTTTGATGTCAGTATAGTGGCACCGGCCTTGTTTTTGGCAAGAGCGCGAAGCGTGACAGCGGCCTCTCCATAGACATCGTCGTCGGGCAGACCGCTGACGGTAACCGTGTAACGGTTGAGAGCTCGTGATGCTGCCTCAATGCTCTCGGTGGTAAGGTCGACCCATGTACCGAACCGGTTGAGATACTGCAGGGCGACACGGTTGTCGACGTCAGCACCGTTGTAGTCAATGCCGACTGTTGCCGTGGGTGAGTAATACAGCACCGGGGCGCTCTCGGCAATATCGAGCTGCAGTTTGTCAAGGTCGACGGTGAGCACGACAGGCTCGGCAGCCGTCTGCGATAACTTGTCAGTAACTGTCAGGGTGAACGACGACTTGTTGTCGAAACCGTTGATGTATTTGATGTTTGAAAGAACATTGGTGAGGTCGACGACAGCCATCTTGTCGGGATTGTGCCACAAGCCTATCTCTAAGAAGCCGAGCGATGTCATTGTGGTCTGTACAGCCACGGGAACAGCGAGGAGATCGATTTTCTCGGGCCAACCCTGTTCTTTGAGCGAGGTCGACGAGGTCTCAAGCATAACCGATGCGAGACCGCCGCGGGCCGACAGGGTCACCTGGAGGGGGTCGTCGGGGGCGGTACCGGCCACCAGATTGATCATATCACCGCTGTCAAAGCCCTCGGTAATGAGCGTTGGCGCGGGGATGTTGGTGAGATCGTCGCTGAGGTCGATTGTCACGTCTTCCTGCTCGACTGAGTCATCGAACGAGATTGTGATTGAGCCCACCGAGCCTACATTACCACCGTTGACATCGAGCGTGAGGTGGTAGTGGTGCTGTGCCTCGGCCACAAACGATGTGGCCTGATAGGCAGCTGCCACACCATTGGGCTTGACAACGTTGACAATGAGCTGAACCGAGCCGGGAGCCACATAGACGGGACGCGTCTCGTTGGCCGCATAGACTATGCTGTTGCCCTTGATGGTGCGGAACTCAAGGCTATAGTTGGTGAAGTAACCGGTGAAAGCGTCGGTATAGGTGGGGGTGACCATAGCGTTGGCGAGCTTGGCGTCGAGGGTGACATTGGTTATGTCGTTCTCACGCACGTTAAGACGCGCCGCGCCATAGTAGTGGGGGCACTGGAAGCCTTCGGTGGCGAGGTCGCCATAGCCGGCCTCAAGAGTGTAGCCGCCAACGGCAAATTTTTCGCTGTTACTGAAGTCGTTGATTGAATTCCACTGACGCACCGATCCTTTGGGATCGTCGGGGGTTAACGTGATGGCCAGATCATCAACCGTGATCCGGTCAGGAGCCTCCGATGCTCGGCTTCGGGAACTATAGGAGTCGGTATCGAGGCTCAGAACGATGTTTAGCTGTCCGGTGCCACTGCCCCCTGTGTTCCAGTCCTCGTTACAGCCGGCGGTAAAAAGCAGCAGCCCCGAGGATAGAAGACCATACAGGAATGT
>CAMWLW010000020.1 GCA_947175245.1 uncultured Bacteroidales bacterium
GTCGGGGTGACAGGATTCGAACCTGCGACCACCTGGTCCCAAACCAGGTGCGCTACCGGACTGCGCTACGCCCCGATTGTCTCCACCCCTGATTATAGGGGGCGATAGAACGTTGCAAAGTTAGTTAATATTTTTATTTCGTGCAAATCATTTTACTCGGCCGTGTAGGTCGGGTCGAACAGTGTGTTGAGCATGTGGGCCAGGCGCAGACCGCCGCGCAACAGCTGCTGCTCGATGACGGGTGTCCAGCGGGCTACCTCGTTATATGACACGTTGGCACCCTCGGGCATCTCGCGGTACACGTCGCCGGTTATGGCGATTGTCTCCTTGGCCCAGTCGTCGACAGTGCCTTTGAGCAGCGAGGGGTTGTGGGCTTCGGGTTCGCGCTCGAGCATCATCACCCACTCGGTGAAGCCCCATTTGTGGGCCGACTCGGGCAGGTTTGAGTCCCACACGCTGTGCAGGTTGGTGTCGCGGCCAAAGTATTTAATTTTCACGCGGTTGCCGCCCAGGTCGGTGGCATGGCCCATGTGCATGGGCTGGTGCAGGTCGCCGACGATGTGCAGCAGCATCTTCAGCGCCAGCTGTTTGTCGGCGAGCGACGAGTGAGGGTCTTGCAGTATCTCCATGCGCGACTTGATGGCTGTCACAGCGTCGCCCGACGGGTTGGCCTGAGCCTCCTCATAGCGCACACCCTCGTCGACATTCTTGTAGTGCCATGTCTTGGAGTAGGCATACTCGGGCGTGTGGCTGGCGTTATCGAGCCAGTTGGCCCAGTAGACCATCGAGCGGCCGTCGAGCAGAGAGTCAACCACGGCGCGCGTGCGCTCGGTCAGGTGTTGTTCGGCGAGATAGGCCGTCACGTCATGGCCTTTCTGGCCCCAGGCGCCTGCCATTACAGGCATCAGCATCGCGCCGATAAGGGCAAATGCTTGTATCAGTGATTTTTTCATTTTGTGCTGTTTGTTTTTTGATTATTATGTGCCTCGGTGTCGTCGTGATGTTGGGAGGGGGCTTTCATCTTGAGTTTAAGCTCGTCAAATCCCTGACCATAGACGCCGTTGACGTTGGCCTGGGTGATGAACGCGTCCTTGTCGATGGCGCGTATGATGCGGAACACGGTCATGGCCTCATACTTGCGGCATATCACCAGCAGCACCTTGACCTCCTGTTTGCTGTACCATCCCATGCCCGACAGCACTGTGCAGCCGCGGTGAGCCTCATTGTTGACCGCCGTGGCTATCTCCTGCCAGTGGCGTGAGAATACGGTGAACTGAACCGACTGGCGGTTGGTGTTGATCATCATGTCGGCCATGAATGGCACTATCAAGAGCACGATGTAACCGTAGACAGGGCTTGCGATAATCTCGTCGCCCGAGCGTGGCAGCAGCAGTGATGATGTCACGATGCAGAAGTCACATATCTGCATTATGCGTCCTATCGAGATATTGCTGTGTTTCGATACCATCGCCGCGATGATGTCGATGCCGCCCGAGCTGCCGTTGTGAACGAACGCCAGACCCACGCCGATGCCGCACATCATACCGCCGATGATAACGTTCATGAACGTCTCCTGCTGTACTATCGGAGCCTTGAACAGCGGTTGCAGGATGCCGATCATCAACGCCAGCACCGTGACGCCGAAGATGGTGCGCACCACGAACGTGCGGCTTACCGTCTTATAGGCTATAACCAGCAATATGATGTTAAGTACGTAGATTGATACGGCGATAGGCACTCCGTACGAGAATATCTTCTCGGTGATAAAAAATATCAGCTGGCCGAGACCTGCCATGCCGCCGATGACGACGTTCTCGGGAGCGAGGAACGCCGAGAATCCGAATGCGTAAATACAAAGGCCCAGCGTGATCATTATATAATCCTTGGCGCTGATCCAAACTTTGTCTTTTGATATCATGTCTTGTAATCGGTTTTGATAGCGCAAAGTTAAACATTATTAAGAACGATAGAAACAGTAGGGGACAATTTTTTTAATAACCGGGCGACTTTTCAGTGACGCCGGCTGTATAACAACCACCCCATGAGCGGTATGGCGATGAGCAGCCACCACCACGCGCCCGGTGATGGCGTCGCTGTCTCCGTGTCCCGTTCGGCGTGTGTGTCGGCCGCGATATCCTGTCGATTGCCGGCGGTTTTGATAGTCGATGTGCTGTCGGTCACGTCAATGCCGTGGCTCACCACGGTGTTGCGGCTCAGTCGGTTGGCCTTGATGCTCACTGTGTGTCCCGACGGTGTGGCGATAGTGATGACCGGGCTGTCGATGACCGTACCCGCGTGGGCGACCAATAGCTCGCTCATGGCTGTGACTGCATGAGTGACCGTGCTGTCGGTTGCCGATTGGCTTGATTGGATGTGGTGGTCGGTTGAGGTGTGACGCTGAGAGCGGCAGCCGCCTGTTATCACAAATGCGATTAAGCCGATACCGATGATGACGGTAAAAGTGTGTGCGTGTGTTTTCATAGCGTGTGCGATTTTTATAGGTTGGCGTATTCTTTGGTGGCATCAAAACAGGGGCAATCCTTGGCTGCGAAATCGCGGTGACCGCGAATTGCTGCCCCTGGATACTGCCGTCGCAATTGCCTCAGAAGCTCCACGAGTGCCTGTCGTTGGGCCGGAGTGCGTGTGTCACAAGGCTTCATATTGCTGTCGAGGCCGCCCACATAGCAGACCCCTATCGACCGCGCGTTGCGGCCCAGACAGTGAGCCCCGGCGCGCTCGATGTCGCGGCCTGGGTAGACCGTCCCGTCAAGTCCTATCAGATAGTGATAGCCTATGCCGTCAAAGCCGCGCTCGCGGTGCCAGCGGTCAACGTCGGCCACGCTCACCGGGCGCCCTGCCGGTGTGGCCGTGCAATGCACAATTATCAGGTCGATTGCTCTCACTGCTTCACCTCCTTTCTCCCGGCCGCCTCGACGTCGCCCATGCGCTTTATCATCTCCACGATGGCGCCCGCCAGGTCTTCCTTGTTCTCGATAATAAGTCTCATAGTCTCGGCTGCCTCCCTGATTTCGTTCTTGTCGTGAATTGTTTCCATCACCGACTTCCACTCACAAAAGATATTGAACGCACCCATAGCCATCGTCAGAAACGGCGCCGCAAAGAATATCGACGCCAGGAAGTCGATGCAGCTCAGACACAGCATCGGCAAAAAATACTTGACCGCCTTGTCACAGGTCATTTTGTAGCCGCGCGAGCGGGTTTTCACTCCGGCCATGCGCGCCTTGCGCACACCGCTCACGAAGTCGACGCCGATAGCCACCAGCACGCACGTGTAGGTAGCCGCCAGCCACATGATGAATGAATCGGATAGTGTTGTTGACATAGTGTTTATAGATTTAGATTGATGATTGGAGATGCAAAGATACACTATGCCGTGGCCTAAACCATGCAAAATTCCCACAAACGCCCCAAGAATTTTGTAAACGCCTTTATCTCAGCCTGAACTAATAGCCGCCACAGCATCCTCCTGCGCGATCTCACCCTCGACTGAGGCCTTCCCTCACAGCCCACCGGCCCAAAAGGCTATAAGTTTAGGCATAAAGGCACAAATATACCCGATAATATTTTGTCATTCGGTAGATTATCGCTATCTTGCCCCCGATTAACCAATCTCCCAGGCATCTACACATTCATATATTTATCACGTCTCAACTGATATATTAATTATGAAAAAAATTCTATATACGACTATTGTCGTAATGATTACTATTATTGCTTACGCCAGTTCCCCCAAAGATCCTATTATTAGTGATCCAAGGGATATAGTTGTAAGGGACGTGGAGATTGTAGACAGTCAATTGATGGACCAGATACTCCTACATGTTACCAGCGACTCGGTAAGAGAGATATTTAAACGATACTTTTCAGAGTACATAGACTTTTCGGAAGTAAATGATTTTTCAGAATACCAGAATTGGCCCAGTGGTATTATAATATATACCGACAAACGTATATATCTTGAATCTGATGATATTGATTTGCCCACTATTGATGATATCATTGAAGATGAGCTTAGAGAGGTCGTTATGAACGATACCCTCAATCAGGTAATAATAAGATTTAGTACTTATATATCACCTGAGTATAAAACTCAATACTTAGGAAAAGTATTTTACTTCAGTGAAAATTGCTCTATAGATAATAAGCCTGTATTCAATCTAAAACCAACACAAAAAACGGTAACAATCGATGATGATGAAGTTTTTTTGCATATATACGAAGGCCCTTGGATTCCACTTATATACCACAATGGACGACTTTTTATTGACCCGGCAAAAGCTCAGTGGTATGCTACTACTGAATAAACAAATTACCAAAGAATGAATAGGGTAGTATTTATAGCCGTTGCAGTGCTGGCAGCATGGACGGGAGCGGCGACGAGGACGATGTATAGGGTGTAATATCTTGATAGTAATAAATAAAGTATTTTGCGCTCGCCGCCGACAAGCCTAATTGTGTGAATTGTGCTTTATTTCAGGCGGAACTGGTAGCCGAGCGTTACCATGATGGTGCTGCCGCGCGAGGCGTTGAAGTAGTCTTTCTTTGACGACGGGAAGATGTTGCCGAGTCCATAGTAGTATCGGCCTTCGAGCGTGATGCAGTGCTTGCGCTTGATTGTCAGCATCATGCCGGCGCCGCCACAGATGCCGTAGTCAAATCGGTTGGTGACCTCCATCGCCATCTGCTCGGTAGTGCGGTTCCTGGTCGGGAAGTCGGGTATCGACTTGATGTCGTGGTAGTCAAAGTTGGCATCGACGTTGTCGCCTATCATGTAGCACAGCTGCGGGCCAAGATTGAAGAAGCCTTTGAACCGGCGGCTGCCAAAGAATATGTGGGTCATTATCGGCACCTCGACATACGTCAGCCGGTGGATGTAGCTGAACTCGGGCGTGTCGGTAAAATCTTCCTGCCAGCCGCGCTGGGTCAGGTTGACCTCGGCGCGCAGACCCACATGGCGCTCCTCGGCCCATGTGACCGACGCTCCCATAGTGATGCCTTGCAGCATCTTCTGCTCGATCGACGGGTTGAACGACTGTTGTGACAGCGTCGCGCCGGCGTGGCCGCCCACGTGCAGGTGAGGCTTGTAGAGTGTCTGCCCCCTGAGTCCCTGCACTGTGGCTGTCAGCACCACGGTCAGTATCAGCAGTATGCGTCGCGTCATCATTCAATCGTGGTTTTAATGGCATTGCCGCCGGGAGTGAATGTCACTATCATCAGCGCGCCGTTCACATAGCCCGCGCTGTTGTCGCGGCCGAAGTTCATCACGCTCTGCAGGCCGGTGTAGCTGCCAGGGTGTGCGGCCCATTCGGCGCCATACTCTTTCAACAGCCCCATCAGATACATGCCCGTGTCAAAGCCCAGCAGACCCTGAACCGGCGCGGCGTCGAGCATGTCACAGCCATACATATCGCGGTAACGTCTCATCACCTCGGCCGTGGCCTCATCCTTGACGTCGGCATAGAAACGCGAGTAGATCGTTGCCTCCAACTGTGACAGCCGCGACAGGTACTCGCCGCGGAAGGTTATCCAGTCGGGGTAGCCGAATATGCGTATCGAGTTACCGGGCCGTGACTCTCCCAGACGGTGGATTGACTCGCTTATCTTGGCAAACTCGGCACGCGCGCCCGAGACGGGTACGAACACATAGTTGCGGCCCTCGGCCAGCGTGTCGACGTCGTTGTGAGACAACAGGTTGCGGAAGGTTATGTTGCGGTACTCGGTCCCGATGCTGTCAAGCCGCGACTTGAGCAACGACGTGAACGCATCCTTGTCGGCCGCGCCGTCGATGCGCGACAGGAACACCGGCGTGTAGGCCTCGTACATTTCGAGAAATGTATTCACAGCCTTGTTGAGCATCGGCGAGTGGGGTATGTTGGCCTGCATCACGTTTGACTTTGCCCGGTACAGGTCGCTCCTGACGTTGAACGTGTTGTAGAGCGTCGCCGACGACGGCATCTGATCGGCAATGAGGTTCAGGTGGCTCTCGTTGTCGGGGCCTATGATCAGACTCATCGAGCCGATCTCGGGGCGGCGCATTATCGACTCGACAGTCTCGGCCGACCCCTCGGTGTCGTAGGCATATATATTAATGTAGTGCCCCCTCTGGCTTTTCAGCGAGTCGGCCGCCAGCAGCATTCCCTTGTAGAACTCGACGAACAGCTGTGACGTCTTGGGTGCCTGCTCGTTGTTGAGCATCAGCGGCAGCATCACAGCCATGTTGACCGTGTCGACAGGCATGTCATCGTCGATGTCCGATACCTTTACGACATACTGCGACAGGCGCTGTTCGCTCGGAATGAGCGAGTAGTTTATCTCCTGCTCGGGTATGAACGATGGCTCGCTTGCAGCCGTGTCCTCAGTCCCGGCGGCTGAGCCGTTGCGCTTGATTACCAGCACGTCGCCGGCCTTGACGCCATATTCGGCCGACGGATTCATGGCAATGAGCTCCTCCATCGGTATATCCAGTTTGTTGCTGATGCCGTATAGCGACTCGTTCTTACCGACCGTGTAGGTCGACGCGCCGTCGGGAGCGACGCTACCGGCCGGTGCCGATGTGCGTGCGGCGGGCACGCTGACGGCTGTCCCGGCATGCTGTGGCGTGGCGTCGGCACGGGCGGCGTTCCCGTTGTTGCAGTCGACTATAGCCACCGGGATGTACAGTCTCATGCCGGCCCGCAGGCCGTCGGCCGCCGACGGGTTATAGCGAGTGATCTCGACCGTGGGTATTCCCAGGGCGCGTGACACGTCATATATGTTCTCTCCCTTTTTTACATCATAGACATAGCACTCGCGGTTGCCTACCATCGTGACAGGCAGCTCGCGCGACATGGCCGTCACACCGGCGAACATGCCTATTATCAGCGCCATTAAAATATGTTTTGTGACTCGGGTCATAATAAATTATTGTGTTGGGACTACAAAATTAGATAAAATATCGCAAATTATGTGTAACTTTGCGCCCTGAAAACACAAAGTTATATGCAGAACATCAGAAATATTGCCATAATTGCCCACGTTGACCACGGCAAGACAACTCTTGTTGACAAGATGTTGCTGGCAGGACATCTTTTTCGTGACAATCAGTCGACCGGTGAGCTCATTCTCGACAACAATGATCTCGAGCGCGAGCGCGGTATTACAATCTTGTCTAAAAACGTATCGATCAATTATAAAGATACCAAAATCAATATAATCGACACTCCGGGACACGCCGACTTCGGCGGCGAGGTCGAGCGCGTGCTCAACATGGCCGACGGCTGTCTGCTGCTTGTCGACGCTTTCGAGGGCCCGATGCCTCAGACCCGTTTCGTGCTTCAGAAAGCCATTCAGATGGGCCTCAAGCCCGTTGTCGTCATCAACAAGGTCGACAAGCCCAACTGCCGCCCCGACGAGGTGCAGGAGATGGTGTTTGACCTGATGTTCAGCCTCGATGCCACCGAGGATCAGCTCGATTTCCCCACCATCTATGGCTCGGCCAAGAATGGCTGGATGAGCACCGACTGGACCAAGCCCACCGACAACATCCTCCCCGTGCTCGATGCCATCATCGACTATATACCTGCCCCCGAGACTCTCGAGGGCGATGCCCAGATGCTCATCACCTCGCTCGACTACTCGAGCTACGTGGGCCGTATCGCCGTGGGCCGCGTTCACCGCGGTACGCTGCGCGAGGGCATGGATATAGCCCTGTGCAAGAAAGACGGCACCACGACCCGCCAGCGCATCAAGGAGCTGCATGTCTTTGAGGGCATGGGCCGCAAGCGCGTCGAGAGCGTCAGCAGCGGCGACATCTGCGCCCTGGTCGGCATCGAGGGCTTCGAGATAGGCGACACCGTGGCCGACATCAACAACCCCGAGCCGCTGCCCCGCATAGCTATCGACGAGCCCACCATGTCGATGACATTCACCATCAACGACAGCCCGTTCTTTGGCCGCGACGGCAAGTATGTCACCTCGCGCCACATCGGCGACCGACTCACACGCGAGCTCGACCGCAACCTCGCCCTGCGCGTTGTCAAGGACGACCATCAGGACGTCTGGACAGTCTACGGCCGCGGTGTGCTGCACCTGTCGGTGCTCATCGAGACCATGCGCCGCGAGGGCTACGAGCTTCAGGTGGGTCAGCCCCAGGTGCTTGTCAAGGAGATTGATGGCGTCAAGTGCGAGCCTGTCGAGCTGCTCACAATCAACGTCACCGAGGAGTATGCCTCCAAGATGATCGACATGGTGACCCGCCGCAAGGGCGACCTCGTATCGATGACATCACAGGGCGACCGCTCGCACATGGAGTTCCAGATACCCTCGCGAGGCATCATAGGCCTGCGCAACAACGTCCTCACAGCCTCGGCCGGCGAGGCCATCATGGCCCACCGTTTCCTCGAGTATCAGCCATGGAAGGGCGACATCGAGCGCCGCACCAACGGTTCGCTCATAGCTATGGAGGCCGGCACCGCCTTCGCCTATGCCATCGACAAGCTGCAGGATCGCGGCCGCTTCTTCATCTTCCCCCAGGAAGATGTCTATGCCGGTCAGGTAGTCGGTGAGAACGCCAAGGACAACGACATCGTCGTCAACGTCACCAAGTCAAAGAAACTCACCAACATGCGTGCCTCGGGCGCCGACGACAAGGCCCGCATCGTGCCCCCCGTCGTGTTCAGTCTCGAGGAGGCTCTCGAGTATATCAAGGAAGACGAATATGTTGAGGTTACCCCCCACCACATACGCCTGCGCAAGATTATTCTTGACGAGCTCGAGCGCAAACGTGCGTCACGTTGATTATGACCAGACTGTTCGTTACCGGAATATTGTTGCTGCTTGCGTCCGTGACGCGGGCGGCAACTTCTTTTTTGGCCGATTCGGTCAGCACTCACCAGTCGGTAGGTCTCGTTCTGAGTGGCGGCGGCGCCAAGGGTATCGCCCACATCGGCGTCATCAAGGCGTTGGAAGATAACGACATCCCGATTGACTATATAGCCGGTACGTCGATGGGCTCGATTGTCGGTGGTCTCTATGCCTCAGGTTACACCCCCGACGAGATGCTCGACCTCATCCTGTCGCGCGACTTTTCCTACTGGTCGACCGGCCGTATCGATCAGAACCTCGTCTACTACTTTGCCAAGGACGAGCCGACGCCGGTAATGGCCACATTCCCTGTCGCCAAGAGCGACACCACGGTGACACGCTCGCCGGCGAGCCTCATATCGCCGCTGCCCATGAACTTCGCGTTCATGGATCTCTTTGCCACCTATACGGCCCAGTGTGGCGGCGACTTCGACAATCTGTTCGTGCCGTTCCGCTGTGTGGCTTCCGACGTGAAGAACAAGCACAAGGTCGTCATGTCACGCGGACAGCTCGGCGACGCCATACGTGCGTCGATGAGCTTCCCGGTTGTCTTTCAGCCTATTGAGATAGATAGCGTGCTGCTGTATGACGGCGGTATCTATGACAACTTCCCGGTCGACGTGATGCGCTCTGAGTTCGCCCCCGACATCATGATAGGAGTCGACGTGCATGGCACCACCGACCCCGCCAACGCCCGCGACCTCGTCAACCAGATCGAGGAGATGGTCATCCAGAACAACGACTATGACCTCCCGGCCGACGAGGGCATCAAGATACGCATCAACCTCGACCGTTTCTCGCTGCTCGACTTCCCGGCCGCCCGTCAGATATATGACATAGGCTACAGCCACGCTATGGCAATGATCGATTCGATCAAGGGCCGCATCGCCAGCCGCGACCCCATGACGGCGCGCACGCTGCGTCGCCGGGTGTTCAAGTCGGCCACTCCCTACCTGCGTTTTGACCGCGTCGGGGTGAGCGGAGGCACGCCGGCCGAGAACCGGTACATCGACTACCTGTTCACCCACAACCGCCGTGACACAATCGATGTCACTTCGGCCCGCCTCTCCTACTACCACGCCATCACGTCGGGCAAGCTCAAGGATCTGTTCCCCACGGCCGTCTACAACGACACCACCGGCCTGTTCAGGCTCAATCTTCAGGCCAATGTGCGCAACAACTTTACCGTCGGCGTCGGTGGCTACATCACATCATCGTCCAACAGCATGATTTTTGTCACCGGCCGCTACACCTCCATGTCGCTCAAGACAATGGATGTCGCCATTGACGGCTGGATAGGCCAGAGCTACATGGCCGCCGCCCTCAACACGCGCTTTGTGCTCCCCTCTCACATTCCCACCGCGCTGTCGCTGCAGGGCGTCATTTCGCGGCGTAAGTACTTTGAGAGCGACAAATTCTTCTTCGATGCCTCCGTGCCCACGTTCATTACCCGCACCGAGGGCTTCGGCCGCCTGCGCTACAGCATGGCTGTGGGACGCAGTGCCGTTGCCACGATCGATGCCGGCGGCGGCACGATGCTCAACCGCTTCTACCGCAACGGTGCCTTCAACTTCGATCATCCCGACCGCGACTACACACGCATCAACATAGCCCAGGCCCGCGCCCTGTTCGAGTCATCGACCCTTGACAACCTCACGGCGCCCACCAACGGCATTTACAGCCGCATCCTGGGCTCATACAACACCGGCAGGTACCACTACAATTCGGGCATAAAGACCTATGCCGACCACGACAGCCACATCGACTGGTTCGAGGCTCACGCCAAGGTGAAAGGCTACACGCGCCTGTCACGGCACTTCAGCCTCGGAGGCGAGCTCGACGCCCTATACAGCACCCGCGGTTGCCTCGACAATTACAACGCCACCATAGTCAACGCTCCCGCCTTCACGCCGACACCGGCAGCCGATAACAGCTTCAACCCGGCGTTCAGAGCCAACTCATACATCGCGCTCGGCGCCGTGCCCGTGTGGATAATCAACGATAATCTGCAAGTCAGGGGTAACTTCCACATCTTCCAGCCCGTCAGGCGTATACTGCTTGACCCTGTCGACGGCGCCGCCTACTACGGGCGATACTTCAGCAAGCGCTTTGCCTACTGCGAGCTCTCGGCCGCCTACACCCTGCCGTTCGCCACCATCAGCGTCTACGGCAACTACCAGAGCTACCCGGCCCGCAACTGGAACGTCGGCGTCTCGTTCGGCCTCTACTTCCTCGCCCCCCGCCTCTAACCTGTATAGGTTGCCCCTCCCCTCGAAATTCACATTATAAAAATGTCATTTACTGAAGCTGCCAATTTTGGCAGCTTTAGTATTTTTTTTCAAAAAACATAAAATGAGCTAAGGTGTATCACGATTTGTGACACCTCGATACTAATTTTGGCACCATGAAACGATAGTCTGATACACAACAGCTCAGTTATATATATTATGAAAACTTTTAGAAATTATATTGAGGAGAATGACTTTGAAGAGGTCTGGCCGGCGATAGTCGAAATTTATGAAGAATCAGAGGAGATAAAACCGGTGTACGCACAGTATTATGACAAACTGAAAGAGCTACCCTTCAATCCCCGATTAGATGAAATTAAGTTTCAGCGCTTGGAATTTATTCTTACCCGGGGCCGACAACCGTTAGGTATGAATGATTCTCCCGAGTATCTCATTGATAAGAAAATATCTATAGACGAAGACAGCGAAGTGATGGAAATTAAGTCTAATGAAGTTGCAGCGATTTTAGTTTATTGGGCTTCATTTCATACTTTCATGACTTCAAAAGAGCATGACGACGACCTTCATCATTATTTGGAAATTATTACAAGTGGTGATCCATCGCGCCTCAGTGAGTATCTCTCAGCTCACCTTTATAAAAAAGATCCTTGCGCGGATATTAAAGATGAGAGTCTGGAACAAAAAAACAAACGTTTTTGGAAGAGTACATTAGATCGCATTTCACCGGGCGACTGGAGAGACATTTTATTGGTATTGAAACGTGCTATTGAGTATAATATCGGGTTCATGCGTGGCTATGCCGATCATGCCGGGCGTGAACACGATGCCGATAGGATGCAGCTTTGTTGCAGACTTATTGATATAGCTACCCTAAACAAATATCCCGATAATCGTGGGAAAAAGGCCTTAAAACTCCTGTTTGGTATTCTCGCTAAAGAAATAACAGGTTGGGATGATTAGCTCTTTTATTGGCCTTATCAAGACTCGATAATATGACGAACGACCCGACAAGCACACTGCTGGCCGCGCTTAGGATATTGAAGGCTGCTTTCTATTTGCAATTTATTCATTATCACATTACCATAGATGACTTTGATGAATGGATGAATAAAAGGGATAGAATTATAATTGAAATTTGTTATGATATTTACGATAAAATCATAGTGCCATCACTGGAAGATTATAAACAAGGCATGTTGTTCCGCGAAGAACAAAGGATGCTTGCAAAGGCAATAAAGATCATTGCTGAAAACGTTGATTTTTGCCCCCGTCCATGGGATTGGTCAGTAGACACATCACAAATTCCCCCAAAAACCGTTCTTGAATTCCTTAATAAATGTCGCGATAGTATAAGAAGTTATATTGAAGCCCTAAAGATAACTGATATTGCTGGTTTCAAAGACATTGCAGGCGATTTGATAAAGATGCTTTCTCCCGACTCACAATTCCTTGATAACCGCATCCTACTAAAAATTCTGCATCCGATAGTTGATTCTTACGAAGGAGTCGAAGTGTACGAAATGGAAATCATAGGAGAGAACGATCGGATTGAAGTAAGTCCAAATGTTTTCGGGTCGTTTGGTTTTCTATTAGAATCAAAGAAAGTCAATATAGAGACTGGCCAAATCCTGAATAAAGTCAAATACGATTTATACAACTACACAATTGATATAGATGATATTATTGATAACAATAATACCATAGATTAAGTGAGAAGAAAATGGAACAATCAATCGAACTGATGCGCAGGCGGCACGCATATTTTACAAAGTTGATTGCCGGGCACAACATTCACACAGCCGGGGAGTTTTGCGATAAACTCGGCGAGCTGTTTGAAATGTTTGGTGTGGAGGTGTTTGTGAATGTCGATGCGCCCGATACAGCAACTATTAGCATTACTTGTGAGGGGTATGACTACGAGGACTACACCGTTCATGATGGGGTAGACGGAGGCCTCGCCACAGTCAGCAACATTGTTGAATGGAAACCGTTGTGCAGCTCTGAAGAAATAGATATTTTCCACTAACCAAAGTAACAAGATAATCAATGATTGTAAAATATAACTCTCTGAAAGAAACCATCGATGCAACAACTGCTTTTGTGTCTGAGACACGAGAGGCCGATATAAAGAGGACGAGTCCTGAGAAGATATTGAATTTATTCATTTCAGCTAATAGGTTTGGTCGAGAAGCCATCGCGGCATGTTGCCGAAAATTATACGGGCCTGAATATCTCACCTCAAATCGTTATGATTATGTTGTCCACCATGCTTATGGTAGATATTTAGCTCGCCACTATTCTAATAGTTGTATCGAGATATCATGGAAGAGTTTTACTCGATCATACGCTGGATTTATTGCACTTATAGGTCATGAAATTGCCCACGATGTTGGCCATAGACATGGACATGATGAAATTTTTTGGCAACAATATTATAGAAATTGTCAAGGTTTAGGGCTAATTTCTTCTGACATAGAATACAAGGATGGAATGATCGAGGATAAGCATAATGTTCGCATTATGGGATATGGTAGTATTATTGGCCTGAAACAATATCCTGAATTTACCGTTTCATTACCTACACTTGAAAACCGGCTTAAGGCTATGCTTAAACACGATGTTTTTACTTATGATAATATCAGCAATGACTATATAATTAAGCAGGATTTTATGCCGATGGCGTTAGAAATATGTCGAGAATATCAAGTTAGGTTAGATCGTCATCAATGCGCTGACATATATAGCCCAAATACTGATTTCATATTAAAATCAATTGATGAGCCGTGGCTTGATAATCCGTCTGATAATATCTTTGACCCGTCAATACTAAAATGTATAACCCGCAACGATATTAACTTTTATTGGTATATACACGATTCAATTTCTTCAAGCAGTCCGCTCTGAGAGTCATATCCTAACAGTGTCTCAAAGTCCCACTTTGATTTCTCGAGCAATTTACCTTTAAAGCAGACTCCGTTCCATAGTCCGTTTGAATTATTACTATTAAGAGACAATTCCGCTATCATTTTACCTTGATGCATGAATTTGAGTGTACCTCCGCATGTGGCAAATTCAAATTTATGGTCAAAGACTAATTCGCAATCACTGAATTGTGCTATTTCTCTGAGTCGCGGAATTAACTTTGACCAGACAATATATTTACAAAAACGTTTAATCCCCTCATTAGCCTCATTTTTTCTTGTTTCATCAGCTATTTGATATCCCTGCCAGATTAATCTTCGTGTTTCAGAACTGCCCCGGTCTATATAAACTCTATTATTATGAATTAATTCAAAAAATTCCGGATACCCTTTTACATTCAAGCGCACCCACATCCACAAATCAAAAATTTTATTAGTACTTTCTTCATCAAGTTTCTCGGCCATTAGACGCTCAAGCCATTTATATATATGTTCATAATAGGAAATGCAAAAGTAATCTTTCCCATGTATCAATGATTGACTTGAATCTGCTGATGGTATGTGCCCGAACCTGGTGAGATAAAATAGCCATGAAGAATGTTTTGTATATCGTGCGATTTGTTTTTGCTGGTCATTTGCATGAATTTTATTCTCAATAATAATTTTATCATTACCTATGTGTAAAACTATGTCCAATCTTCCATCTTCGGTAGAAACTTCAATATTAGCTTTATCGCTTTCTTTTACAAGTAAATCATTAATTTTTTCACATCCATCAACAGTAGACAACTCGTCTAAAAGAAATATTATAGCTTTAGACCCTAAATTAAGTACCTCCGTAATCTTTTTTGAGGTAAGAGTCTCAGCCTGAGAATATACGAATTGTTTATCCGTAATCCTCTTTTCATCGTTCTTGAATTGCGTTGCTAATTGTTGTAATTTATTCTCAAACTCACTTATTACCATAATATCAGTAATCGCGTTAGATGCCTTATATCACTTGTTTATACGAAGCAGATGACGAGTAGCTGGGCTATCACCACGCGGGCGAACATAGCCAGCGGATAGGTCGTGGCGTAGGCTACCGACGCGTCGTCGTTGTGCAGCGTGTCGTTGGCGTATGATAGCGACATCGGGTTGGCCATCGCGCCGCTCACCATGCCGGCCGCCGTCGCGAAGTCGAACTTCCACCATCTCATCGACACGACCGTCATGAGCAGCGACGGTATGATGGTGATCATGAAGCCCGTACCAATCCACAGCAGCCCGTCGGCACGCATTATCGTGTCGAGGAATTTCGCGCCCGATTCAAGACCCAGACACGCCAGGAACAGCGACAGGCCTATGCCGCGCAACATCAGGTTGGCACTGCGCGTCGTGTAGGTTACCATGTGGAACCGCGGGCCGAAGCGGCCTATCAGTATGCCCACCACTATCGGGCCGCCGGCCAGACCAAGTTTAATCGGCACCGAGATGCCGGGTATGCTTATAGGTATCGAGCCGACAATCAGTGACAGCACCAGGCCTATGAAGATGGCGGCCAGATTCGGGTCTTTGAGGTCAGACACCGAGTTGCCTACAAGGCCCTCCACACGGTTCACGGCGTCGGTCTCTCCGACTATAGTCAGGCGGTCGCCCAGTTGCAGAATAAGGCTCGGAGTCGCCAACAGCCTCACACCCGAACGCGTCACGCGCGAGATGTTGATGCCATAGTGGTTGCGCAGTTTCAGCGAACCCAGTCGGCGTCCGTTCAGGGCCGGCTTGCTCACGGTGATGGTTCTCGATATCAGATTTTTGTCGACATTGTCCCAGTCGATGTTCGGGCGGTTCCAGTCAGTGTCGGTCATCTCTCCGAACAGCACAGTCAGTTTCTGCAGGTCACCGTCGTTGGTGATGGCGAGCACGCGGTCATCGGCCTCGAGCTTGTCCTCGGGGCCCGGTATTGACACCTGGTCACCGTGCCATTTGCGCGATATGACGAAATCGGCACCCACCAGTTTGTGAGCCTGGCCTATTGTCAGACCGGCTACGGCCGGATTGGTCACCTTGAACTCAGCCACATACGTGTGGTCGACGTCGGCCTGAGAGCGCGATACCATGTCCTCTTTGCGGGCAAAGAATTTCCTGACGACCACAAATGCAAGTATCACACCCACCACACCGAGCGGATAGGTGACCGCACAGCTCAGCGCCGCGCCGTCGGCCTCGACACCCAGCTGGTTCAGCGCCTGTTGGGCCGCGCCCAGCGACGGCGTGTTGGTTGTCGCGCCGCTGATTATGCCCACCATGTCAGCCATCCTGATGCCCAGCCCGTAGCTCAGTGCCACAGCCAGGCCCGTGCCCAGCAATACGAGTCCCAGCCCCATGATGTTGAGCTGCAGACCGCCCGTGCGGAATGAACTGAAAAAGCCCGGCCCGACTTTCAGTCCCAGTTCATATATGAACAGCATCAGACCGAAGTCCTCGGCATACTTCAGCATATTCGAGTCAATGGCCAGACCTATGTGCCCCGCCATGATACCCGTGAAAAACACAAACGTGACTCCGAGCGATATGCCCCAGACCTTGATTTTGCCCAAACCGAGACCTACAGCGATAATCACCGATATCACGCACACCGCCTGCAGCGGTGACTGTTCCAAAAAGAGGCTTTCAAACCAGTTCATGTTGCAAAATTACTCAAAAAATCAACGCCGAGTTAAAATCCCCTAAAAAATTAATCGGGTGTCGGGAAATCACTATCTTTGCATAAATCTCACATTAACCCCTCGACCTGCATGAAACATCTAATAATCACGCTGATATTGTCAGCAACACTAACCCCCAACATCATGGCACAGCAAAAAATAGTTCAGACAGCCGGACGCGACGCCCTCGGCGAGTTCGCCCCCGAATTTGCTCATCTCAACGACGACATCCTCTTCGGCGAGGTATGGAGCCGCAACGACCTGCTGTCGCTGCGTGACCGCAGCCTCGTCACTATCACCTCACTCATCAGTCAGGGCATCACCGACAGCTCACTGCGTTACCACCTCGATGAGGCACGCCGCAACGGCATCACACGCACCGAGGCCGCCGAGATTATCACCCACATCGCTTTCTATGCCGGGTGGCCTAAAGCCTGGGCAGCCTTCCGTCTCGCCAAGGAAGTATGGGCCGACGATATCACAGGCGACGACGCGCGCGCCGCGTTCCAGCGTCAGATGATATTCCCCATCGGCGAGCCCAACACAGCCTATGCTCAGTATTTCATCGGCAACAGCTACCTCGCCCCCGTATCGACCGATCAGATACCCTTCTTCAACGTCACGTTCGAGCCCCGTTGCCGCAATAACTGGCACATACACCGTGCCACCACCGGCGGCGGCCAGATGCTCGTGGGAGTGGCCGGACGAGGCTGGTATCAGGAAGAAGGCAAGCCCGCCGTCGAGATACTGCCCGGCACCGTCATCCACATCCCCGCCAACGTTAAGCATTGGCACGGTGCCGCCGCCGACAGCTGGTTTGCCCACCTTGCGTTCGAAATCCCGGGCACCGATACCGCCAACGTCTGGCTCGAGCCCGTCACCGACGAACACTACGACACCCTCAAATAATCATCCATAAAACACATCACGCGCAGGCACTTAGCGACATCCCTAACTGCCTGCGCGTCATCGTTTCACCTTTTCCTTTGGCTCATGAATATGTGGTTATTCATTTGCCAAGTCGTTCAGCAACCATTCTTTCAGCTTCTTCTGCTGAAATCTCTATCGGACGTCCGTTCTTATCACATGTGACTATCGTCAGTCCTAATTTCTTTTTATATTCAAGCATCTTCATAAATGACTCTTTAAGAGCCTTGTCCAAGCGCTCGCTTTGTTCAATCATTTCTTTTTCTGACATCATACTGTAGTAGAGATATTTTAACGCCCCGCAGGGAGTCGGTGACTCAGTGCGGGGCGCTATGGGGTTGGCTGTGACGGCTTGACTTAGGCCGTGCGGCCGGCTATTACTGGATGCCAAGTTTGGCTTTCACGAGGGGGGTGACGTCAACAACGTCAGTGCTCTCATAGATAGCTGCACCTACGGGGAAGATCATGGTGAAGCCGTTCTCAGCGCCTACCTGTTTGATGGCGTTGATCATCTTCTCCTGGATGGGCTGCATCAGCTGTGCGTTCTGGTTCTCGAGATCCTGCTGGGCGGTAGCACGGAACTGCTGAGCGCGCTCGTCCATCTCCTGGATTTCCTGTATGCGGCGGTCTTTGATCGACTGGGGAGTGTTGGGATCCTGTGACAGCTGCTGGAACTCGGCCATCTTCTTGTTCATCTCGTCCTGGAGGGTCTTGTACTCTGACTGATATTTGGCGCTGGCCTCCTGAATCTGAGTGTTGGCCTGGGCATACTCGGGCATGCCGGTGATGATGGGCTCAACGTCCACGGTACCGAATTTTACAGTCTGGGCGCTCACAAGAGCGGGAATTGCCACGCAAATGGCAAGAAGGAATTTCTTAATCATGATGTTTAATTTGTATTTTTTTGGTTATTTATTTCTATTTATAGTTGCAAAGGTAGTTTTTTTAGTTGGAATATCCTAACTTGGCGAGCACCTCGTTCGATATATCTATGCGCGGCGATGCAAAAACTATGTCCGACGAGCTTGCCCGGTCCATAATCATCTGGTAGCCCTTTTCCTCGGCCAGCTTCTTTATCGCATTGTAGACATCGTCCTGAACGGGCTTGAGCAGCGACTGGCGCTTCTTCTCGAGCTCGCCGTCGGGGCCGAAGTATTTGTAACGCAGTTTTGTAGCGGCTGTCTCTTTGTCAACCACCTCCTGCTCGCGGGCCTTGACCTGCTCGGCGGTGAGGAACACCTTGTCCTGCAAGTATTTCTGGTAAAGCTCTGATGCCTCGTTATTTGCCACTTCAATTTCACGCTGGTAGCGCTGTGACAGCTGGTTCAGCTGCTCATTGGCCATCTCGTAGGCAGGGATATTTTTCATGATATATTCCATGTCGACCAGTGCGAACTTCTGAGCGGCTGCTCCAATGGTGGCGGCTATCGCCACGGCGAGTGTTAATAATATCTTTTTCATTTTGGTTAAGATTTTTTGTAAGGTTCGGTTATCTTTCAATATCTGAATGTTTTGTATGTGTCATATATATTAGACAACCGAGGGGTCAAAAGGTTTAGAACTCTTGTCCGAGAATGAAGTGGAAGTGACTGCCGCCCTTGATACCGTAGACCGTGTCAAAGCCATAGGCCCAGTCGATACCCATCATACCCACCATCGGCAGGAAGATACGTACACCGACACCGGCACTGCGCTTGAGGTCGAACGGCGAGAAATCCTTGACCGACGTCCACGCGTTACCACCCTCCACGAATGCCAGACCGTAGATAGTGGTCGATGTCTGGAGCATGAACGGGAAGTGGAGCTCGGCGCCCAGGCGTGTGTAGGCATAACCCTCGCGGCCCCACGGCGTGAGAGCACCGTTCTCATAACCGCGCAGGGCTATGGTCTCGGTCGCGTATGTGTAAGAGCCCGACATACCGTCACCGCCCACATAGAACGTCTCGAAAGGCGACTTCAGGTACTTGTTGTAGCTGCCTAACAGACCGAAGTCAGCACGGGTCATGAGCACCAGCGTGTAGGTCTCGGCGTTGTTGAGCGGGGTGTACGTGCGCGACTTGAAGCGCAGTTTCCAGTACTCGATCCAGTTGTACAGCTGCTTCTTCGACTCCACGGTGTTCTCCTGGCTCAGTTTCTTCCAGTTCTTCTTGCCGAAGAGCGATGCAGGCGGTGTCAGCGAGAAGTTGATCGAGAACGACGAGCCGCGGCGCGTGTACAGCGGGTTGTCGATCGATGTGCGGGCCAGTGTCAGACCCAGCACCAGCGCGTT
Source organism: uncultured Bacteroidales bacterium (assembly GCA_947175245.1). GTDB lineage: Bacteria > Bacteroidota > Bacteroidia > Bacteroidales > Muribaculaceae > JAAVFS01. The sequence continues at coordinate 19,916 of CAMWLW010000020.1, forward strand.
CGACGTACCGTTGTTCATGTAGTACAGGTAGTCCCAGTTCTTGAGGTAGTACCAGTTGTATGACAGCTCGGTCGTGAGCGTGAAATAGTCATCGGGCCAGCTCAGACGCTTACCCAGACCCACCGTGATGCCGGCCAGCTGCAGCAGCTTGTTGGGGTCGTATGCGTTCTCGTATGAATTCTGATAGTAGTCGTTGTAGTAGCTCGAGCCGTAACCGTACCCGTAGCCATAACCGCCATACATGTAGGGGTTATAGTAGTTGCTCGAGTAGTACGACGAGTTGATACCTGTCTGGCGCGAGTAGTAGGCCGATACCTGCAGCGAGTTGGGGCGCTTGCCGCCGAACCACGGGTCGAGGAACGACACCGAGTAGGCCTGATAGTAGCGCGCGTTGGTCTGGGCGCTGATCGTGAACGTCTGGCCCTCGCCCTGAGGCAGCAGACCCTTGTATGAACTGGGGTTGAACAGGTTCTTGATCGAGAAGTTGGTGAACTTCAGCGCCAGCTTACCGATAACGCCCGTCTGGCCCCAACCCATCGAGAACTCAATCTGGTCATTGGCCTTCGACTCGAGGTTGAACAGGATGTCGACCGTGCCGTTCTCGGCGTTAGGCTGCGGGTCTATACCGATTGTCTCGGGGTTGAAGTGACCCATCTGGGCGATTTCGCGGTAAGAACGCATCAGGTCGCTCTTGCTGAAGAGCTCGCCCGGACGCACGCGCAACTCACGGCGTATCACCTTTTCATACAGGCGGTCGTTACCGTTGATCACCACCTTGTTGATGCGGGCCTGCGGGCCCTCCATCATGCGCATCTCCAGTTCAACCGAGTCACCCTTGACATTGCGCTCAATCGGCACGATGTTATAGAACAGGTAGCCGTTGTCCATATAGTAGTTGGCCACAGCGTCATCGTCGGTCGTGAGGCGTTTTTCAAGAAGCTTCTGGTTGTACACCTCGCCAGGCTGTATGCCCAGTATCTCCTGCAGGCGGTCGGTCGGATAGATGGTGTTACCCACCCAGTCGATGCCGCTGATGTAGTATTTCTGACCCTCATCGATGGTGATGTACACGTCGACACTCTTTTCGTTGTAGGGTACGACGCTGTCGGCTACGATTTTAGCGTCGCGGTAGCCCTTCTCGTTATACTTGTCGAGTATGCGGGTGAGGTCGTCGCGGTAGTCGTTCTGTACAAACTTCTTCTGACGGAACAGGTTGAGCAGCTTGCCGTTCTCGTTGGTCTTCTTCATGACGCGCTGCAGGGCGTTGTCGCTCATCACCTCGTTGCCGTCGATATAGATTTTGTGCACCTTCACCTTGTCGTGCTTGTCGACGTTGATATTGACTATCACCTGGTTCTTGGCCGACAGGTCATCCTCCAGCGTGATATTCACGTCGGCGTTGCCAAATCCCTTGTCGCCATAGTATTTCTTCACGATGGCCGTCGCGCGGTTTATGATATTCTGGTTGATGTTGCTGCCCTTCATGAGCTGTAGCATCTTCTGGATATCGTCGCGTTCACCTTTCTTCATGCCGTTGTATTTCACCTCCGATATGCGCGGCTGCGGACGCACGGCAATCTCGAGCCACACCTTGCCGTCGGCAATCTTCTCGACCTTGATCTGGGCCTGGGCAAACAGGCTCTGCTTCATCAGTCGGCGTACGGCCTGGTTGATGTCATTGCCCGGTATGTCTATGCGCTGTCCCACCTTCAGGCCGGTGTAACCTATGACAATGAAGTCCTCGTAGTTCTCGGCACCTGTGACAGTGATACCTGCCAGCTCATAGTTGCGGGGTATGCCGTTAAAGATCACCGCCGGGTTGTAGACGGTGTCGGTGACGGCCTGTGCCGTTGCTGTTAACGAGCTTGCTATAAGTGAGATGATGAGTAATATCTTAAAACGCATGATAAATATATGTGGGATAATTGATTCGGTTTGTTGTGATGATATTGGTGTCGGTTGTGTGACGTTATTCCTTGGGCGGACTGTCAGCTCCCTGAATCTGTTCGCTCGTCATGCCATACCGGCGTTCGCTCCCGGCATACCGGCGCAGGGCCTGCCTCAGATCCTCGGCCGAGTAGTCGGGCCAGTAGGTATCGGTGAAATTCAGCTCACTGTAGGCTATCTGCCACAGCAGGTAGTTGCTCACGCGGCAGTCGCCGCCCGTGCGTATCAGCAGGTCGGGGTCGGGTATCCCGGCCGTGGTGAGGTTGGCGGCCACCGTGTCGTCGGTTATCTCGTCGGGTGTCAGTTCACCCTTTGCCGCGAGCGCGGCGAGGCGACGGGCGGCGCGGGTTATCTCCCAGCGGGCCGAGTAGCTCAGGGCCAGACACAGCGTCAGGCCGTTGCAGTGTGACGTTGCCTCGAAACAGCCCTCGAGACGGCGGCGCGGCTCGTCGGGCAGACGCTCTATGTCGCCTATCATCGTCAGGCGCACGTTATTCTTGATCAGGTCGGGGGTCTCGCGCTCTATGGCTATGCTTATCAGCTCCATGAGGGCGTCGACCTCATCGGCCGGGCGGTTCCAGTTCTCGGTCGAGAATGTGTATAGCGTCAGGTAGCCTATACCCAGACGCGAGCACTCCTCGGTGATGCGGCGCACGGTGTTCACACCCTCTATGTGCCCCTGGTGGCGCGGCAGGTTACGCGCAATGGCCCAGCGGCCGTTGCCGTCCATGATTATCGCTACGTGGCGGGGCCTGCGGGCAGGGTCTATATCGTGATCGATGCAATATTGTATGCTGTTATCAGTCATAGTAGTGGCATGTTGGGCACCTGAGGCCGAATTCATAACTAATTGTGAGCGCTAACTGTGAGTACCAGTCGGTGTTCTTCATGAACGAGCTCTTGATCTGGTACAGGTCGGCTATGTCGCCGTCTATGTGGTCGTTGAAAGCCTTTGTCATCGTGAACTCCATGCCCACGTTGATACGTTCTTTCAGCTTGTATTTTACACCTAACGACATCGGTATCGTGAACGCCGTGTGGGTCGAGCCGTCACAGCTCGCCATGAGCACACCGATGCCTACCGACATGTAGGGCGTCCAGCGGCGTAGTTTCTTGTAGCTTTCGCCCTGCCCGAACGCAAAGAAGTTGACCTCAGCCCGTTCGCTCACGTCTATTACCGTCGACTTGAAGCTGTACTCAAGGTCGCCCGGCAGTGCCGACCCCAGTTGCCCCGAATTGGCCGACAGCCCCGAGTAGCCCAGCGCGGTGACTATTGCCCAGCGCGTGTCAAAGCGGTAGCGGAACGACAGGTCGGCCGCCAGGCCCGGACTCTTGAACGGATTGGAGTTGTTCAGGTCACCGATGTAACCGCTCATGCCCAGCGCCGCGCCTATGTCAAACTTGTAGCTCTCCTCCTGGGCCACCGTGCGTGACGGCGCCATGAGGGCCACGAGGCTGACAATGACAGTCAGTGTGAGTGTACTAAACGATTTCATCAGTGTCACGGTCTTGATGGTGATGGTTTACTGCAGCGGCTTGAACTTGAGCCTGTTGATTGCACCCTTGTAGACGTTGGTGTTCAGCACCCTGTGTGAGTCGATGCCGCCATAGATATAGATGTACGGCGTGTCCCACTCGGTGATGGGGCGCACGGCGCGCGACTCGTTGGTCACCGTCGTGCCTATGATGACGTCGGCGTTGTACAGCGACGGCAGCAGTGTCGGCAGCTGCATCGTCTGTGGTGCCTCGCTCCAGTTGAAGCCCAGGTCATAGCTTATGTAGACCTTGCGTATGATTGTGTTCTCGTTAGTCAGTCCGCCCATCGCCACGAGCACCGACTTGGAGCTTGCCACCCACGTGTTGGTGTCGTTCTTGCAGCAGTAGTAGGGGAACACCGCGATACCCTCGGCATTCATCGGCGTCGACTCTGCTATGCAGGCCCATGCCGAGCCGTCGTAGGCCCATGCCGTCGGCGTCGTCTTGCCGTCGGCGCGTCGGCCGCCCACGGTCACTACCTGAGCCTTGGGGCTCCACTGCGTCACGTAGCGTATCGACGCGCTGTTGCCGCTCACGGGGAAATCAGCTTCTACGTCCGATGTCGGGCCCGCCGGATAGGTCACGTGAGTGAGCTTGCCGGCTGTGTCGGCTATACCGAGCAGCGTGTCGCCGTATGGCGCTGTGATCGACTTCCATGTGGTGTTGCACGATGTCCAGTTCAGCCCGTCGGTCGATGCGTACAGCTTGCCGTCGGCATCAAGTATATATAGGCTTGACTCGGTGGCCGTGAGCGTGGCCAGTTGGGGCTGGAACGGGAAGTTGAACGACACGGGTGCTGACGATGTCAGCGGCGAGTCGGCTATGTTGAGGGACGCTTCGGCCAGGCCGTTGGTGGTGAACGTGTAGACCTTGTTGTCAAACATCACCGTACGTTCTACCTTGACGTTTGACAGCGTCGAGGGCAGCTTTGCAGGGTTCTCGAGGTTCCACGACAGCGAGTCGGCCACCACCTTGTGAACGTTTACATTAATATAATAGTCGCGCGAGGCGATTTTGTCATACGACACCAGGTGCAGTTTGACGGCACCGAGCGAGAAGTCAATCGAGTCGTTGGGATTAGTCAGGTAGTCGACTATCGAGTCGGTCTTACCGGCACGCGGATAGTGGAGTTCGACCGTCGAGCACGCGTCGGTGGTCAGGCTCACCAGCAGACGGTCAACCTTGGTGCCGTACGGCAGCGAGTCGGCGTTGAATATTCGGCCGGCCGTGAGGTCGATCGAGAAGAATACCGAGTCGAGGTTGTTGAGGACTTTAGAGTCAGGCTGGAGCTTGAACTCGGTTACCTGCGTGCTGGCATAGTCGGCCGATGTATCAATACCCTCGGCCTCATCGTTACATGCGACGGTCGAGCCAAGCAGGGCTGCTGCTGCCAAGTATAATCCTATTCTTTTTAACATGTCGGTTTTAAGATTGTTGTACATTTTTAGTCGTCGGGCCGGCGTCACGGCATGATGCCTCCAACAAACTGCAAAGTTACAAGTTTTTGTTCATTCAGCCTACAAATTTATAATTAAAGTGTCGAATAGTTTACCCGCTAATTGTTTATTAATACAATTAGTGTGATTTTTATAGGTTTTTAACTCTATCGGGCGGCATTTTTCGGGTTATATGTGAAAATTTTTTTGACAGTGTGGGAATTTTGCATGGTTTAGGCCCCCGCTCATATTATCTTTGCACCCGAAAAACCACTAAACCCCTAAACCCCTAAACCTCGACCTTTAGGTCGAATTAAACCACTAAACCTCGGCATTAGCCGAATTAAACCCCTAAACCTCGGCCGCAGGCCGAATAAAAACTATGAAAATCATTCTGACCCAAAAACTGATTGACAGGCTTATGGAGCAGACGCCCGAGATGACCATGCAGGTACTCGCCACCTGCCGCGAGCTCGCCGGGCTCGACAACGACGCCATCGAGAGCTATCAGCCCGCGCCCGATGCACCGCCCGTGCTCATCGACATCGTTACCGACATGAAGAAACGCGCCATACGTTCACGCCGTCGTCGCGAACGCGCCGCCCTGCGTCGTCAGCTCGAGCAGCACCGGGCCATTGCCGGAGCCAACCGTGTTATCAATGTTACCGACCCCTCACACACCCACGACGACCTGATGCAGGCCGCCAAGCGCTTCAGTCACGACATGCGTATGGCCCTTGCCGAGGCCTATCCCGACCCGCGGCGGCTTTCACACTACTACCGCTACCTCGTCACCAACTTCGCCTATCTTGTGAGGTTCGAGCAGGAGCTCACGGCCCAGATGCGTTCCTACGGCATACGCCGTTCACTTCTCGACCGTTTCCCCGACAAGCTGTCCGACCTTTATATCCCGACAACCACCCCCGGGTCACGCCACGCCGTCTAAAAGAGAGCCCCGGGTAAGCGAGCCCTGAAGAACTCTCCACCCGGGGAAATCGTGCGAACATTAAGGTAACTGTCAAGATCGTGCATCGTGCATCGTGCATTATGAATTATGAATTGTGCATTGTGCATTGTGCATCGTGCATTGTGCATTGTGCATCGTGCATTGTGCATCGTGCATTGTGCATTGTGCATTGTGCATCGTGCATCACCTCATTGCCTCGACTTCATCGGTAGTCAAGGGTATGCGCTTGCCCAGACGACGTTTTCCGTCGGGCGTGATGAGGTAATTCTCCTCGTTGCGCACACCGCCGGCGTCGCGCCAGCGGTTCACCTCGTCATAGTTGATGAAGTCCTTGTGCAGCCCCTGCGAGCTCCACAGGTCAATCAGCTCGGGGATGAAATAGACGCCGGGCTCGATGGTGAGCACAAATCCCGGCTCGAGCTCGCGCGCCAGTCTCAGCGACTTGCGGCCGAACTGGGTGCTCTTGGGCTTGCCGCCATATCCTACCCACACCTCGCCGAGATTTTCCATGTCGTGGTCGTCCATGCCCATCATGTGACCCAGACCGGTGGGATAGAACAGCGCGTGTGCTCCGGCAGCGACAGCCTCGTATGGGTCGCCCTTCATCAGTCCGAGAGCCTTGAGCCCCTCGACGGTGGTGCGGGCCGACAGGTCGTAGACATCCTCAAACCTTACACCCGGCTTCAGGGCGTCGACCGAGGCCTGGTGAGCGGCCACCTGGATGTCATAGATAGCCTTCTGGCGCGCGGTGAAGCGTTTGTCGGCCGGTATGGTCGACGACATGTCGCCACAGTAGTAGCTGTCGGCCAGCTCGGCACCGGCATCGAGCAGGAACATGTCGCCCGGCTTGATGGTGTGTGAGTGTATGAAGTTGTGAAGCGTCTGGCCGTTGATGGTGGCTATGGTGGGGAACGACGTGTAGCAGTCGTTGGCCATGGCGATAGCCTCGACGGCGGCGAGCACCTCATACTCTTTCATGCCGGGACGCACGATGCGCATAGCCTCGAGGTGCATGTCTGATGTCACGTCACACGCTCGCTCTATGAGGGCCACCTCGTCGGGTGTCTTGTGATTGCGCATGTCGACGACGGCCTTGATGAACGGTACCGACGGTTGCTCGGCACCCGGCTTGATGTCGAGCAGCTCGAACAGGTCGAGGCGGTGACGGTTGCGGTAGGGTGGCAGGTAATGTATCGTGCGGCCCTGGGCGCGCGCCTTGTCGAGATACTCGCGCAGGGCGGCCGACGGCATCGTCTCGTCGACGCCCACGGCGGCGGCCTTTTCGTGTATGGTGGGCTGGTTGCCCATCCACACGATGTAGTCGATGGTGAGCTCGTCGCCGAATATTATCTCGCGGTCGTTGTCGATGTCGATGATGGCGTTCAGACCGGCGTACGGCTGGTCAAAGTAGTACATGAACGTCGAGTCCTGACGGAAACGGTAGCCGTTGTCGGCAAAGTTGCACGGCGCGTCCTGGTTGCCCAGGAAGAGCAGGATGCCCGACCCGACAGTATCCTTGAGCTGACGGCGGCGGTCAATGTATGTCTGGCGTGAAAACATTGCGTTTACTTTTGGGTGGCGTCGATGTGGGCTGTCACGGCCTTGCCGCTGCCTGTGATGGTGAGGGTGGTGCGCTCGGCGGGCACGAGGATGGTCTCGCCGGGCTGCATCATGGTGACGCTGTTGTCACAGTCAACCTCGATGTTGCCCTCGGTGCAGGTTACGATTACAAAGCTGCCGTCGGCATAGTCTACGTTCACGGCCCGGGGCACGGTGAGCAGACGCACGTCAAAGTAGGCACACTTGGCCAGCTGTGACATACCCTCGGCCAGCGGGGTGGCTACCGACTTGTAGTCGGGGTAGAGGGTGTAGTCGATGGCGTCGGCTGCGAGCTCGGTGTGGAGCTGGCGCGGATTGCCGTTGGCGTCGCGGCGGTCGTAGTCATAGATGCGGTAGGTGATGTCGCTCGTCTGCTGTATCTCGAGCAGCAGGTTGCCGGCACCGATGGCGTGTACACGGCCGGCGGGCAGGAAGAACACGTCGCCGGGGTGTGAGTCGTGGGCGGTGATGTCGTCCATGATGGTTTTGTCCTCGACGTCGCGGCGGTAGGTGTCGGGGTCAAGCTGTTTCGACAGGCCGGCATATATCTTGGCATCGGGCTCGGTGGCGAGTATGTACCACATCTCGGTCTTGCCGGCACAGTTGTGGCGCTCGTTGGCGAGCTTGTCGTCGGGGTGAACCTGTACCGAGAGGTCGCGGCGGGCGTCGATTATCTTGACGAGCAGCGGGAACTCGTTGCCATAGCGGGCATACACGTCGGCGCCTACAAGGCGTGCGCCATACTTGTCGATGAGCTGTGAGAGGGTGAGACCCTTGTCGGGGCCTTCCGATACCGAGGTCTCGTTGCCGGGCACGCCCGATATCTCCCAGCTCTCGCCTATGTCGGTCAGGTCGGTGTCTATGTTCTTGAGGGCTGCGATGCGCTCGCCGCCCCATATTACGCTTTTAAGGTAAGGTGTGAATTTAAACGGTGTCATGATGGTTATGGGTTATAGTAGTTTGGGTTTATTTCCTGAAGTGGTAGAATATGGTGCCGGTGCCGCCCGTTGTGGTGCCGGGGCGGGCCGAGAACCGCGACTTCATCGCTGCCTGGCGGCAGGCGGCGATGGCCTGGCGGTTGTTCTTGATGGCGCCGTTGCTGAGCGTGGGCTGGAACTCGGCGGCCAGTATGCGGCCCGAGGCGTCGACGGTGATGCTGATGGCGATGGTGCCCGTTGAGCTGAAGGTGCCGGGCGAGGGGAAACCCTCGCTCGTGAAGCCTTCGAGGCCTATTTTATCGGCGTCGACATCGCTCGTTGATGCCGAGGTCACAGGGGCATCGCCGCCGTCACCCTCGGTCTCGTCGACAGTGGTGGTGGCGAATTTCACACGGCGGGCTATCTCGTCACGGCGCTGCTGTTGGATTACCTCGGGGTCGGGTGCCGGCGCCGGGGCGGCATCGACCTGTGAGCCCTGTGACAGCTGTGGCTCGGGTATAGGCTCGGGCACGGGCTGTGGCTCGGTATATGACCCGCCGGCGACAAGGTCGATGACCTCCTCGAACGTTATCTCGTTCTCGGGTTCGCTGTCTGACCTTATGACGGCTTCGCGTGGTGTGCGCAGCACGGTGGTGAGGCACACGATCAGCAGCACGGCATGGAACGTGACGGTGGCCGTGGCCGCCAGGGCGCGGTCGCGGTTATCGCTGTTATGTTGCCGGGTGGTGTTCACGGGTCGTGGTGTCTATCTGAGGTATTTGCTTACTGACGATGTGGGCACGGGCTTGGTGGCGAGCACTATGTGCGTGCCGGTCTCGGCGCCGGCGTTGAGGATGTCGACGATGTTGCCGTAGGGCACCGTCTCGTCGGCATACAGGGCCACCGACAGCTGTGTGTCGGCCGGGGCGTCGGCCGCCCGGGTCTTGAGCCAGGTGGTGAGGGCGTCGCGGTCAAGCGGCGTGGGATTGTCGTCGCCGGTGGCCACGTAGAGGGTGAGCGTGTTGTCGATGTACAGGCGCACGGCGGGTTTGACGGCCGTCTGGCGCGTGCTCTGAGGCAGGTTGACGTCGAGGGCGGTGGGGAACACGAAGGTCGATGTGACCATGAAGAAGATGAGCAGCAGGAAGATGACATCGGTCATCGACGCCATCGAGAAGGTTGCCATCATCGTGTTTGAGCGCTTCAGTGCCATCACGCGGGTTCGTTAAGCAAGTCCATGAACTCCATTGTCTTGGCTTCGAGACCGGTCATCACGCGGTTGATGCGTGCCACGAGGTAGTTGTAGGCGAATAGTGCTATCACGCCCACAATGAGGCCGGCGACGGTGGTGACGAGGGCGGTGTAGATGCCGTCGGCAAACTGTGATATGCCCGACGAGTTGCCCGACGAGGCTATCTCGAAGAATGCCTGCACCATGCCTATGACGGTGCCCAGGAAGCCGAGCATCGGGGCGCCGGCGGCCGTGGTGGCGAGCCAGGGCAGGCCGCGCTCGAGGCGCGATACCTCGATGTTGCCGGTGTTCTCGATGGCTGTCATCACGTCGTTCATGGGGCGCCCTATGCGGCTTATGCCTTTCTCGATGAGCCGGGCGTATGGGGTGTTGGTCGAGCGGCACAGGTTACGGGCGCTGTCAAAGTTGCCCGAGTGGATGTAGTCGCGTATGCGCTGCATGAACGAGGCGTCCTCGACCGAGGCGCGCTGCAGCACGATTGAGCGCTCGACCAGGATGTAGATGCTCACGAGCGAGAGTACGGCGAGCGGTATCATGAGCCAGCCGCCTTGCAGGCACAAATCCCAGACGCTGAGCTCGGGGGCGGGGGCAGCGGCGGCCTGTGTGGCCGTGGCCGCTATCGTGTCGGTGATGTTGTCAATCTGTAGCATGGTGGGGTAGGGGGTTAGGTTGTGGGGGTTGGGTTATCATCACACTCTCAGGCACTCCTTGTAGCGCTTGATGGTCTCGGCCAGGCCCAGATAGAGGGCGTCACACACGAGGGCGTGGCCTATCGATACCTCGTCGAGCCAGGGCACGCGGGCGTGGAAAAACTCGAGGTTGATGAGGCTCAGGTCGTGGCCGGCGTTGACTCCCAGGCCCAGGTTGTGGGCAACTTTGGAGGCTTCGACATACGGGGCGACGGCCTTCTCGGGGCTGGTGGGGAACAGGTCGGCGTAGGGCTTGGTGTACAGCTCGACACGGTCGGCGCCGACGGCAGCGGCGGCTTCGATCTGGCGTGGGTCGGGGTCTACGAATATTGATGCGCGTATGCCGGCCTGCTTCAGCCTGCCCACGATGTCGCGCAGGAAGTCGGCGTTGTCGGTGACGTTCCAGCCGGCACTCGAGGTGACGGCGTCGGGGGCATCGGGCACTAAGGTCACCTGCTCGGGCTTGACGCTGAGCACCAGCTCCATGAATTCGGGCGCCGGATAGCCCTCGATGTTGAACTCGGTGCGCACCACGGGCCGCAGGGCATAGACGTCGGCACGGCGTATGTGGCGCTCGTCGGGGCGCGGATGCACGGTGATGCCGTTGGCTCCCATGCGCTCGCAGTCCTTGGCTACCTTGACGACGTCGGGTGCGTTCTCGCCGCGCGCGTTGCGCAGGGTGGCGATTTTATTGATATTTACACTTAGATTTGTTGACATCTTTATGTGGTTTACGGGTCGGTTACAATAATTTGTCGTGAGCTTGCCGCTCGTGTTTCATGTTTTATTTGTGGAACAAGCTCTAATTTTGTAACTTTGTAGTGCAAAAGTAGGAATTAAATAACGAATACTGAAATTTATTTTGAATTTGAATCACAATTTACTTGAAACATTGTCGTCGCTCGACCCTGCTGCCGGCGGCGACGGTCTCGCCATGCTCTATCCCCACCGCTCTGAAGGGGCCGAGATACTGCTGGGCGTGCGCCCCGACGAGTACAGCGCCGCGACGATTGCACGGGCCGTTGAGGATTGTGATTCTCATCTGGTTAACCTCAGTGTGACGTCGGCACGCACGCCGTCGGGCAACCTTGTCGTGGCACTGCGCACCGACGCGTCGAGTCCCGACTCGGTGGTACGCTCGCTGGGCCGTTACGGCTATGAGGTGCTCGAGGCTGTCGGCTCGGGCGAGTCGGTCGACGAGCATGATGCCCGTGCCCGCGCCGCCGAGCTGCTCTATCTGCTCGACATCTGATTTTGATAAATTAACTTCTCCACTCCCACCACCATATATCACATCGCTCTATGACTATCGCAATCTATGGCAGCCGCCGCCAAGGCGAGTATCTGACACGTATCGCACGCTTGCTGGCACTGCTCGCCGAGCGTGGCGTGACGGTGATAATGCACTCGAAGCTGTACCGACACCTGCGTTCTGAGGTGCCGGGCAATCTGCCTGTGGCGCGGGTCATAGGCGACGAGCCGTTTGAGGCCGATGTGGCTGTGAGCCTGGGCGGCGACGGCACGTTGCTGCGCACGGCCCGCTGGGTGGGTGACCGAGAGATTCCGATTGCCGGTGTCAACACGGGCCATTTGGGCTATCTGGCCTCATACAATATCAACGAGATAGAACCGCTGGTCGATGAGTTGCTGTCGGGCAACTATGATGTTATGAACCGCACGCTGCTATCGGTGACCGATGCCGATGGCTGCCCGGTGTGTGACTACCCCTACGCTCTCAACGAGGTGGCTGTGCTCAAGGCCGAGGATGCGTCGATGATAACGTCCGATGTCATGATAGGCTCGGCGCCGGCTGCCCGCTATCAGGCCGACGGTATCATCATCTCGACCCCGACCGGCAGCACGGGCTACAACCTGTCGGTGGGCGGCCCCATCATTGAGCCGACGGCCGGGGTGTGGATTATCTCGCCCATCGCGGCCCACTCGCTGACCATGCGTCCGCTGGTCATCAGTGATTCCAACTGTATGACGGTCACGACGACCTGTCGTGCGCGCTCCTACCGCGTGTGCCTCGATGGCAATTCGGTCGATTTTGAGGCCGGGGCGACTATTCACGTGGGGCGTGCGCCGTTCGTGACGCGCATCATTCAGCGTCGCGGTCACAGCTTCATCGATACATTGCGCAATAAACTCAAGTGGGGCGTATGAATTTCCTGTCGGCCATACGCGGTGGCGATATGGTGACGTCGGGAATGGAATTCGTGCTCGATAATCCGCCCGGTGTCACGGCCTGCTTTACGGTCAACCGGCTGTCGAGGCGCGTCACGGCGCGTTGGCGTGGAGGCAAGCTGCATGTGGTCGTGCCGCCGTCGATGCCTGTCGGGCAGGCGGTCGAGGCGCTCGCGTCAATGGGCGACCGTATCGCGTCGATGCGTCCGCGGCTCAGGTTTCACAACGGCCAGTTGCTGGAGTTTGACGGTTTCACGGTCAGCATAGCCACTCAGTCGCTGTCGCCTGGCAAGGTGACGCTGACGGGGCGTGACCTCTATGCCCCGACCATATCGGTGGCTGCCGGGATGGATTTTGACGACGACGGGCTGTCAACGGTGATAAGCCGTCTGATGTGTGTGGTGGCGCGTCGTGTGGCACCGTCGCTGCTGTTGCCGCGGGCCCGCGAACTGGCTGCAGCGTGTGGCCCTGAGCCTCGGGCGTGGACTATAGCGCGCGGTCACCGCACGCTGGGTACATGTCGCCGCGACAAGACAATATCGCTGTCGGCCGTGCTGGTCTTTCTGCCTCAGCGGCTGCGCGACTACGTGATATGTCACGAGCTGGCCCACCTCACCGAGATGAACCACGGGCCACGGTTTCATGCGCTGTGCGACCGCTACTGCGGCGGGCGCGAGGCCGAGCTCGTCAGGGAACTAAAACATTTTCAATGGCCAATAATAAGACTATGACTAAGAAAACTTATACTGCCGGTGCCGCGCGCCGGCGTCAGAAGAAACAGGTTAACCGCGCCGTGTGGCTCATCGTGGCGTGCGGTGTGATTTTCGTGGCGGGCATGCTCATGCCGTCGCGGTGTGTGGGCGACGATGGCCGCCCGTCGGTATCGTCGGCAACGATCGGCGCGTCCGACCTTGAGAGTGTGGTGACTAACCCGGCGCTCGCGTCTGAGATGGTGCGCTACACGGGCATGACTATCTCGTTCAACCCCGAGCTGCATCTGCCCAACTGGGTGGCCTACGAGCTGACGGCCGACGAGGTGCAGGGCGACGAGCCGCGCACCAACAGGTTCTATACCGATCACGATGTGCCCGGCTGTGCGTCGCCCGACGATTACCGCAACACGGGTTATGACCGCGGCCACATGGCGCCGGCGGCCGATATGAAATGGAACCCGCAGGCTATGGCCGAGTCGTTCAGCATGGCCAACATCGCGCCACAGGCCAATGTGCTCAACCGCGGGTCGTGGAGCAAGCTCGAGGATAAATGCCGACAGCGTGCGCTCAAGGACAGTGCAGTCATCATTATCTCGGGGCCGGTGCTTACCGACCCGGTGGAAATTCGCATAGGCGATAACCGCGTTGCCGTGCCGTCGCGGTTCTTCAAGGTGATACTGTCGCCCTACACGACGCCCCCGACGGCCATAGGCTTCCTGATGCCCAACGAGGCCGTCAAGGGCGGCATGCAGCAGTGTGCCGTGTCGGTCGACTCGGTCGAGGCTGTGACTGGGCACGACTTCTTCAGCGCGCTGCCCGACGAGATTGAAAACTATGTGGAATCACAGGTAAATTTCAACAAATGGAGCCGGACACGATGACCAATGATACGATTTGTGCGATATCGACGCCGCCCGGCGTCGGAGGCATCGCCGTGGCGCGCGTGAGCGGCCCCGGAGCCATCGCCATTGTCGACAGCCTGTGGCGCGGTAAGTCGCTCGCCAAGGCCGGCAGCCACACTGCCCACCTGGGCACCATCGTCGGCTCGGACGGGGCGATGCTTGATCAGGCCGTCGCAACGGTATTCCGCGCGCCGCGCTCGTTCACGGGCGAGGATGTCGTGGAGCTGTCGGTTCACGGCTCGCGGTGGATTCAGCGTGAGCTGATTGCGACGCTGTGCAAGGCTGGTTGTCGTCTGGCCGAACCGGGCGAATATACACGCCGCGCTTTCGCCTCGGGACGACTCGACCTGGCCGAGGCTGAGGGTGTGGCCGACATGATTGCGGCCAACTCGCGGGCAGCCCACCGCGCGGCAGCCACTCAGATGCGCGGTCACTACTCGCGCTACCTGGCCGACATGCGCTCGCAGCTCATAGACCTGGCATCGCTCATAGAGCTCGAGCTCGACTTTGGCGAGGAAGAAGTCGAGTTTGCATCGCGCGGACAGTTGCGCGACACGGCCGACAACCTGTATGCTTCGCTCGTCCGTCTGCGCGACTCGTTCGCCTCGGGCTCGGCCATCAAAGAGGGTATCCCGGTAGCCATTGTCGGCCCGACGAATGCCGGAAAGTCTTCGCTGCTCAACGCACTGACCCACGACGACCGCGCCATCGTGAGCGACATACACGGCACCACACGCGACGTCGTCGACGACCTCGTCGAGATAGGCGACTACCAGTTCCGATTTCAGGACACCGCCGGACTGCGCACCACCGACGACAGCATCGAGCGCATAGGCATCGAGCGCAGCATCGCTGCCGCCCGCCGTGCCCACGTCATCATCTACATGATCGACGCCACATCGCCCCGACAGGCCATCGACAATCTTGCCGACACATTGTCGCTCAACCCCGATGCCCGCGTTATCCTGGCCATCAACAAGACCGACATCGCCACCGCGGCCGACGTCGCCACCCTCACCGCCCGACTCAAGGCCGATCATCCGCAGGCCACAGTCGTGCCCATAAGCACCAAAGAGCCGGCCACCATAGAAAAATTGAGCGGCATCCTCACCCGACTGATAGACGCCGGGCACGCCGACAGCGACCTGCTGGTAACCAACGCACGCCACGCCCAGGCCCTCGGACAGGCCGCCGCCGCCATAGACCGCGTGCGCGCCGGACTCGCCACCAACCTAAGCGGCGACCTCATCGCCCAGGACATCCGCGAGACCATCCACCACCTCTCAACCATCACCGGCGCCATCACCACCGACGACCTCCTCGCCACCATCTTCACCCGCTTCTGCATCGGCAAATAACCGGCAGTTAAAGACAGGTAACAATAAGTTGAAATAATAGTCAAGGCGTTCAGTTTGAGCGCCTTTTCTTTTACCCGAAGATTGCCAATCTAATCGGTAGAACCCGTTTCTACCTATTTTTCACTCCATTTTTGAACCACATTTGCTGCTCGTCTGCTACCCGAGTTAAGTCGCTCTGCTCGGTAGTGGATGATGTTCATACTCGTTCACGCTCATTCAGGCGTGTTCATACGAGTTCAACGAATTAGCTCCATGAGTGACACAATTTTAACTCTCAGTTATGGCAACTTCAAACATTAGGATCAAGAAGGTCTGTCAGTGGTGTGGAAATGAGTTTGAGGCTCAAAAGACCACAACCCAGTATTGTTGTAAGCGATGTGCCGAGCACGCTTACAAAGAACGTAAAAGACAAGAGAAGAAGAAAATCACTGAAACTCTCGATTCGCTTACTGCTCGTGAAAATAAGATAATCCAACTCTCTGGCCGAGACTATCTATCGGTTGCTGAAGTGGCGCAAATCCTTAATGTTACGCCAAGGGCAGTATATAATCTCATTTACCGAGGTACCATCAAAGCCTATCGTCTCACCTCACAATGGGCAGTAATCAAGAGAGCGGATATTGACGCAATGATCGAGGCTCGTCCTTATGAACGTAAGCCAAAAGCAACGGCACTTGCCAATGATGAAAACGGTGAGGCAATCTCAGAATTTTACACGACAAAGGAGATTATCGAGAAATTTGGAGTGAGCAATTCATGGGTGTTTGCTCAGGGGAAGGCTCACAATATCCCGAAGGTGTATCATCGAGGGAAGACACTCTGGAGCAAGTCGCATTGTGACCGGGTGTTTACGGCAAAGCCTGAAACTCCAAAAGAAGATGATTGGATATCCTATTCCGATGTGCGCGCAGAATACAACCTGACACATGACCAGCTTCACAATTACGTGAAGTATCACGGACTGCGCCGTAGGAAAGTCGGAAAGTACACTTATATCTTGAAGTCTGAAATCGATGCGATTCTCCGTCCTCCTACACTGAAATAAGTCTGGTTATCGGTTATCTCTTGGTTATCTGCTAAATAACTTGATAACCGCATAGCCGCATACGAAATTTGCATCAAAAAAATCATTCATCAAAAAATATCGTTATGGATATCTGCACAAAAGTAACCCTTCGGCAGCGTCTTCTCAAATCGGGTAAGATCACGCTGTATTTCGACTATTACCCTCCAATCCGAAACCCGAAAACCAACCGTATGCAACGGCATGAGTACCTCGGCATATACCTCTATGCCAATCCTACCAATCAGGTTCAGCGCGATTTCAATCGCTCGATGCTTGAAAAGGGTGAACTGATCCGTTGTCGCCGTCAGGAATCTGTCATTAACCGTCAGTTCGGTTTTATCGACCACAGCCAACTCAAAGCTGATTTTCTGGAATACTTCGAGGCTGTTACAAAGAAGAAGTATCAGAAATGGCGCATCGTGTTTGAGCACTTCAAGGTGTTCTGCAAGGGCAAATGCTCCTTCGGAGATCTCACAGTCGAGTTCTGCACAAAGTTTCGTGAATACCTGCTTACGGCAAAACAACTGAAGCATAAGAGAAAAAGCCTGTCGCAGAACGCTGCAGCCGGTTACTTCTCCACATTCCGTGCCCTTCTGAAAATGGCATATAAGGAGAAACTGATTACAGAGAACATCAACGACTATCTGGAATATATCGAATGGGAAGATGTCGAGCGTGAGTTTCTGAATCAGGATGAACTGATACGGCTTGCTCAGACTCCATGTGACAGTGATGTACTTCGCAGGGCATCCCTCTTCTCGTGTCTTACCGGCTTGCGTTTCAGTGACATTCTAAATCTCCGATGGAACAATATCCAGGAGGTTGCCGGAATCGGGCTATGCGTTGTCCTGAAAACACAGAAAACGAAGACTCCTGCCACTCTCCCTCTATGTGAGGATGCTATCGAACTTCTTGGTGAGCGACAGACAGGAAAGGTATTTGTCGGATTTAAGAAGACCCTGACCGCCAAACCACTCAAAGACTGGATTAAGGCAGCCAAGATTGACAAACGTATTACCTTTCATTGTTTCCGTCATACCTATGCGACCTTGCAGATGGCTATGAGCAGCAATCCCTATCTCGTTAGTCAGGCTCTTACACACAAGAACCTTGAAACTACTCTCCGATACACTCACAGCGTCCCGACTGCCCTCGTTGATACCTTAGGCAAAATCTCAATTAAACCGAAGACCGAATAAGTAGGACGAGGTATCGACACCTTTTCGGGCAAAGGGTATAAAACGACAATCTTTTTACTTCGGCATTTTTGGCCGAATAAAGGGTCTGCCGCCTCTGGCGGTGGACTTTTTTGCTATTTCCTCCTAAAAACGACACCCCTATGAAAATTTGATGTTGCACATTTCGTTTTTAGCAATCGACCTATTGTAATTTTGTCGGACAAATC
>CAMWLW010000021.1 GCA_947175245.1 uncultured Bacteroidales bacterium
GTACGATATGTATGTCTACATCATGTGATGAGGAATATCCGGTGACAGTTGTCAATGAAACGGATAATGATATATATGCGTGTCTTATTCAGTCGACAGATTTTGATGAAAATTTCAATCCCGATTATAGATATTATACAAGTCCACAATTAATAAAAGCTCATAATGAAATACAATTTCATATTTGGGATTATATCTTAGAACGTAAATGCGGTTGGTCTCTGATGGTTATTCATCCCGAGACCTTCAGAGAGAATGAATTTGGCGATATTTGGAAAAATGAATTTTATTACGATATAGTCAAATACGATTACCGTCAGGTTACAATGTTTGACCGACGTTTGGTTTATAAAGGACATGGTCAATCAGGACCATCCTACCGCGATTAACCCAATCATTACATATCGAAAATTATATGAAGAATTATTTTAAGACAATTATATATTTTGTAATCGGAACTATAAGCATGTCATCATCATGCGATGATAAAGTGGTGTATGACACTGTAACGATAGTTAATAAATCGGATTGTAACTATATTGTATGTCTGATACAGTCGGCCGATGAATTGGACAAGCATCAATTTGGTTTTACCAGTCGGCCCACTCTATTGAAAGCAAATACGGAGATTTACTTTAGCAGAGATGATTTCGAGTTCAAAGACGACTGGTATCTTGTAGTATTCTATCCCGAGACAATAACCGACGACCTTAATCAAGGGAATATCTGGGACGGTAAGATGTACTGTGACATTGTCAAGTACTCATATAAAGACTTGTGGTATGGCGACCGCCGTATTGTATACAAAGGCCCGGGGCAATCAGAGCCCGGCTATCGTGATTGACCTTATTGATGCAGCAGGCGTGCGAGGAAGGGGGTGGGGCGCAGGGTGTAGGCGCGGGTGAGATACTCGCGGGCGAGCTCACGTGACTGGAGGTCGGACTTGTCGCCGGCGGCAATGTCGTGATAGTAGTTGCCGAGCACGAGCAGGGCATGGTAGTTGTCGGGGTCGATGGCAAGCAGATAGCTGTAGGTCTCGACGGCGCGGGTATTGTCGCCGAGGGTGAAGTAGCCGTCGGCGAGGTCGGTGAGGAAATCGACGTTGTCGGGCATGCCGTTGAGCATTATGGTGGCGTACTGTACCATGCCCTCGCCGTCGCGGCGCCAGACGTAGTATTGCAGCAGGCGGGCGTCGATGTTGCGCTTGAGCCAGGGGTATGTGGCTGCGGCGTTCTTGAGAAACTGTTCGTAGATGAGGGCGTCGCCCCGATCGAAGGCGAGGGTGCGGATGCCGGCATACAGGCTGTCGAGCGGCACGCGGGCTTTGGTTGACTGTTCGAGCAGCTGCATGGTGCGCCGGGTGTCGCCGGCGAGCGAGGCGGCGACTATGGCGTGGCTGTAGTTGTCGACAATGGCGGGACGCTCTTCGATCATGAGGGTGTACATGGCCAGGGCGCTCGACCACTCGCTGTTGGTGTAGAACAGGCGTGCTTTCTTGACGAGCGCGTCATAGCCGGTGGCATCGGCACGGAATGTGCCCGCGAGCAGGGCCAGTGTCAGGAGTAGGATGTGTCTGGTTTTCATCGTTTCAGCAGGCTTTTGATGTTAACGCCGCGCAGCTCGAGGCGCCACAGCAGGGCGATGTACACCAGTATCAACGCTGTGCCGGTGGCCATGTTCACGAGGTTGTTGCCGACTTTGAGCAGCTCGCCGATGGCGTAGAGCGCCAAGGCGGCGACGGCATAGGTGGCTAAGCGCCCGAGTCGGTAGGGTACCTTGAAGTGGTGCTGGCCGATGATGTAGCTCAGTATCATCATCGCGCCGTAGCATGATATAGATGCCCAAGCACAGCCCATGTAGCCGATGCGCGGCACCAGGATGATGTTGAGCGAGACGGTGATGACGAGTCCTATGATTGAGAAATAGGAGCCCCAGATGGTCTTGTCGGTGAGCTTGTACCAGATTGACAGGTTGTAAAAGACGCCGAAAAAGAGCTCGCCGAGCATGATGACGGGAACGACTTTGAGCCCCTCGAAGTAGGCCGGGCTGATGAAGTAGCGGAGAACGGGCAGGAACTCCATGACGCCGAGGAAGATGAGGAAGCCGATGGCTACAAACCAGGTCATGACGTGTGAGTAGTCGCGTAGTTTCTGCTCGAGGGTCATGCCGGCTTCGCGGTGTTTGGAGAACACGAACGGCTCATAGGCAAACCTGAAGGCCTGGAGGAACATGACCATGATGACGGCGACCTTGTAGCAGGCGCCATAGATGCCGAGCTCGCTCATGGCCCGGTCGTGGTCGCTCTCGAGCAGCGGCAGCAGTATCTTGTCGATGGTCTGGTTCATGATGCCTGCAAGGCCGAGTATGAGCAGCGGCAGCGAGTAGGCGAGCATTTCGCGCAGCAGTGTGCCGTTGAACGAGTAGCGCTCGGCGCGCAGCTCGGGCAGAAGCATGAGCACTGTGGCGAGCGAGCAGATGAGGTTGGCGAGGAAGATGTAGCCGATCTCGGGGGTGATGCCACACGCCCAGGGCAGCACTTTAATGAACAGGAGGTTAAGACCGATGTTGAGGCCGATGCCTATGAGCTTGACGGTGGCAAAACGGTAGGGACGTTTCTTGTTGCGCAGGTAGGCGAACGGGATGGAGGTGAAGGCGTCGGCCGCGACGGCTATAGCCATCATCCATATATACCCTGGGTGGTCGCCGTAGTCGAGGGCACGGGCTATCGGCGCCGAGAAAATCGACATCACGATGGCAAAGATCACCGAGGTGACACCGACGGTGATGAGCGTGGTGGTGTAGACCTGGGCGGGCGACTTCCAGCGCTCGTGGTTGGTGAAGCGGAAGAAGCCTGTCTCCATGCCGTAGGTGAGCAGTATGAGGGCGACCGCTACGTAGGAATAGAGGTTGGTGACGATGCCATACTCGCCTGTGCTCGTGAATGTATAGGTGTATATGGGTACGAGCAGCCAGTTGAGCAGTCGCCCGACGATGCTGCTGATGCCATATACGGCTGTGTCTTTGACCAGCGATTTCAGTGATGCCATTTTAATATAATGTGTGGAACGACGGCAACTATTGGAAGAGTCCGCCGATGCCGTCGTTGAGTGCTTTGCCAAGGTGGCGGTAGGCGAGGTCGGTGACTTCGCGTCCGCGGGGGGTACGTTTGATGAATCCCTCCTTGATGAGGAACGGCTCGTAGACCTCCTCGATAGTACCGGGATCCTCGCCCAGCGCGGTGGCTATGGTGCTGATGCCCACCGGGCCGCCCTTGAACTTGGTGATGATGGTGGTGAGTATCTTGTTGTCGACCTCGTCGAGACCGTATTTGTCGATGTTGAGGGCTTCGAGCGCCACGCTGGCGATGTCGGGGTCGATGGAGCCGTTGCCTTTGACCTGGGCGAAGTCGCGCACGCGGCGCAGCAGGGCGTTGGCTATACGTGGCGTGCCGCGCGAGCGCATGGCGATCTCGTGGGCGGCGGCGCCGGTGATGCCGACGCCAAGCAACCGGGCCGAGCGGGCGATGATGCGCTCGAGCACTTCGTGGTCGTAGTACTCGAGGTGGCAGTTGATGCCGAAACGTGCCCTGAGAGGCGATGTGAGCAGGCCGCTGCGGGTGGTGGCGCCGACGAGTGTGAACGGCGAGAGCGTGAGCTGGACGCTGCGTGCGCCGGGGCCCTTGTCGATCATGATGTCGATGCGGTAATCTTCCATCGCCGAGTAGAGGTATTCCTCGACCACGGGACTGAGGCGGTGTATCTCGTCGATGAACAGGACGTCGTTCTCCTCGAGCGACGTGAGTATGCCGGCGAGGTCACCGGGCTTGTCGAGCACCGGGCCCGATGTGACCTTGAAGCCGACGCCGAGTTCGTTGGCGATGATGTTGCTCAGGGTGGTCTTGCCCAGTCCGGGCGGGCCGTAGAGCAGGACATGGTCGAGCGCCTCGCCGCGCATGCGGGCAGCCTCGACAAATATCTTCAGGTTGTCAACGACCTTGTCCTGCCCGCTGAACGCGTCAAACTGTGACGGTCTGAGCGCGCGCTCGAAGTCGCCGTCGGCGGGATAGCCCTGTGAGTGTATGTCAAACGGGTCGCTCATTTACAGGTAGGTGTCTCCGAATTTTTCCTTGGCGTCGTTGACCATCAGCTTGATGCGCTGTTCCTCGGCCTTGGGGCAGATTAGCAATACGTCGCCGGCGTCGGCTATGATGTAGTCCTCGAGCCCCTCGACGACAACAAGTTTCTCGCCGCTGACGGCAAAGATGTTGTTGTGGGCGTTGTAGGCGAGGACGCGGCACTTCTGGGTGACGTTGCCGTCCTTGTTGCGTGGCGAGTTGTCATATAGGGCGCTCCAGGTGCCGAGGTCGCTCCAGCCGAAGTCGACACACTCGACGTAGACGTTGGAGGCTTTCTCCATCACGGCAAAGTCGATAGAGATGCCCATGCACGAGGGGAAGTTGGCGGTGATGAACGCTGTCTCGGCGTCGGTGCCGAAGACGCCGTTGCCCTGCTCGAAGATGTTGTTGATGTCGGCGGCATGTTCGGCGAGTGCCTGTTTGATGGCCGATGCTTTCCAGAGGAAGATGCCTGAGTTCCAGAAGAATTCGCCTGTCTCGATGAATACCTCGGCCAGCTCGCGGTTGGGTTTCTCGGTGAATGTCTTGACCTTGAGTATGCCCGGCTCGACCTCGCGGCCTATCTGTATGTAGCCGTAGCCCGTCTCGGGGCGTGAGGGCTTGATGCCGAGTGTGAGCAGGGCGTCGTTGCGCTCAACAAAGTCGAAGCCTTTGAGTATGCTGGTCTCGAACTCCTTCTGGCGGGTGATGAGGTGGTCGCTGGGGGTGACGATCATGCTTGCCTCGGGGTCGAGAGCGGCGATGTGGTGTGCGGCCCAGGCAATGCAGGGAGCGGTGTTGCGCCGTGCAGGTTCGAGCAGTATGTTTTTGTCGCAGATATCGGGCAGCTGTTCCTTGACGAGCGGGGCATACATGGCGTTGGTTACAACCACGATATTCTCGGGCGGAACGATCGACAGGATGCGGTCGTAGCTCATCTGGAGCAGAGAGCGGCCGGTGCCGAGGAAGTCGATGAACTGTTTGGGGCGGTTTGTGCGGCTATAGGGCCAGAAGCGGCTGCCTATGCCACCACACATAATCACACAATATCTATGTTGGTTGATCATAACTTTAGAGGTTAGGTGTATGATGAAAATTTTTGGGGCTACTAAATTACAATATTCGGCCGATAAAGTCAAGTATTTTCTGAAATTGTTTAATATTGTCTGCTGCGTACGGCCGTCACAAGGTGCAAAAAATGCAGCATGTTTGGCTGTTCGGGAAAATGTCGCTAACTTGCAAGCCAAAACATTATAATTATGAAGCAGATATATTTGGTTTTAGTGATGTGTGCGGCATTGCCGGTGCTGTTATTGTGCCGGTGCAGTTGTCAGGGGGTCGATGCCCGGGCATCTAATATGCCGGCCGAGTTGGATATTCAGAAAGCTATTGATAATGCTGCCTGTGTGCCGACAGGTAATTACTGTAAGTTCCAACCGGGTTTGTTGTCTATTGTCAATCAGGCTTTTACGAATGATGTGTTCAGAAAGTCCCTGGACTTTAATACGCGTATGGATGCCTATCCCGAAATTTTACGCGGGAGCATTGACTCAAAACGGTTTAATGAGATTGATACCTTTAAATATAATTGGAAGTGTGATACTATAATCTGTATAAATCTTTGGCCACGTGATGTCGTGGGCGGGGTGGGTGACTGTAAACTCATTTCATCGATGGATTCTATCTTTTTTGATGGCGAAGAACATAATATTGATATAATACGGCAAAATATATATATGAATACTGAGGTTAAGGATATTTATTATGGTATAATGAGGCGGTGGGATAAGGACGGCCTTGACTCTATTTGTTATAATGGTAGGGTTTATGATGGATCTGTTCATGGCCTGAGCCGCTGGGTGATAAAGGATGGCGTGCTGTTAGATCTCAAGTATCTGAGATGTGAGGATATATCGGAACATAAAATAATAATTAGAAAGAAGGGTAAATAGTAGATAGGAATGTATTGTGGCAGAGTGTTTGGTGGGGTGTGATATTTTGTGTAATTTTGTGCAATCGGTAGCAAAATTCATTTAAATACCATATCATTATGTTCAAAAATCAACCTAAAGGGCTGTATGTGCTTTCGCTTGCCAACACGGGCGAGCGTTTCGGCTACTATACGATGCTCGCTATCTTCCTGTTCTATTTGCAGGCTAAGTTTGGTCTTGACGCCGCATGGACGGGTCAGATTTTCTCAATTTTCCTCGCGCTTGTCTACTTCATGCCGCTCGTAGGCGGTTGGCTGGCCGACAAGTGGAGCTTCTCGAAGTGTGTCGTTACCGGTATCTCGGTGATGTTCCTGGGCTATGCGCTCATGTCGGTGCCCACACCCGTGCGTGAAAACACGTCGCTTTACGTACTGTTCGCGGCGTTGCTGCTTATCTCGGTAGGTACCGGCCTGTTTAAGGGCAACCTGCAGGTGATGGTGGGCGACCTGTATAACAATGCCAAGTACAGTGCTCGCCGTGACGCGGCCTTCTCGATTTTCTACATGGCTATCAACCTGGGCTCGATGTTTGCCCCGACGGCTGCAATCTGGTTCAAGAACAGTGTGCTCGAGGCCGACGGTTTCAGAATAGAGCAGACGGCCGACGTGCAGCTCAAGGAGTCGATGATTCCGACCGTGTGCAACTGGTGTCTTGACACCGACAACTTCCGGTCGATGCCCGCAACCAACACCGAGAAATATGAGTCGATGCTCAACTTCGCTGTCAACGCGCGCATGGAGGCTAACCGCGCCGAGTATAAAGACATGGATAAAAAAGAAGTTGAGAAGACGCTCAAGGCCGAGATGTCCGAGGGCACGGCTTTGTCGACATTCTTCAGTGATAATCTTGCCGCTTTTGCCTCGCACTGCAAGTACAAAGCTGCTGACATAAAGGATTTTGCTGCCGCCTACATCACGTCGTTCTCTCAGGGCTGTGGCCGTGCGTTCATGCTGGCATGCGGTTCGCTTGTAATCAGCTTCCTGATATACTTCTTTGGCCGTCCTACTTACAAACATATCATCACCGATAAGAAAAATGCCGACAAGAAGGCCGACAAGGCTGCTGCCGTTCAAGGTCCGGAGTTGTCACCGGCTCAGACCAAGCAGCGCATCGTGGCATTGCTGCTTGTGTTTGCGGTTGTGATATTCTTCTGGATGGTGTTCCATCAGAATGGTCAGACACTGACTGAGTTTGCCAAGAGCTGTACTGCCGACTCGACAGGCAGCTGGACGCGCATCGGTTTCAACCTGTGGGCGCTCGTGACGATTGCCGTCGGTGTATATGCGCTCTTTGGCGTGTTCCAGAGCAAGAGTGTCAAGGCTAAGTCGATAAGCGGCCTGGTGCTTCTCGCTGCCATCGGTATCGTGACATGGATTTATATCGATACCCCGGCTGTCGTCGAGAATATTGACCCGGCTGTTTACCAGCAGTTCAACCCGTTCTATGTTGTGGCGCTGACTCCGTTCTCGATGGCTCTCTTTGGCTGGCTCGCCGGCAAGGGTAAAGAGCCTTCGGCTCCGCGCAAAATTGGTTACGGCATGATTGTGGCCGGACTGGCTTACCTCGTGATGGTGTTCGGTTCGCTGCAGCTTACCGGCACCAACGGTAGCGAGTCGCCCAACTGGCTTATCTCGACCTATCTGCTGCTGACGTTTGCCGAGCTGCTGCTGTCGCCGATGGGTATCTCGTTCGTGTCAAAGGTGGCTCCTCCCAAGTATAAGGGCAGCATGATGGGCGGTTGGTTTGCCGCCACGGCTATAGGCAACTACCTCGTTTCAATCCCGATGTTGATGTGGGGTAAGGTTTCGGTACCTGTGATCTGGGGTATTCTTATTGCCATCTGTCTGCTGTCGGCAGCGTTCATATTCTCAATCATGAAGAAACTCGAGGCTGCTACGAGCGACGATGCTGCGGTTGAGCCTGCCGAGTCAATCGAGAATGTTGAGGACGACGCTATCTAAGTAGGGCTTTTTACGATAAATTTTACAAAGGGCTGACTGTGCTTTACCGGCACGGTCGGCCCTGTTTTTTTTCTCCGATGTTTGAATGGACGGGGGTGTATAATGTGAGTAAGTGATCTGAGATGGAATAGGGGATGTATTTCATGGGGATGTAGGGTGGGGAGGGTCTACTCAGCGGTCATTTACAATGCCTTAAATGGAGGTAAATTTTGGCGTGACAGGGCGTGCGGGCAAATGTGTGATTATGTCGTGCGCTCAGTTTTGTGTGCATAATACCTGTTATAAGTGTTAATAAGACACCTACTTTGGCGATTGTATATAAATGTATGCAAAGTTTTAGAGATTAAATAAATACAAATGATATAGGCGATGGGCCGATCTACTTTTGTGTCTAACCGCTGAAAAAATCACCTGTTTTCCCACATAACTTTGCAATCGACAACTAAAAATCGATACTCTTAAATCTTCACGTTTTACAATCCCCAAAAGAATGGAAAACTTCTCGACAATCTATGTTTCCTATCATGCGAAACTTGTGAGATTCGCAAGCGATTATCTGCCGTCACTCGAGGATGCTGAGAATGTGGTCCATGACGTGTTTATAGATTTATGGAAGAATAAGGAGCAAATAGACGAGATAAAGCATATCAATGCCTACCTGTTCAGGCTTGTGCGTAACAGGTGTCTCGATTTTATAAAGCATAAGGTACATGAAAAGGCCTATGAGGATTATGCGTTGCTGGAGTATCAGGCCCGCGAGGGTGCTCTTGATATGATGGGCGATAGTTCGCTGCTCACTGACGAGCTGATGCTGATTGTCAGGGAAGAGGTGATAAAACTGCCTCCGCGCTGCCGTCAGATTTTTGAAATGAGCCGAGTTGACGGTCTGTCGCATGCCGAGATCGCAAACCAGCTGATGCTGTCAGAAAATACTGTGGGTGTACAGCTGAGCATAGCACTGCGCCGCCTGAGAAAAGTCACTGACGCATATTTTGACAAGTAATCGCCTCACAGGCTGAAGAATTTAGTTTGATAACGATTAAATTTAAGGTAAAAATATTTTAGGATGGGAAGGACTTGTGCGTGAGCATTTGTCCTTTTTTTAATTTTTTTGGTTAAAATTTTGTGATGGCGTTTAATGGCTCGGTCACATATAATCGTCCTATAGGTGTAAAAGATTGTATTGCGAATTGTTTCCATACTAAATAAAGTCAATCATAATTTCACATCCAATCAATGGACGAATTAATTGAGAAATACCTGACCGACAAACTGAACGCTGAGGAGAAAGTCTATTTCCTGGGCCTGCTGGCTGCCGACCCGAAGTTTAAAAAAGAATTTCAACTGACGCTCGCGGCGCTGTCGATAGCCGACTTCAGCCTTGATGCCGATGAAGATGTCACTGTACCCAATATGTTAATTTTTGACAAATAAAGGTATGATGACTCGTCGAATCTGCGGCACGTTAGTGGGTCTGATAGGACTTTGCTGTTCGGTGTGTGCCAAGAATTTCTTTGTCGACGGCTACCACGGCGGCATTTACGGTCATTATCCTGTGCAGTGGAAAACTCAATTTATCGTTGACCAGCTGAACGGTCACCCCGACTGGTATGTCGGTCTCGAGATAGAACCCGAGACGTGGGATACTGTGCAGGTGCGCACGCCCGAGGCTTACAGTCAGTTTGCCGGCCTGCTTGCTGCCGGGCGTATGGAATATACCAATCCCACTTATGCTCAGCCCTATTGCTACAATATCATGGGCGAGAGTATTATACGCCAGTTCAGATATGGTATTGAAAAACTCAGGAAGCACTTCGGCGACATAGAGTTCAACACCTATGCTGTCGAGGAACCGTGCTTTACATCGGGCTTGCCGGCAATTCTCAAGGGTTTCGGCTTCAAATATGCGTCGCTCAAATGTCCTAATACATGTTGGGGCGGTTACATGGCCCCGTACGGCGGTCAGCTCGTCGAGTGGGTCGGCCCCGACGGCACTGAGATTGTGACCGTGCCGCGATATGGATGTGAGGAGCTTGAGCAAAACTCGGTGTGGCAGACAACAGGCTGGGGCAACTCTCAAAAGTATTGGAACGCATGTCGTGACAGCGGTATCGAGAATCCCGTGGCTATGTGCTATCAGGATGCCGGCTGGCGCAATGGCCCGTGGCTTGGCCGTCACAGGCATGGCACTGTCTACCGGTTGTGGACTGACTATATCGAGAACTGCACGCCCGCAACCTCGACCGACCGTTATGTCATGTCGCAGGATGATGTGAGGGTTAATCTGATGTGGGGCAGCCAGGTATTGCAACGCATAGCCCGCGAGGTGAGACAGGCCGAGAACAATATGCTCATGGCCGAGAAGATAGGTGCAATCGCTCATATATGTGCCGGCGCACAGCCCGATCAGACTGCAATGGACGAGGCGTGGCGGCAGCTGATGCTGGCCCAGCACCATGACTCGTGGATTGTGCCCTATAACGGACTGTGGCATTTCGGCACATGGGCCGATGCTATAAAACTGTGGACGTCTAATGCCGATGCTGCGTCACACGATGAGGTCAAGCGCATGGCTGCCGCTGTCGATGCCGGCAATGTGCTGATGATAAAAGTATTCAACACTACATTGCAGCCGCGTGAAGAGGTCGTTGCAGTCGATGTGCCCGATGGGCTGTTGGCTAACGGCAGCACGGTTGAGATACTTGATAAGGATGGCAGTGTGGTGCCGTCATACCTGACGGGTGACAGTGGCCGTCGACTCGTGTTCACGGCCAGGGTGCCGTCGTTCGGCTATACCACATATAATATTAAGCGCGTCGCTGCTGCCGCCAAGGCCGGTGATGCCGTCCCTGACAAGACAGTGCTTGAGAATGAGCATCTGCGCGTCGCGCTTGACCTCGCACATGGAGGTGTGATTAAGAGTCTGATACTCAAAGATGAAAATAATAGGGAATTTGCGCCGGCCGATACGAGCCGCTATTTGCTGTGTGAGCTGAGGGGCTTTTTCTATGACGAAGGCCGCTTTCGTTCGTCGGCCGAGACGAGCGCCCGCGTTGTCGATTATGATAGCGATCCCCTTGTGAACCGTATCACGGTTGAGGGTGAGATTGCCGGGACTCCTTACCGCCTCACCTACAGTCTGCCTGCCGGCAGCCGTCGTGTAGACTGCGCTCTGACAATCGACTGGAAAGAAAATCGCGGCATAGGTGAATATCGCGAGAAACATTGGAATCACGACCGCCGCGCGTTTTGTGACGACCGCTACAAGCTGTGTCTGCTGCTGCCTGTGTCGTTTGAAGCCGAGCGACTTTGGAAAGATGCACCGTTCGACGTGTGTGAGTCGGCCCAGGAGTCAACATTCTTTGACCGTTGGAGCGCCATCAAGCATAATGTTATTCTTGACTGGATAGATTTCACCGACCGTGACAGGAATATGGGCATGGGACTGCTCTCAGACCATACAACCAGCTATGTTCACGGCCCCGGCGTACCGACGGCGCTGACCATACAGTATTCGGGTCAGGGCCTGTGGGGGCCTGATTACAAAATCACTGAACCGACCGAAGTGGCGTTTGCACTTGTGCCCCACAGTGGTGACGGCGGTGCCGAGGCTATGTGTGCCGAGGCCGACCGTTTCAACGAGCCGCTCAGGGCGGTGGTGTGCGGCGGCTCGGGTGTGGCAGCATCACGCTCGCTTGCCGGTGTCGCTGATCCCGGCTACAGGCTGAGCGCCGCATCGGTTAACCACGATGGTAACGTGATATTCAGGCTGCACAATGCCTTTGCCGACAGTGCGGCACGTGTCACGCTCGATATGCCGTGTAAAGGTGTTGATGAGGTTGACCTGCTCGATAACAGGCTGGCCGATGTCACTCTCACCGACCGCAGTAACAGCGGTGTGGCGATGAATGTGACGATGCCTCGTAATGGATTCAGAACCTACTTATTGTCAATAAAATAATTCTATCATATATAAAATGTTTAAATTCAGCGTAGAACCAATCAAAGCATTATTGCCTGCCGGCGTCGTGTTGATGATGGCGTCATGCAGCACTGCTGACCGTGCAGAAAAATTCAATCCGGCCGACTATGTGAATACTTTTATCGGTGCAAGCACAAATATAGATGATGCAGGGGCATATCACGGCCTCGGCAAGACATTCCCCGGTGCTACCGTGCCGTTCGGCATGGTACAGGTAAGTCCTAACACCATTACCGGCGGCGACAACTCGCCCGGTTACAGTTATGAGCATGAAACCATCGAAGGCTTCGCGCTGACTCAGATGAGTGGTGTGGGCTGGTTTGGCGAGATGGGTAACTTCCTTGTGATGCCCACTACAGGCGAGTTCAAACCTGTTGCCGGTAAGGAGGATGGCCGCATAAGCGGTTATCGTTCGGCCTACGATAAGAAATCGGAGAAATCGCGCGCCGGTTACTACCGTGTCAATCTCAGCGACTATGATGTAGACGTGGAGACATCGGCCACACGTCACTGTGGTGTGATGCGCTTTACATTCCCCGAGAGCGAATGTTCGCGTGTGCAGGTCGACCTGGCCCGTCGAGTGGGCGGTACATCGACCAAACAGTATTTCAAGGTGTTGAATGATAGTACGTTCGAGGGCTGGATGTACTGCTGTCCCGACGGCGGCGGCTGGGGCGACGGCGAGGGTAACGTCGAGTACACGCTCTATTTCTATGGCACGCTGAGCCGCCCGATGGAGAAGTATGCCTTCTGGAGCGCCGATATTCCTGAAGGCATGTCGCGTCATAAGAATGATGTTGACTCGCTCCCATATCTTGAGAACATAGCCCGTTCGAGCATCATCAGCGATGTTGACAGCCTCGAGGGCAAGCATATAGGATTTTTCACCGAGTTCCCCACCACCAAAGGCGAGCAGGTGGAAATGAAAGTAGGTGTATCGTATGTCGATGCCGACGGCGCGCGCAACAACTACATGGCCGAGATTGATGGCAAGCAGTTTGACACTGTGGCTGCCGAGGCTTATGACAAGTGGAACGAGGCTCTCGGTTGTGTCAAGGTAGAGGGTGGCACCGACGACGAGAAGACCGTGTTCTACACATCACTCTACCACACGATGATCGACCCCCGTGTTTGCAGCGATGCCGATGGCCGCTATGTGGCCGGTGACAAGAGTATCAAGAACTCTGACGGCCGCTATAACCGCCGCACGGTGTTCAGCGGCTGGGATGTTTACCGCAGCCAGTTCCCCCTACAAGTCATTATTAATCCATCGCTCGTGAGTGACCAGATAAATTCGCTCATAGAGCTTGCCGACGAGACCGGCCGTGAATACTTCGAGCGCTGGGAGCTGCTCAATGCCTATTCGGGCTGTATGATAGGAAACCCGGCTCTCCCTGTTATTGCCGATGCTTATGCCAAGGGTATCACCACATTCGATGCTCCCAAGGCTCTTAAATATGCACTCAATACCTCCGACAAGTTCGGAACAACCGAGCTCGGTTATTCGCCCGAACCGCTGAGCGTGTCAAACACGCTCGAGTATGCCTATGCTGACTGGTGTGCCGGCCGACTGGCCGCCATGCTGGGTGATGAAGAGGCAGCCGCCGAGTTTGCCAAGCGCGGTCAGGCCTACCGCAACGTGTTCAACAGTGATGTCGAGTGGTTCTGCCCGCGATTTGCCGATGGCAAATGGGCCGAATGGGATTCCGAGACTTCGCTCACCGAGGAGTGGTTCGGCTGCATCGAGTCCAACCTGTATCAGCAAGGCTGGTTTGTTCCCCACGATGTTGAGGGGATGACCGAGCTCATGGGTGGCCGCGAGAAAGTGATTGCATCGCTTGACAGTATGTTTGCCAACACTCCCGACGACATGATGTGGAACGCCTACTACAACCATGCCAACGAGCCGGTACACTTCGTGCCCTATCTCTACAACCGCCTCGGCACCCCCTGGCTCACTCAGGAACACACACGCGATATTTGCAGCAAGGCTTATGCCAACAAGGTCGAGGGCCTCGTGGGCAACGAGGATGTCGGCCAGATGTCGGCATGGTACGTACTCACCGCCGCTGGTATCCACCCGTCGTGCCCCGGCGAGACCCGCATGGAGATTACCTCGCCCGTCTTTGACCGTGTCGAGTTCAGCCTCGACCAGGCCTATCACAAAGGCGGCAAATTCACGGTGGTGGCTCATAACAACTCGCCCGAGAACGTGTACATCGACCACGCGCTGCTCAACGGCGAGGAATACAACAAGTGTTATATCGACTTCAACGATATCGCTGAGGGCGCTACGCTAGAACTGTTCATGTCGGCCGAGCCCAACAAGACCTGGGGTATCTGAGTAAGCAATTTCCTGAATCGGATGAGCAAATGAATAAAACGTTAGCGATCTTGGTCGCGGTGGCAGTCTCGCTGACGGCTGCCGCCCGTCAAATCAATCTCAACAGTGCCGACGGTATCGTGTGGGAAATATGCCCGCAGGATAACCTGAAAAACGTGCCGGGAACAGCTATATCTGTCCCCGGCTTCGTCATGGGTAACGAGGCCGTCGAGGGCATCGTGCCGGGCACGACATTTGCCGCATACGTCGCTTCAGGTAAAGAGGCCAATCCCGAGTGGGGCGACAACATTTATCTCGTCGACGAGACTTACTACAACCGTCCGTTATGGTACCGGGCCGAGTTTGAGGCGCCCGTGCCGGCCGAGGGCGAACACTTGTGGATTAACTTTGACAATACCCACCGTTATGCCGACTTCTACTTCAACGGCGTGAAAATCTCGGGCACGGCCTCGAGCACACGTGACGTCAAGGGTCACATGGTGCGCTCGAGTTTCGACGTCACCAATCTGCTCAAATCTGACGGCCCCAATGTTGTCGCCGTGCTCATCACCGACCCCGACACCAAAAAGACGCGTGACGCGTGGGAGCCTTACGGCATAACATGCAGTCCGAGCTACATGTCGGCCGCGGGCTGGGACTGGATGCCATACGTGCCGGGCCGACTGTCGGGTATCACCGGCCGTGTGTATCTGACCATCACCGGGGGCGCCGTGATCGCCGACCCGTGGGTGCGCGGTCTCACGCCCGACAACTCGCGCGGTGAGGTGAAAGTGCAGGCCACACTGCGCAATGTGACGGGCTCCAATAGCGATGTAACCCTGCGGGGCACCATCAATCCCGGCAATATCACTTTCGAGAAAACCGTTAGTGTGAACGCCAAGAACGAATACACCGTGAGTGTTGACGCTGCTGACTGTCCCGCGCTCAACATCGCCGACGCGCGCCTATGGTACCCAAACGGTTATGGCGATCCCAACCTTTACACATGCACGCTCGAGGCTGTTATCGACGGCAAGGTGACAGACAGGCGCGATGTAACTTTCGGCATACGCCGTTATGAGTGGAAAGATACCACCAACAGCGAGGGATATCCCGTGCTCGAACTGTGGGTCAACGGTGTCAGGACATACGTCAAAGGCGGCAACTGGGGCATCAGCGAGTATCTGCTGCGCTGTCACGGCGAGGAATATGAGCAGAAAATACGTCTCCACAAGGAGATGAATTACAATATGATACGCCTGTGGACCGGCTGTGTCACCGACGAGGAGTTCTATGACTACTGTGACCGTTACGGCATCATGGTGTGGGATGACTTCTGGATATATGTGGCCTATAATGCTGTTGCCGAGCCCGATGCGTTCAAGCAAAATGCCCGCGAGAAGGTACTGCGTCTGCGCAATCACCCTTGCATCGCACTGTGGTGCGGCGCCAACGAGACCCATCCTGCCACCGAGCTCGACAACTATCTGCGCGCGATAATCGCCGACGTTGACGGCGATGACCGATGGTACAAGTCGTGCAGCAACGACGAGGGCTTGTCGGGCAGCGGCTGGTGGATGGCCCAGACCCCCGACCGTTACTTCGAGTCGGCCTCAAACGCGTTGGCTTTCGGTGGCTACCGCTTCTCTGACACCGCCGGCTACGGCATGCGTAGCGAGTTGGGTATGGGCACCTTCCCAAACTATGAGAGTGTCATCGAGTTTATACCTGAAGAGTGTCGCTGGCCGTTGCCCGATGATGATACGCTCGACAATGTGGACAACACGGTGTGGAATCACCATTTCTTCGGCAAGGAAGGCTCTGGTGCCGCTCCGGCCGACTACAAACGCATGGTCAATGTTCAGTATGGCGAGTCAAAAGGACTTGAGGAATTTTGCGACAAAGCCCAGCTGCTCAACATCGAGTGCATGAAGGGCATGTACGAGGCCTGGAATGACAAGATGTGGAACGATGCCACCGGCCTGTTGCTGTGGATGAGCAATCCGGCCTATCCCTCATGCCTGTGGCAGACCTACGATTACTATTATGACACCACGGGTGCCTACTGGGGTGCCAAGAGTGCCTGTGAACACCACCATATACAGTGGAATACATTCACGGGCTATGTGAAAGTGGTTAACACATCAGGTGAAGCGCTCGTCGGCGCGATAGCCGAGGCCAAAGTCTATGACATCAACGGCAAGGAACTTACCCCGGCCTGCAAATCGGCCACCGTGAGTGTGGATGCCTCGGCAGTAAAAGAGGTTTTCAAACTCCCTGTAGGCGGTGGTGCATCGGGCGGCATACGCTTCATACGCCTGCGCCTGCTCTCGGCCGACGGCACCGAGCTCTCGCGCAATCTATACTGGCACAACAACTTCACTAAATACAACTACACAGCGCTCTACACGCTGCCCGAGGCGCGTGTCACCACCTCGCTGACGCGTGACGGCGAGGCCGGTGAAGGTCATTACCTGCTCACTCTCGAGAACGGCACCGACAAGGTGTCGTTTGCCAACCGGGTGCGGTTGGTCAACTCCGTGACAGGCAAACGTATTCTGCCGGCCATCGTGAGCGACAATTTCGTGACGCTGATGCCCGGTGAGAGCCGCACTATCACCGTCGAGGCACCTGTCGGTCAGCTCGGCGACGGAGCCGACGTGCTGCTCAAACAGTTCGGAAAACAGGAGTATGTGGCAGCCACGACCGATGCCGCAAGTGTTACCACACCCACGGCTGCCGATGGCATCAATGTTTATGCCACAGGTAACGGTCGACTCATCATCGGCTGGGACGGCGGCGATGAACGTGCTGTCAATATATATAATGTGCAGGGTGGGGTGGTACTCTCACAGCCTGTGCGACCGATGGAGAGCGTGCAGCTGCCATCGGCCGGTCTATATATTGTCTGTGTGGGCTCCACTACTGTTAAGGTTGTTGTAAAATAATATAAACCAAATAAATACACATTATAATGAAAGTAAGATATATTATATTGGCGGCGCTCGCAGCCATGTCGTTGCAGTCGGTGACGGCCGGTAACAGCCGTCGGCTCGACAGCGTTGACGGCACCGTGTGGCAGCTGTGTCCTCAGGACAGTGTAGCCGGTGTGTCGGGAACGGTTATTTCAACCCCCGGCTATCAGATGCCCTCATGTACGGTCGAGGGGGTCGTGCCGGGCTGCGTGTTCACCGCCTATGTTAATGCCGGACAGGAAGACACCCCTGAATATGGCGACAACATCTGGCGTGCCGACGAGGCGTTTTACAGCCGCCCGTTCTGGTATCGTGCCGAGATAGAGACTCCGGCCGAGTATAGTGACGGCAAACGCGTGTGGCTGCAGTTTGACAACACCAACCGCTATGCCGATTTCTACTTCAACGGTGTCAAGATATCGGGTACACCCGAGTCGACTCGCGACGTCAGCGGTCACATGATGCGTTCGCGCTTTGACGTGACGCCCTATCTCGCCGCCGACGGCAAGAATGTAGTGGCCGTGCTCATCACCGATGCCGACCAGAAGAAAACCCGCAACGCGCCCGGCCCATACGGTGTCGCATGCAGCCCGAGCTACCTCGCCGGTGCCGGCTGGGACTGGATGCCCTACATACCCGGCCGTCTCAACGGCATCGTGGGTCACGTCAAGATGGACGTTACCGGCGACGTGGTGATGGTCGACCCATGGGTACGCAATGACCTGCCCACCAACGACCTCGCCGAGCTCACCATCAGCACGCAACTTAAAAACACCACCGACCGTCAGCGTCGCGTGACACTCGAGGCTGTCATCAACCCCGGTAACATCAAGGTCGAGCGCACATACGTGGTGCCTGCCGGCTCGGCGCCTATCGTGAAACTTGACAGCAAGCTCTTCCCCGAGCTTGCCATTGCCAACCCCAGCCTGTGGTGGCCGGCCGGATATGGCGATCCAAATCTCTACACCCTCGACATCAAGGTCAAGGACGGCAAGCAGGTGCTCGATGAGCGTAGTATCGACTTCGGTATCAAGAAATATGAATACACCTGGGACAAGAACAAGGTGGGCATGCCCGTGATGAACCTGTGGGTCAACGGTCAGCGCGTGTTCGTCAAGGGCGGCAACTGGGGTATGAGCGAATACCTGCTGCGCTGTCACGACGACGAGTATGAGAAAAAGATACGCCTTCACCACGACCTGAACTACAACATGATACGCCTGTGGACCGGCTGTGTTACCGACGATGAGTTCTACGACTACTGTGACCGCTATGGCATCATGGTGTGGAACGACTTCTGGCTCTATGTGGCGTTCAATGACGTCGCCGAGCCCGAAGCGTTCATCGCCAACGCCGAGGATAAGGTGCGCCGCCTGCGCAATCACCCGTCGATAGCCCTGTGGTGTGGTGCCAACGAGACCCACCCCGTGCCTTATCTTGACGCCGCGCTCGCCGAGATTGTCAACCGCGAGGATCGCGGCGACCGCCTGTACAAATCGTGCTCAAACCAGGACGGCCTGTCGGGCAGCGGATGGTGGGCCAACATGCCCCCGCGTCACCACTTCTCGACCTCGGGCAGCAACCTGGCGTTCAACAAGCCTTCATACCCGTACGGCATCGACTACGGCTATGGCATGCGCTCTGAGATAGGTATGGCTACATTCCCCGCCTATGAGAGCGTCAGGCTGTTCATCCCCGAGGAGAACCTGTGGCCGCTGCCTACCGACGATGAACTTCAAAATCAGAAGGATAACGTCTGGAACAAGCACTTCTTCGGCAACGAGGCCTGGAACGCCACGCCCACCAACTACACCGAGGCTGTCAACGACCGCTGGGGCACACCCGGGTCGATCGAGGAGTTCTGCGAGAAAGCCCAGCTCGTCAATATCGAGGACATGAAAGGTATGTATGAGGCGTGGAACGACAAGATGTGGAACGATGCCGCCGGTCTGCTAATCTGGATGAGCCATCCCGCCTATCCGTCGTTCGTGTGGCAGACCTACGACTACTACTACGACCCCACGGGAGCCTACTGGGGCGCCAAAAAGGCGTGCGAGCATGTACATATTCAGTGGAATGCGCTCAGCAACAGCATCAAGGCCATCAACAGCAGCGGCACCGACCTGACAGGCCTGACAGCCGAGGCAGTGGTGCGCGATATCAACGGCAAGGAGCTCAAGCGCTATGCTACCACGGGCAAAGTCAATCTGCCCGCCTCGTCCAACACCGAGGTATTCACCATCGACTTTCCTGCCGCGGATGCCGGCGTACAGTTCATCGAGCTGTCGCTGCGTGATGCCGACGGCAACCTGCTCAGTGACAATTTCTACTGGCACAACAGTGCCAACGAGCTCGACTACACCGCCATCAACGGGCTTCCCGATGCCAAAGTAAGCGTGACCGCCACCAAGACCGGCGCCGGTCGCGCCCGCCTCACGCTCAGGAACGACAGCAAGACCGTAGCGTTTGCCAACCGTGTGCGCCTGCTTGACGCCGAGACAGGCGAGCGCATACTGCCCGTACTGATGGACGACAACTACATCACACTCATGCCCGGCACCGAGCGCGAGATCGAGGTCGATTACCGCGACTTCGCCGACCGTCCCGTCGACGTGATGCTCAAGCAGTACTCATACCCCGAGCGCACGGTCGCTAAAATCTTATAAATACCCATAATCATGAAAATATCACTCACAAAACTCTCATTGTCACTGTGTGCCCTGATAGCCTTGGGTGCCGCTGCTACCTCGCCCGAGGCTCCGGCCTCGCTGCTCACCGAGCGTCTGACCAATCCGCTCGGAGTCGATAATCAGCATCCGCGCCTCGATTGGAAGAACCGCGGCGAGTGGCTAACCTCACAGACCGCCTACGAGATTGTGGCCGGTACCGACTCGGCCCTCGTGGTAGCCGGCAATGCCGACCTCTGGAACACCGGCAAAGTGGCATCGTCGGCCACCTACGCCCTCTATGACGGCCGCGCGCTCAGCCCCCGTGCGCAGGCGTGGTGGAAAGTGAGGGTGTGGAACCAACAGGGCGAGGTGTCGCCCTGGAGTCAGGTGGCCCGTTTCGGCATCGGCATCCTCGAGCAGGCCGGTACCACCATCGGCGGCAAGTTCATCGGCATGGACGAGAAAGACGGTGACCCGCGCTCACCCATACTGCGCCACAACCTGACGGTCAAAGCGTCAGACCTCGCCGGCAACGTCATGGCTCACGTCAACGGCCTGGGCTATCACGAGCTGTATGTCAACGGCGTCAAGGCCGGCGATAACGTGCTCTCGCCCGGCGTGTCACAGCTTGGTACACGCTCGCTCATCGTCACCTACGACATCACCCCGCTGCTCAGCGAGGGCGACAATGACATAGCCCTTTGGCTCGGCCAGGGCTGGTACAAATCAAACACCTACAAAGCCGAGTATGCCGGCCCCGTGGCACGCATCGAGATTGATGCAGTCGATAATGCCGGCGCCCGGACGCTTCTTGTAGGCGACGAGAGCTGGCGGGCTGCCTCGAGCGGACGTCACGACACCGGCACATGGTGGCCCCTGCAGTTTGGCGGCGAGAAGGTCGACGGCCGCGTCTATCCCGCCGACATGACCTCGGCGTCGCTCGACCGCCTCGAGTGGGCACCTGTGGCAACTCCGGCCATCACGCCCCACATCGCCACCCCCGAGATGTCGGGTCAGAACCATATCGTCAGCGCCACCCCGGCTGTCAGCATCACCCTGCAGCCCGACGGCAGCTATATAGCCGACATGGGCCGCGTGCTCACAGGCTGGTTCAAAATCGACCTCGGACTGATGCCCGCCGGCTCGGAGGTACTCATGGAGTACACCGACAACATCGCTGCCGACGGTAAGTTCGAACCACAGGAGAGCGACATCTACGTCACCGCCGGACGTCCCGGCGAGAGCTTCACCAACAAGTTCAACCACCACGCCTATCGCTACGTGCGCATCAGCGGTCTCAATTACATGCCGCGTCCCGAGAGCCTTACTGCCCTGCAAATTCACGGCGACATGCCCGACGCGTCATCGTTTGCATGTTCTGACGCCGACCTCAACGCCGTCCACGACATGATTAAATACACTATGAAGTGTCTAACTTTCAGCGGCTATATGGTCGACTGCCCCCACCTTGAGCGCACAGGTTATGGAGGCGACGGCAACTCGTCGACCATGACGCTCCAGACCATGTATGACGTCGCTCCCACCTATGCCAACTGGCTCCAGGCCTGGGGTGATGTGATGGAAGAGGACGGCGGCTTGCCCCACGTGGCTCCGGCCGGCGGCGGTGGCGGCGGCCCCTATTGGTGTGGCTTCATAGTGCAGGCACCTTACCGCACATGGCTCAACTATGGCGACGCCCGTGTGCTTGAGCAGTACTACCCGCTCATGAAGCGCTGGATGGGCTATGTCGACAAATACACCCGCGACGGTCTGCTGCAACGTTGGCCCGATACCCACAACCGTGCGTGGTATCTTGGTGACTGGCTCGCACCCTGGGGTGTCGATACCGGCAACGACGCGTCAATCAATCTCGTCAACAACTGCTTCGTCAGCGACTGTCTCGGCAAGATGGAGCAGATAGCTCGCGAGCTTGGTCTCGATAACGAGGCCCGCAAGTGGAAAGCGCGCCGCGACGCCCTCAACGCCACTATACATTATAAATTCTATGACTACACCACCGGCCTGTATGGCACCGGCTCGCAGCTCGACATGAGCTATCCGTTGCTGGTCGGCGTCACTCCCGACTATCTGCGCCCGCAGGTCGAGGCCAAATTGCTCGAGCGCGTGCGCACGACCGACCGCGGCCACATCGGCGCCGGCCTCGTAGGCGTGCCTATCGTGACACAGTGGGCCATCGACAGCCACAACCCCGACATGATAGCCACCATGCTGCGTCACCACGACTATCCCGGCTACATGCACATGATCGACAACGGCGCCACCGCCACCTGGGAATACTGGAGCGGCGAGCGCAGCCGCGTGCACAACTGCTACAACGGCATAGGCCTGTGGTTCTATCAGGGCCTGGGCGGCCTGATTCCCGACAAGGCCGGTTACAGCCACTTCATCGTTGACCCGCAGCCCGCACAGGGCGTCGAGTGGGCCACCGTGACCAAGGAGACCCCCTCGGGCACCATCAGCCTGCGCTGGGATCTGACCCCCGGCGGTATAAAATATGCAGTCGAAGTGCCTGCCGGCAGCTCGGCCACAGTGGTGGTTCCCGACGGCATGAAACCAGTTGGTTTTGAGTCGGAAGGCGGTAAAATCGAACTCACGTCGGGCCGCTTTGAGATACCGTTTGTCAACGAGTGATAAATTTTTTGCAAAAAAAATGATAAAAAGTAGAAATTCCTTTAATGGTATCAATGAAGCCAGTCGTCATAATAGTAACCAATCATATAATAATGTTAAAAATAACTAATCAATAAATCTTAATACATGAGAAAGTTCCGATTCTTATCAGGTCTGGTTCTGCTTATGTCGGTGTTTGGCTACACCTCGTGTGTCGACAGCTCATTCCTCGACGAGACCCAGACTACAGACCTTTCGAAAGAGGTAGTCTTCAGTGACAGTACCTACACGTTAGGTTTTCTCAACCACATCTATGGCGATATCGCGTTTGATGTGCATCCCAATCGTTTCAACGGTGGAATATTCGATCCCGGCGAGGGTGGCCTGCAGACCGCCTGTGACGAGGCCGAGTTCAAGGTGACATCAAACAACACCGACGGCGTGCAGTTTGTGTCAGGCACCGTCAACCCCCTCACTATCCGCGAGAAAACATGGAGCACATGCTATAGCAACATACGTGCATGTAACGTGTTCCTGGCCAACGCCGACAACTGCCCGATGGATGCATCGGCCATGAAGCGTTACAAGGCCGAGGCCCGTTTCCTGCGTGCATGGTACTACTTCATCCTTCTGCGTCACTTTGGCGGTGTGCCCTTGCTCGGCGACGCCGTTTATGACAACGAGAACTACGAGACCATCGACATGACCCGTAACACATTCGAGGAATGTATGGACTATATCGTAAGCGAGGCCCGCGCAGCATACGCCGACCTGCGCATACGTACGTCGGGCAGCAACTTCGGCCGTGCATCGGGCGGTGCATGTCTCGCCCTCATCTCGCGTGCCAAGCTCTATGCAGCCAGCCCCCTGTTCAACGGCACCACCCACACCGACGACCCGCGTCTCAAGGCCGTTATGGGCTATCCCGAGTTTGACAATGAGCGCTGGAAAGATGCTGCCGATGCCGCCAAGGCTTTGATCGCCACCGGCATGTGGCAAGTGTTCATCTATCACAAGGATAACAGCGACGCCGACGAGCCCGGCTGGGGCTTCTATGCTCAGTATGAGGGCGACGACTACGGCGGCAAGACAAGCTGGAACGGTACCGACTATGCCTACGCTGCACTCAGCGGCTGTATCCTCTCGTCAATCCACGCTATGGGTGTGGAGAAGGAGCAGCTTTTTGACGCTCCCACCCTCAACGGCGGTTCTATTCCCAGCGGCGGTTTCCCCAGCCACGACTTTGTAGAGTGCTTCCCCATGAAGGACGGCGCCAAGCCCGGCGAGGGTAAATACACCTACGACCGCATGAATCCCGGTGAGAACCGCGACCCCCGTCTGAACAACACCGTCTGCTTCAACGGCGCGCTGCGTTGCAACAACATGGGCGAGTTCCGCACCTGGACTTATAAGGGTCTCGGCTCAACTGTCGACGCTATAGGCCAGGGCACACGCACCGGTTACTACTGGCGCAAGATGACCCACCGCGACGCCCGTGGCGGCAGCTTCATCTCTGTGTCTCAGACATTCCAGGTGCTTCGCTATGAGGAGGTTCTCCTCAACTATGCCGAGGCTACCAACGAGTATTACGGCCCCAACCACGTTGATCAGGTAGGCGACGAGACTATCAGCCCGATGGCTGTGCTCCGTCTCCTGCGCGAGCGTGCAGGCATCGAGGCCGGTGCCGACGGCAACTATGGCCTGAGCGCGTCGATGGATCAGAACGAGATGCGTGAGGCCATACGACTCGAGCGCCGCATCGAGCTCTCATGTGAGGGTCACCGCTTCTTTGACGTGCGCCGCTGGATGATAGCCGACCAGACCGAGAACGCCATGCTCCACGGCTTCGAGATCACCCACAAGACCGACGGCACGTTCACCGGTCGTGTAATCGACGTCCGTCAGCACGTGTTCCGCAAGGCAATGTACTTCTGGCCCATCCCCTACAACGAGGTGATGCGTTCACAGCAATTGCTCCAGAATCCCTACTACGATTAAATTAACCTTAAATCATATCACACAATATGAAATATAAGTTGAAAGCGTGTGTGCTCGCCGGCTTGGTAGGCCTCATGGCCGCTTCGTGCGACTCATACAAAGACTCCGATAACCCCGATAAGATTGTCGAGGCCGACAAGGATCTGTCGGGCGTGTGGCAGCTCACCGAGGTTAAGCGTAACGGTATCGATATCTCCGAGCACTATGACTTCGGACGTTTCAAACTCCATCTCGATAAGAATGGCCGTTACATGCTCGAGAACCGTCTGCCCTTCCCTGTGACCGAAGACGGCGCGTGGCAGATCGATGACCCCGCTCATCCGTTCATGATAACATTCACCGAGGACGACGTGACCGGCGACCCCACCAAGGTCGAGATTTCGTTCCCCAACGTGCATGGCGAGCGTCAGCTCGGCATCAAGCACAGCCCCGGCTGCGGCAGCAACACCTACCAGTATGTTTTTGTGAAAACCAATTAATCACGGCACGACGATATGAAAAGGATATATAAATATTTAGCACTGTCATCGGTATCGGTCTTTGCTATGTTGGCCGCATGTCTCTACATCAACAACTATGACATCAACCAGCCCCAGGACGACGGTACCATGCAACCCCGCATCAAGGTCGGCCAGACAGCTACATTCACCCTCAACGGCAACTTCGCCAGCATCCAGGACTCAGAGACCGACACCCGTTTTGTTGTCGCCGTGCTCGCTCCCCGCGCCTGGGACATGGCCAACAAGACTACCGTTTCGTTCCACGGCGGCTCGATGTATGATCCCCTCGAGGAGCAGTCGATGAGCATCATCCCTTCAACCGCTTCTCCCTCGCAATTCCCCGGTTACACATGGCCCGAGGCGCTGATGCAGAAATATGGCATCGGTAACAATAAGTATAATGACATGGAATGGGTAGCATGGTGGGCCGATACCCCCTGCCCCTACACCAACGGCTCGAAGTCGACCTACACCGTGACAATCAAGTCGAACGTCGGCGACGACAACCTCATTGCCTATCTCGGTTTCTTTGTAGGTCACTCGGCTCGCGGTATGCAGGACGACCTCTCGACCAATCACTATGACCAGTCGTTCCCTGCCGAGACATTCACAGTGTATGGCGGCCCCGGCGAGACAATCGACTACACCAAGACCCGCTTCAACATGATCGAGCCTATGCGCTCTCTTCAGGACGACCTCATCACCTTCACATTTGCAGGCGAGACCAACGTCAACGACCTCATTAACTGTAACGAAATCTATTTCGAGGCTACCGCCTATACAGTAGAGGGTCACTCGTACCCCGTCACTGAGCGCAGCGACAAGACCCTGATGAAGCGTCCCGACACGTTCACCCACGATTACAGCATCATGATCTGGCCCGCCGGTTTCTTCAGTATTCCCGAGGGTGAGACAATCGATTATATCGAATACAGCTTCAAAGGTTACGACCAAGATGGAAGCGAGGTTGTAGTGGACAAAGCTTATGACATGAAAGTCAACGGCGACACCCCTGCAAGTGACAGAATCCCGTTCACCTACAACATGGTGT
The DNA here is from genome assembly GCA_947175245.1 of uncultured Bacteroidales bacterium. Taxonomy (GTDB): domain Bacteria; phylum Bacteroidota; class Bacteroidia; order Bacteroidales; family Muribaculaceae; genus JAAVFS01. The sequence continues at coordinate 26,196 of CAMWLW010000021.1, forward strand.
GTGGCGTAAATTAGGCTACTTATTCACATTTCAACAAGTAAACCAATTATGAATATTACCGATAATATCAAAAACCGCATAGGCCGTGTGGCGCTTGTCATGGCAGTAGCCACGACCGCGTCGCTGACCGCACAGGCCGTGACCGGCGTTATCGTCGACGAGTATGGCGTGCCTGTCCCCTCGGCCCAGATCACGGTTAAAGGTACCGATACCCGCGTGCTCACCGACGCCGAGGGTGCCTTTGACATCGACATGGCCTCAAACACGACTCTCTTTGTTGTGGCTCCCGGCTATAAGGCTGTCGAGTTTAATGTAGCCAATCTGCGCCGCCAGAAAGATAAAGATAACGTTCGCATCGTCCTCTCTGAGGATTACGTGCCCATCGCCAAGACCGTTCCCGGTCTTGTAGGCTCGGTTCCCGCCCAGAGCTACATCGGCTCGGCCTCGACCGTCTACACCGACGAGATTAACCGCACCATCGGCTCGACCATCATCCCCGGCCTCGTAGGCAAGATGGCAGGTCTCAACATCAGCCAGTATCGCGGTGCCCAGCTCCACCAGACCGATGCCAACACCCACAACGACCTCATCGGCTCGATTCCCTACATGGGCAACGGCATGTACAGCGACAACACCGAGTACAGCATATCGTCGCGCGGCATGGCTCCCATAGTCTATGTCGACGGCATCGAACGCGACTTCTACTCGATCGACCCCGACGCTATCGAGACCGTGTCGCTGCAGAAAGACGCTCTCTCGACCATGTTCAACGGCATGCGTTCGTCACGCCCCGTGTTGTACATCACCACCAAGAACCCCCAGAGCAAGGGTGCACGCGTATCGTTCACCGGCCGCTTCGGCTATGCCAAGCCCCTGTCAAAGCCCAAGGCGCTCTCAACCGCCAACTATGCTTACCTCCTCAACGAGGCACTGCAGAACGACGGCCGTTCGCCTCAGTATGACATGAACGACTACTACACCTTCCTTAGCGGCGCCAACACAGCCCTCTATCCCAATGTCGACTGGTTTGACAACATTACCCGTGACCACTCTACTTCACAATATTATAATGTGAACGTGTCGGGCGGCACCAACTTCGCCCAGTACTTCGTGAGCGCCGGCTACTACTACGAGAACGGTCTCTTTGGCGACCACAACGACGGTTACAGCACAGCCCTCACCACCAAGCGTTACTCGATCGACTCTAAGGTCGACCTGAAGATTACACGCGACTTCACCGCGTCGGTATCGTTGATAGGCCGCATCCAGGACGGCAACCAGCCCGGCGGTTCGGGCTCGGGCTACAGCGACCTGCTGCTCGACGTTTACCGTACACCCAACAGCGCCTATCCCATCAAGAACCCCAACGGCACATGGGGCGGTAATGTCTCGTTCACCAACAACCTCTATGCCCAGGCTACCGAGTCGGGTTACATCAAGGACGCTACCCGCGACCTCCTCGGCATGCTCAAGCTCAACTATGACTTCGACCGCCACGTCAAGGGTCTGTCGGCCTATGTTCTCGGCAGCATCTCGGTTCAGAGCCGTTCGGCAACAAACCGCACGATGCGTCAGCCCGTCTACGAGTATGCCGTGAGCAAGGAGACCGGCGACGACGTTTACCGCCGCTATGGTGACATCTCGACTCAGAAAAACGACTACATCGCCGTCGGCAACTTCCAGCAGCTGTGGGGCAAGATCGGCGTCGACTACGAGCGCCAGTGGGGCCTTCACCACTTCAAGGCTTCTTTGAGCGGCGATACCCGTCAGAACCTCCACAACTATGACCTCCCCTCGCTCCCGTCCAACATCCTGCAGTCGGTAGCCTATGACTATGACAGCCGCTACTTCGTGCAGGCATCGGTTGCCGAGAGCTACTACAACCGCTATGCGCCCGGTCACCGCTGGGGTGCTTTCTATGCAGCCGGTCTCGGCTGGGATCTCGCCCGGGAGAGCTTCATGAAGGCCACCAACAGCTGGCTCGACCAGTTCAAGCTGCGCCTCGTCTATGGCCGCACGGGTAACGGTGTCGACAACTCGGGCTATTATACCTACTACCCCACCTATTCAGAGTCGGGCTTCGGCGGTTACATGTGGAACAGCTCGGCTACCAACATCGGTTACACCTATCCCAACACTCCCCTCGCCAATCCCTACGTTTCATGGGAGAAAGCCAACAAGTGGGATCTTGGTGTTGACGCCTCGTTCTTCAACCACCGCCTCACACTCCAGGCCGACTACTACAACGACAAGTATTTTGACCTGCTGCAGCAGCGCGGCAAGAGCATCGCGCTCATCGGCATCAGCTACCCCAACGAGAACATAGGCCAGCAGCGCCGCACCGGTGGTGAAATCTCACTCACCTGGCAGGACAATGTAGGCGACTTCAACTACTTTGTTACCGCCAACTGGAACATCGAGAAGTCAAAGATACTGTTCATGGACGAGCAGAACCAGCCCTACGACTACCTGTGGCACACCGGCAACTCGACCGGCGCCATGTATGGACTCATCGCCGACGGTTTCTTCAAGACCAAGGAGGAGGTTGCCAACAGCGCTGTCATCAGCGGCTATGACGACATCCAGCCCGGCGACCTGAAATACCGCGACCTCAACAACGACGGTGTCATCGACGAGTTTGACGTCACCGTGATAGGCGGCAACAAGCCCCTGCAGTACTTCGGCCTCGACCTCGGCTTCTCATGGAAGGGCTTCGAGCTGTCGACCAACTGGCAGGGTGTCTACAACCGCGACATCTATGTCAACAACGACAACCTCACCCAGGGCTTCCTGACCTACGGTCAGTCTTACGGTCAGGGCTATCAGCTCCTCATGGGCCGCTGGACTCCCGAGACTGCCGACACCGCCATCCTGCCCCGTCTCTCGGTAGGCGGCAACACCTACAACAAGGGTGGCAACTATGGCACGTCATTCTGGGTCAAGAACGGTAACTTCATACGCTGCCGCAACCTTTACCTGGCCTACACTCTCCCGCAGACATTCTGCCGCAACTTCCTTGCCGGCGTCCGTCCCAAGATTTTTGTCAACGTTCAGAACCTCTGCACCATTTCGGGCTACAACTGGGAAGACCCCGAGGTCAGCTACACCAGCTACCCCCTGCAGCGCACATGGAGCGTAGGCGTGAATATTAAATTCTAAAACATGATGAACATGAAACTACATAAGACCCTCATGGCCACCGGCATCGTTGCCGCCGGCCTCACAGGACTGATGTCATGTACCGACGGTTACGAGCCCACTCCTGTCGAGAACTTCACCATCGACTACGTGTTCTCGACCACCGACTCGGTAGGCAAGCAGGCTATCAACTATCTCAACAACATCTACCGTCACCTCAGCCCCGGTCACAACCGCGTGGGCGCCGACTACCTTGACGCCGCTACCGACGATGCCACCTCGCTCTACTATGACGAGAGCTCGGTCTACAAGATCGCTACCGGCCGTTACACTGCCAGCGTGCGTGTAGGCGACATGGACTGGGACATCTACTACCAGACCATACGCGAGGCCACGACGTTCATCGCCAACATCGACCGCGTGCCCTTCAAGCAGAGTCTCAACTACATCAAGGGCGATGCCGAGCCCGACGAGAACGGCGTTTACCCCACCTCGCCCCTTAATGAGACCATGAAGGCCGAGGCCCGTTTCCTGCGTGCGCTCGCCTACTTCGACCTCGTTAAGCGCTATGGCGGTGTGCCCCTGCTCGGCGAGAAGATCTTCACTCTCGACGACGACCTCGAGCTCCCGCGCAACACCTTCGCCGAGTGTATCGACTATATCGTCGACCAGCTTGATATCGCTAAGAAAGACCTGCGCGGCCTGCCCATGTTCACCACCGACTATGAGATGGCGCCCACACGCGAGGCATGTGACGCTTTCAAGAGCCGCGTTCTCCTCTATGCTGCCTCAAAACTCTACAACGAGCAGCCTCTCCAGCAGGGCAACGAGCTCATAGGCTATGCAAGCTATGACGCCAACCGCTGGAAACTCGCCGCCGATGCCGCCAGGAACTTCATCGAGACCTACGGTCACAAGGGTTCGGGCGCCATCAACCTCACCGGCGACTTCCGCAACATCTTCCTCAGCCTCTATGACCGCGCCAATAACCCCGAGGTTATCTGGAGCATCGTACAGCAGCACAACGGCACCTCGATCGAGGGCAACAACGGCCCCCTCGGCTTCACAGGTAACGCTTCGGGTCAGGGTCGCACCAACCCCAGCCAGAACCTCGTCGAGGCCTTCCCGATGAAAGACGGCAAGGCCATACGCACGAGCAGCAAGTACAGCTACTCGGTCGAGACCCAGTATGAGAACCGTGACCCCCGCCTGGAAATGACCGTGCTTCACAACGGTTCGCGCTGGATGGGCCGTCAGCTCGCCACCTATCTCGGCGGCAGCAACAACCCCAAGGACGCTTCGGTCTACAACCGCACGAGCTACTATATGTGTAAGTTCATGCGCGACTACAGCAGCCCCGCGAGCCCCGAGTATCAGAACAGCGTGCACAACTGGGTGATGTTCCGTTATGCCGAGATTCTGCTCAACTATGCCGAGGCCATGAACGAGTATGAGGGCCCCAACGCCGACGGCGTGCGCGACTGCCTCATCATGCTGCGTCAGCGTGCAGGCATCGAGGCCGGCGACGACAACAGCTATGGCATCGACGCCAACCTGTCGAAGGAGCAGATGCGCGAGCTCATCTACAACGAGCGCCGCATTGAGATGGCGTTCGAGGAGCAGCGCTTCAACGACCTGCGCCGCTGGCGTCTGGCCGAGACAGCCCTCGCTCAGCCCGTGCGCGGTCTCGACATCGTCAACAACGACGGTATCTTCAGCTACCGCGAGGTTACTGTTGTCAATCCCAACTGGGACAACCGCCGCTACTTCTATCCTATCCCCTACAGCGAAGTGCTGAAGAATTCAAACATGGTTCAAAACCCGAATTGGTAACAACATCATGAATAGACTAATCACCATCACGTTAAGCGTAATATTCGCTTTATCAGCGTTCGCTCAACAGTTCACAGCCACCGGTATCGTGTCGTCAAAGACCGACGACGAGCCGCTGGTAGGCGTTACCGTTCGAGTGAAAGGTACAAATAAAGCTACGGCTACCGATATCAACGGTAAGTTTGCCATCCAGGCACAGGTAGGTGACGTACTCGACTTCACCTACATAGGCTTTGTGCCCAAGCATGAGAAACTCACGAGTCAGAGCCCCGTCACCGTCGTCATGGAAGAAGATGCTTCTGAACTCGACGAGGTTGTGGTTGTGGGTTATGGTTCGGTTAAACGAATCACCCTCACAGGTGCCGCAAGTAACATCGACGCCGAGCAGATACGCCGCGTCCCCACCTCGAGCGTCCAGAACGCCCTCTCGGGTAAGCTCCCCGGCTTCTTCAGCCAGCAGCGTTCGGGTCAGCCCGGTAAGGATGCCTCCGACTTCTTCATCCGCGGTGTCAGCTCACTCAACGGCGACGGCAACAAGCCTCTTATCATCGTCGACGACGTCGAGTACAGCTACGACCAGCTCTCTCAGATCAACGTCAATGAGATCGAGAGCATCTCGATCCTGAAAGACGCCTCTACCACCGCCATCTACGGTATCAAGGGTGCCAACGGTGTACTCGTTGTCAAGACCCGTCGCGGTGTCGAGGGTGCTCCCCGTGTCACAGTACGTCTCGAGGGCGGTGTTCAGATGCCCGTGCGCACACCCAAGTTCCTCAACTCTTATCAGACCGCCATCCTCGTCAACGAGGCATACGCCAACGACCACATCGCCCCCATGTGGAGCGAGAACGACGTCAACCTCTTCCAGTCGGGTGCCGACCCCTACGGTCACCCCGATGTGAACTGGTATGACCAGGTGTTCAAGAGCTCGGCCTGGCAGGAGAACGCCAACATCGACATCTCGGGCGGTTCGAGCCGTCTCACCTACTTCGTCTCGATGGGCTATCTCAATCAGGACGGTCTGGTGCGCAACTTCAGCTCGGCTGCCTCAGACGTTAACTCGAGCTACTTCTACCACCGCTTCAACTTCCGCACGAACCTTGACTTCAAGGTTACCGACAACCTGAAACTGCGACTCGACGTCACATCGCGTTTCATGAACATCAACGAGCCCCGCGGCATCAACGCCACCGGCGAGATCTACAACTGGGATCAGATGCACCCCTACTCGGCTCCGACCAGCAACCCCAACGGTTCGACTCCCTACCTCTATGACACCGACGGCAAGAAGGCCATCCTGCCCGCACGTCTGGCCAACGAGGGTTATCTGCGCAACCGCCGCAATGACAACAACATCCTCTTTGGTGTCGACTGGGGTCTCGACTGGATTACCCCCGGCCTCTCGGCTACCGGCCGCATCGCCTACGCTTCGATCGACGAGAACAACCGTCAGGCACGCCGCGAGCAGTATCCCACCTATCACTACGACCCCGAGACCGACATCTACACCGTCAACCCCAACGAGGTGTACACCAACGGTTCGTATGATATCACCGGTTGGAACGCCAACGACAAGAAGAACGTCAACCTGCAGTTCTTCCTCAAGTACAACCGCGTGTTCAACGACATCCACGATGTCAACGCCATGTTGCTCTACAACCGTCAGAGCGACACGCACGTGAGCAACGGTAACATCCCCTCTAACTTCGAGGGTTACACCCTCTCGCTCGGCTACCGTCTCAAGAGCCGTTACCTGTTTGACTTCAACGCCGCCTACAACGGTACCGACCGCTTCGGCAAGGACAACCGCTTCGGCTTCTTCCCCTCGGCATCGGCCGGTTACATCATCTCTGAAGAGGACTTCTTCCGCAACGCCGGCATCAGCAACTGGATGAATCTCCTCAAGGTGCGCGCATCGTTCGGTATCGTAGGTTCTGACGTTACCAGCGGTAGCCGTTACCTCTTCAAGCAGTTCTACTATCAGGGCAGCGGCGTCTTCATCGGCGAGCGCATCAACAACGGTAATCCCCCGCCAAACTACTATGAGGGCAACCTCGCGTCAAGCTCAATCACCTGGGAGAAATCACGTAAGTGGGACGTAGGTCTTGAGTTCCGCCTCTTCAACCGCCTTGGCTTCAACGTCGACTGGTTCTATGACACCCGTTATGACCAGCTCGTGTCACCCAGCTCGGCTCCCCTCATCCTCGGTGTAGGTCTGGCTCCGACCAACGTGGCCCGCACACGCAACACCGGTTTTGACGGCGTCATCAACTACAACGAGCGCATATCTCACGACTTCGAGATCAACTCATCGTTCGTGTTCTCTATCGCCAAGAACAAAGTCCTCTACAAGGACGAGGCTCAGAAGAGCTACCCCTGGCTCATGGAGACCGGCCACTCGATCAACCAGCCCTTCGGCTATAAGTGGGTAGGCTACTACACACCCGACGACATTGCCGCCATCAAGGCCGGCGCTCCCGACGCTCCCGCCATTCCCAACACCTCGGCAAGCGTACAGGCCGGTGACCTCAAGTACATGGATCTCAACGGCGACGGCGTTATCGACGACTATGACAAGTGTGCCATCGGCAAGCCCAACCTGCCCTCAACCACCCTCGGATGGTCGATCGGCGGCACATGGAAAGGCTTCTCGCTCAACGTTCTCTTCCAGGGTTCGTTCGACTATAGCTTCGCCCTCAACGGCACCGCTATCGAGCCCTTCAAGAGCCAGTTCCAGCCCATCCACACCTATCGCTGGACCGAGGAGCGCTGGGCAGCCGGCGAGCCTATCGAGTTCCCCCGCCTGACATCCAACCCCACCACTATCAACTCGGCCCAGGGTTACATGTCTGACTTCTGGTTGGTTGACGCCTGGTACATACGTCTCAAGACCATCGACCTCAGCTACCAGTTCTCGAAGAAGATTCTGCCCAAGGCTATCCAGGATCTGCGTCTCTATGTCAATGCCTACAACCTGTTCACATGGACCAACTACAACAAGTATCAGCAAGACCCCGAGATCTCGACCAACTCGGCCGGTGATACCTACATGAACCAGCGCGTAGTCAACATGGGTGTTCAAATCACTTTCTAATCCACAAAGAATAGTAAAAGATGAAAATCAAGAATAAAATAAACACGATGTTGGCGCTCGGCGCCACATCGTTGATTGGTCTGGCCTCGTGTACCGAAGCTCTCGAGCCTCAGCCTCTGCAGTATAAGGAGGATCCCAACTTTGCGCCTCCCCACATTCAGAACGAGTGGAACCTCGAGGAGATGCCTGCCGACATGGAGGGTGACGGTGTGTATGCCTATAAGGACAACCTTTACAACAGCCTGTTCACCCGCACGCTCGGCTGGAACGGCGGCGACGGTGTGCTCACCGTGGGCCTGCCCGGCGGTCACGTGCTCTGGACGTTCAACGACAGCTTCTATGGCGTCGTTAATCCCGAGGATCGTTCACGCGGCAACTGTGCCTTCCCCCGTAACTCGATCATGGTGCAGAGCGCCGAGAACGGCGTGCCCGGCACTACCGACGATAACCTGATATGGCTCGGCAAATACCGTCAGACCCACCGTCCTGATAGTGCCGGTTACTATAAGATCTATACCCATATCGATCATCCTAAAGCTACTGAACAGAATCGTAACGACGACAACATCGCTCAGGACTACCTCTATTGGAGCGGTGACGGCTCGATAGTTGACGGCAAGCTGCAACTCATCTGGATGGGCGTGCACACTCCCGGCAACGGCGACATGCTTAACCAGAACGCCGCTCTCGCCATCTACAGCCTCGAGGGTCAGCCCGGCGACGAGAGCTATCTCAAGCTCGAGTCGGTCGACCACAACTGGATTCCCGAGAACCCCTACGGCTACGGCTCGACCCTGTGGGAAGACAAGGACGGCCACATGTACCTTTACAGCACCACCGGCAACGGCCAGTTCCTCGGCAACGTGCCCATCGTGGCCCGCACCAAGGGCAGCGACCTCCTCTCGGGCTTGGAATACTATGTGCCCAACGAGGACGGCGAGATGGCCTGGCAGTCAGAATACCCCTCTCAGCTTCAGGCTCAGAACTCGGGTATAGCTCCCGATCAGGGCTCGTTCTCGATGCCCTGGGTGTTTGAGAAGGACGGCGTCTACTACATGTGTGCCCAGACATTCCCCTTCGGCCACGAGCTCGACATCATGCGCGCCGACAACCCCTGGGGCCCCTTCAAGGATCGCAAGAGGCTGATGTCGTTCCCCAACCCGCTCGACCCCCTGCAGAAGGGCGAGTACCAGAACCTGTACATGCTCAACCTGCATCCCGCCCTGTCGCGTGAAGGCGAGCTCGTGATCTCGACCAACACCGACTGCTCTAACTTCTGGGATAACTTCAACAGCCCCGGCTCGGCCGACTGGTATCGCCCCTTCTTCTACCGCATCTACAAGTGGGAGCGTGCATTTGAATATTAATACTGATTATCTATAACCCAATTCACCGGCGGCGTGCTCCAAAACGGTACGCCGCCGTTTTTTTACTCTCATGTCGATGAATAAAACCGTCTTATCGCTGCTGGCCGCCATGTCGGCGTCGGTCGTCGTGGCCCAAAACTCAGTCAATTACACCGTTCAACCGGTGTCAACCTATCCCGCCGAGGGCGCGTGCATCGAGTCGCTCGACCGTGTCGTTATCGACCTCGGCCGCGGGTTTGGCCCGGTGGGTGTTAAGGATTTGTCAACCAATGTTTATCTCATTGGCCCTGACGGCTTTCCGCGGCAGCTCTCCAATGCCGTCGGCGGCGACCTGGAGATAAAGCCCGACTGGCGTCTGCAGGAATATGACGGTGCGTCGGCACGCAACGTGCACACCTACAAAGACTGCCTCTACAACGACCTGTTCACGCGCACCCACGGCTGGAACGGCGGCGACGGTGTGTTCACTGTCGGGCTTCCCGGCGGACACGTCTACTGGACGTTCAACGACAGCTTCTATGGAGTGGTCGACGGCGCGACGCGTGCGCGCGGTGCATGCAGTTTCCCGCGCAACACCATCATGGTACAGGAGGCCGACGCCGACGGCTATCCCGTCACCACCGACGACGGTCTACTGTGGCTCGCCGACTTTGTCCAGACCACCAATCCGTCGGCTCCCGGCTACTATAAAGCACTGACCCACCTTGATCACCCCAAGGCCGTGAGCTACAACGACGACGGCATAGCTCAGGACTACGTTTACTGGAGCGGTGACGGTGCTATCGTCGACGGCAAGCTTCAGATGCTGTGGCAGGGTGTCTACTCGTCCGAGCTGCGGCAGGAGAGCACCGCCCTCGTCACCTACTCGCTCGAGGGCGAGCCCGGCGACGAGAGCTATCTGAAAATCGAGAGCGTTAACCACAATCTCGTGCCCTACAACCCCTTTGCCTACGGCTCGACGCTGTGGGAGGACGAGGACGGGCACATCTATCTCTACTCGGCCGTCGGCAACGGCACGTGGTTTGGCAACGACCCCATCGTGGCGCGCACCGTGAGCTACGATCTCAACTCAGAGTGGGAGTTCTATGTTGCCGACGCCTCGGGTAAATTTGCCTGGCAGCGCCGTTATCCCACCCAGGACGAGGTACAGCGTTCGGGCATATCGCCCGGACAGGGTTCGTTCACACTGCCGTGGGTGTTCAAGAAGGGCAACCGCTACTTCATGTGCGCCCAGACATTCCCGTTCGGTCAGGAAATGGCTATCATGACGTCCGACACCCCCTGGGGCCCGTTCAAAAACAAAAAAATACTCATTTCGTTCCCCAATCCGCTCGATGAGCTTCAGCATGACCTCTACAGCAGCCGCTACCGCTTCCTCTACATGCTCAATCTGCACCCGGCCCTGTCGCGCGAGGGCGAGCTCGTGATCTCGACCAACACCGATCCCGCCGACACATCAGAAGGCGCCGGCGATGCCTTCTGGCGCAACTTCAACAACCCCGGTTCGGCCGACTGGTACCGCCCGTTCTACTACCGCGTCTATGGCTGGGAGAGCTTGTTTGCCGGAACGATGGAAGGAGCCAACGACCGCCTCGAGTTCACCACCGGCGATCGCCGCCCCATAACACAACCGGGCCGTTACAAAATAGTGTGTGAGCAAGGCGCCTTCGGCAACGAGCAGTACGAAGCCGGCGGCTATCAGAGCGGTACCGCCAACAACCGCATCGAAGTGAACTTCACCATCGGCGACCCCTCGGGCATCGCCGCCCCCGAGGCCGACAACGCCGCCCCCGAGGCCGACAAC
>CAMWLW010000022.1 GCA_947175245.1 uncultured Bacteroidales bacterium
CGCCCCCGCCGCTCAGGCACCCCCTGGCGAGGAGAGTGAGGTCGGTTTGGCTAACCTCGTTCTCTAAAACTGTGCGTTTCTATTGGGATTCTTCATGCGTAGGTGTGTGCGGTCGAGGTGGAGGTAGATTTCGGTGGCGGCGATTGATTCGTGGCCCAACATCTGCTGGATGGCGCGCAGTGGAATACAAATAGATTGTTTTTATGTTAAATATTAAAAGGATTTTTATTTCTAATGTCATTGAATCTAATACTTAATTCATCAAATGGCAGAGGTGTACCTTTTACTATTAGTTCAATTCCCTGATATATTAATTTATTGTGCTGTATTTTACGTATGATATCTAACATTTGATTATCATTTATAATATAACTATCATTACTTATATGTGATGCGTTTATTTTAACATCATATTGCTCAGATATGTATTGGAATAATCTTTCGTATAAACATTCTGTCAAAAGATTATTGTCACATTCAATTATAATTTGAGGTAACTTTTTGGTAACTTTAAATCTTTTTGAAACAAAATCTTTATCTTCAGGAAATTCTTTGTATACATTTATATTTACATAGTCAGGTATTCTATTTATCTCATCTATATTACCATTATATAATACTGTTTCATGAACGGAATCTAAACTATAATAATAAAACTTTTTTTTATTGAGATAATTTATCCAAAATTTAAATCCATCGAGATTATTTATATATTGAATTTCTGGAATCATGACATGGAAGGTTGCACCATCTATATTTACTAGATACCCTGAACTATATGCCGTATTATGGTATCGTCTATCGATGTCTTTTGATAGTATCTCAGTAATTTTAGAGAAGATACGTTCATATACAGTTGTATTCCTATATTGATTCCCAATATATAAGAATTTCTCTTCGCTTATTTTAATTGCCTCTACATCATTTGTTAAAAATTGATTTATTGATGGTAAAGGATAGCAATAAGTAAGATATTCAGCTGTAATACTTATACTGTGAGTATTTAAATAGTTTGTAAAATAATCATTAATGAAATCAACGTAATTATCAATTATTTGATCAATTGATATATAATTATCAAATTCATATTCACTTAGTTTATATTCAGACTCTGAGTAGTCTTCATATATCATTACTTGCTTGGCTATATAGTTAATATAGTCCTCTATTTGATTTATATATGTCATACAATTAAGTTTAGGCCTAAGTTTATTGGGTTTTGAACGGCATACCAATGGGTAAAAAAATCAGCAAGTCGGGGTGACTTGCTGATTGTGGGGTGGTGGAGTATAGCGGACTCGAACCGCTCACCTCGACACTGCCAGTGTCGCGCTCTAGCCAGATGAGCTAATACCCCATTAGGTTGTTTTTGCGGTTACAAAGGTAGTGCTTGTTTTTCTATTTTCCAAATGTTGACTGCTAAAATTTTTCAGCAATTTTTTTCAACTGCGTGTCAGCGACGGCGGTAGGTGGCGAAGGTGTAGTCGGTGCCGGTCTTTGGGTCGGTCGACGGGCTGGCGCGGTGGATACATTCCCACTCGTGGGGGTCGATGGGTGGGAAGTAGGTGTCGGTGCCGTCGGGCGATGGGGCGTTGATGTGGGTGATCTCGAGGCGGTCGGCGAGGGGCATGGCTTGGCGGTAGACGCGTCCGCCGCCTATGATGTAGCTGTCGGTGCCGTGGGTGGCGGCGATGGCTTGGCTGAGGGTGGGGTAGACTTCGATGCCGGGGGCGGTGTAGTCGGGGCGTGTGGTGATGACGATGTTGCGCCGGCCGGGGAGGGCGCCGTTGGGGAAGGATTCGTAGGTGTTGCGTCCCATGATGATGGGGTGGCCTGTGGTGAGGGTTTTGAAGCGGCGCAGGTCGGCTGAGATGTGGTAGAGGAGCTGGCCGCGGCGTCCGAGGCCGTGGTCGGCGGTGATGGCTGCGATGATGGTTATCATACTGAGACTTGGGCTTTGATGTGGGGCATTGGGTCGTAGTCTTCGAGTTTGAAGTCGTCGTAGGTGAAGTCGAAGATGTCGGTGATGTCGGGGTTGATGACCATGCGTGGCAGGGGGCGTGGTGTGCGGGTGAGTTGCTCGCGTACCTGGTCGAGGTGGTTGTTGTAGATGTGGGCGTCGCCGAGGGTGTGGACGAAGGTGCCGGGTTGGAGGCCGGTGACCTGAGCTACCATCATGAGCAGGAGGGCGTAGGAGGCGATGTTGAAGGGGACGCCGAGGAAGGTGTCGGCGCTGCGTTGGTAGAGTTGTAGTGAGAGACGGCCGTCGGCGACGTAGAATTGGAAGAAGGCGTGGCAGGGTGGGAGGTTCATGTTCTTGAGGTCGGCGACGTTCCAGGCGCTGACGATGATGCGGCGTGAGTCGGGGTTGTGGCGTATGGTGTCGATGGCTTCGGATATCTGGTCGATGAAGCCGCCGTCGTAGTCGGGCCATGAGCGCCATTGGTAGCCGTAGATGTGGCCGAGGTCGCCGTTGGGGTCGGCCCATTCGTTCCAGATGCGTACGCCGTTGTCCTGTAGGTACTTGACGTTGGTGTCGCCTTTGAGGAACCACAGGAGCTCGTGTATGATGGAGCGGAGGTGGAGTTTCTTGGTGGTGAGCAGGGGGAAGCCGTCGGAGAGGTCGAAGCGCATCTGGTAGCCGAAGACGCTGCGTGTGCCGGTGCCGGTGCGGTCTGATTTGTCGGTACCGTTGTCGAGTATGTGCCGGAGTAGGTCGAGGTATTGTTTCATGACGGGGTGTTGGTGTTGTGGTTGGTTGTTGTTGAGATTTCTATCTCCTGGGACATGGCGGGGCGTGGTGGCCTGATGCTCTGGAGCATGGGGATGGATAGGTGGTGGCGCCGGGTGGTGTAGTGTATGGCATCGTCGCGGCAGACGTCGATGCAGTCGAAGCATGTGACGCAGCGTGAGGGGTCGATGGTGCCGGTGTCGCTGTCGAGGCATCGGGCGCGGCAGACGTCTTCGCATCGGCGGCAGTGGGTGCAGCGGTCGGTGTCGATGTCGATGTGGAACATGGCGAGGTGGTTGAGGGTGCCGAGGGCGGCGCCGACGGGGCACAGGGTGTTGCACACTTCGCGGCCGCGTGTTATGGCCATGATTGTGAGGAAGATGAGGTTGACGGCTGCGGCTATGACGAGGCGTGTGGCGGGGGCCATGGGGGTGTGGCCGGTGATGGTGTCGAGGGCGGGGGTGCCGAGTTGTGTGACGATGTTGGCGTAGCTGTCGTAGGGTGACATCTGGAGGAATGGCAGTATGGCCCATGAGGCGGTGAGTGAGCCGAGGGTGATGCCGAGTATTAGCAGGGTGAGCATGGCGGCGCGCAGGTACCAGGGCTGGGGCCGGGTGTGGCGGTAGGGGGCGCGGATGCCTATGAGCGGTCTGAGGTGTGAGGCGGCGTCCTGGAGTGTGCCGAGGGGGCAGGCGGTGGAGCAGTATATGCGGCCGAGGACGAGGGTGACCATGAGCCAGAAGCCTACGACGGCGAGTGAGCCGGCCATCGATGCGGGTATGAGCTGCCAGCGGGTTATGCCTCCGCGCAGGGCGACGATAGCGGCGGTGGGTGCTGTCATGAGCATCCATGTGATGGTTAAGGCGCTTGCTGCCTGCAATATAACGCGTGCTATCTTGAGTGGGTGTCGCATCGGCGGTGGTTTTATTTTGTAAAATTAGCGATTTTTTTTGAACAATCACTGCCGATGGGGTGTTTTATTATCAGAAAGCAACAAAGAGAGAGAATTTTTTCATTGCTTAGTTATAATGTGATAATGATTGGTTTAAGCCATGAGAGCCCGTCGCGATGACGGGCTCTCATGGTATATGGTTGTTTGCATTTGTAAACGGGGCTATCGGGGCTACAATCGGCTTCCACAGCCGAATGTGGGCCGATGTTAATAACTTTTCGGATTTTTTGCTGTTTACATATCCAAATTTTTCGATTCTTTTTTATACCTTTACGGTGGATATTTGGTCTTTATGTGTTCGCGCGCGAGGATGCAGGTGTCATGGTCAGTATTAATTAGCAATGGAACAACAAGTTATGGATGAACAGGTGTATCACATACCGGCGCTTTTGCCGCAGGTGCTCGAGGGACTTGATATCAAGCCTGACGGGACGTATGTCGACGTGACGCTCGGCGGTGGCGGTCATACGCGTGCCATACTTGAGCGTCTGGGTGCTGACGGTCATCTGTACTCGATGGATCAGGACATGGACGCGATAGTGCGTGCGGGGAGTGACCCGCGGCTGACGGTGGTGCATGGCAATTTCAAGTATCTCAAGAATTTCATGCGTTACTATGGTGTCGAGGGTGTCGACGGGCTGCTGGCCGACCTGGGTGTGTCGTTCCATCACTTCGATGACCCTGAGCGGGGGTTCTCGTTCAGATGGGAGGGGCGTCTTGACATGCGCATGAACCGCGGCGGGCGTCTTGATGCGGCGACGTTGCTTGAGACTTACAGCGAGCAGCAGCTGGCCGACATGCTGTACCTGTACGGTGAGCTAAAGAGTGCGCGGCGCATGGCGTCGGCCATTGTCAAGGCGCGTGCGGCCGAGCCTATCGTGACTGTCGAGCAGCTGCGCCGTGTGATAGCGCCGCTGATTAATCCGCGTCAGGAGAAGAAGGAGCTGGCCCAGGTGTTCCAGGCGCTGCGCATCGAGGTGAACAACGAGATCGAGGCGCTCAAGGCGATGCTGTCTCAGGCGCTCGAGGTGCTCAGGCCGGGCGGACGTCTGGTGGTGATCACGTATCACTCGCTCGAGGATCGCCTGGTGAAGAATTTTATGAAAACGGGCAATCTCGAGGGTAAGCTCGAGAAGGATTTCTATGGCCGTGTGCTCTCGCCGCTGAGTGTGGTCAACAACAAGCCTATTGTGGCCGATGATGATGAGGTGGAGCGTAATCCGCGTTCGCGCAGTGCAAAACTGCGCATAGCGACCAAACTGTGAGTAAAAACCTGTCAAAAACTATAGCAATGAAATTCACGAAGTCAAAGACCGGAAACGGTAAGGTGAAGGGTGTGAAGCCGGCGGCGATAATCAAGAGTGCCGTGCACGGGCGTTTCATATCGACCGATTTTTTTTCGCGCCACTGGGTGACGGTGTCGCTGTTTGTGCTGATGTGCGTGTGGTCGATGTCGAACGGTTATGAGTGCAAGACGAGCCGCGAGACCATCCTGAAACTGGAGAATGAGTGTGAGCGTGCCAAGACCGAGCGTGTCAGGGCCCAGAGCCAGTACATGAGCCGCATACGCGAGAGCTCGATGTCTAAGCTCGTGTCGCGTCACAAGCTTGACCTGACCATACAGGACACGCCCCCCTATAAAGTGGATTATAACTGTGATTAATACCCCCGCCCGATAGCTATGAACAACCGTCTGCTTATCATATTACGTTATGCGTTCATCTCGCTGGTGATTCTTGTCGTGTCGGCCCGTGTTATATACAAGATGGTCGATACCACTGTGATACATGCCGATGACTGGAACGCGCGTGCCATGGAGGAGTTGTCGAAGATTACCGAGATAGACCCCGAGCGTGGTGACATACTCGATGCCAAGGGGCGCATACTGGCCACGAACCTGAGGTATTACACCCTGCGCATGGATCTGACCGGCAGTCAGTTCCGCGACGTCGAGTTCAGGGACTCGCTGGGCATGATTGTCGACTCGCTCGCGCTGCACTACAAGCACCGCACGCGCGAGGGTTGGGCCGAGCATCTGAACAAGGCGCTCGAACTGAGAAAGCAGTGGAAGGCTAATGTGGAGAAGCTCAAAACCGACCCTGACAACAAGGAACTGCGCGATGCTACGCACCGTCTCAGAAGCCGTCTGCGTTCGTGGCCCATATTGGTCAAGGTGACGTTCAGCGAGATTAACCGTGCCAAGGGTTTCAACTTCTTCCGTATAAATCACTCGGCCAAGACGGGCCTTATCGTGGAGCCAACGGTGGTGCGCACCAAGCCCTACGGCGACCTAGCGCGCCAGTCGATAGGCCTTGTAGGAGATGACTCGCTGGGTAAGAAACGAGGCAAATCGGGTCTCGAGGGTGCTCTCGACTCGCTGCTGTATGGCATCCCCGGCAGTGCCAAGAAGGTGGCCACGACGCGCAACTTCTCAAACTGGACCGACACGGCCGCCATACCCGGCTACAACGTCCTCACCACCATCGATATTGACATTCAGGATATTGTCGAGACCGAGCTGATGCGCATACTCGACACATGCTCGGCCGAGTGGGGCACCGCCGTGCTCATGGAGGTGAAGACCGGCGACATCAAGGCTATCTCTAACCTCAAGCAGTCGAACGGCCGGTATGTCGAGGGCATAAACCACGCCGTGCGTCCCTACGAGCCGGGCTCGGTCATCAAGCCTATCTCGATGATGATAGCGCTGGAGGACGGCCTCGTGCGCAATCTCGACGAGGCGATACCCACCGGCGGCTCGTGGGCCTATCTGGGCAAGAATCCCATCAAGGACTCTCACGCCCACGGCTCGGTGCCCGTGCGCGACGTGATATGCTACTCGTCGAACATAGCCACGGCCAAGATCATACTGCGCGGCTATGAGCACAACCCCGAGGGGTTCCCGCAGCGCCTGGCCGACATGGGCTTCATGGAGCCGCTCGGCATAGGCATACGTGGCGAGTCGGCCCCGCGCATCAATCCTCACCCCAAGAAAATCGACCTGTCGCGCATGGCCTACGGCTACACTACCGAGCTGCCCCCGCTGCACACCCTGTCGATGTACAACGCCATAGCCAACGGCGGCAAGTATGTGCGTCCGCGCCTGTACAGCAAGCTGATAGGCACCGACACCATCATCGACCTGCCTGTCACATACATACGCGACAGCGTGTGCTCGGCTCGCAACGCGGCCATACTGCGCGAGATGATTCACGACGTGGTGTGGAAGGATGGCGGCACGGGCCGTCTGGTGCGCTCCAAAGTGGTCGACATCGCCGGCAAGACAGGCACGTGCTACATGGTCGAGGGCCGCGGTTACAACACGTCGAAGAAGCGTCTGGCCTTTTGTGGCTTCTTCCCGTATGATAATCCCAAATACTCGTGCATAGTGCTGACGTGCAACCCCCGGCGCAACATGCGCGGCGCGGCGAGCACCAGCGGACAGGTAATGAAGAACATAGCCCTGAAGCTGCATGCGCGCGGTCTGCTCGACAACTCGGGCGACTACAAGGCCGACACTCACCCCGACACTCACGCCACGCTGTATGCCACCACCGGGTCAGAGCCCTATATGGATCTGAGCGGCTGGTACCGCCTGTCGGGGCCGCGCCGCGGTAAGACGCCGGCGGTGTCGGGTGACGGACAGGTGCCGCGCGTTCTGGGTCTGAGCCTGCGCGAGGCTGTCAACGTGCTCGAGGATGCGGGCTATCAGGTGATGGTCGAGGGTGACGGCTATGTGAGCCGCCAGCTGCCCGCCGCCGGCGACAGCATACCCCCGGGAGCTACCGTCAGGCTGCATCTGACTCAGGATACATGATCACGCGCTCCTCTCCACTCCCCCCGGAAACTGCATATTCATACACATTATTATATATAGCAAGTAATGAAACAACTTTCACACCTCATACAGTGCCTTGACCGCCCGTTGGTGGCAGGCCCCATCAACCGCCCGGTTGAACATGTCACGATGGACTCGCGCGAGTGTACGGCCAACTCGATGTTCGTGGCCGTGCGCGGTACCAATGTCGACGGTCACTCGTTCATACCCTCGCTGTCGGGCCGCGGCGTGGCCGCGGTGGTGTGTGAGGATCTTCCGGCCGATCCCGACCCCGAGATAACCTTCATCCAGGTCGAGAATACATCGCACGCGCTCGGCCGGCTGGCCTCGGAGTGGTATGACAACCCGTCGCGCCGCCTCAAGCTGGTGGGCGTCACCGGCACCAACGGCAAGACCACCACGGCTACCCTCATATATGAGATGGCGCGGCTGCTCGGTCATAAGGCCGGCCTGCTGTCGACCGTCGTGAACTACATCGACGACCGTGCCATGCAGGCCAACTGTACCACCCCCGACGCACTGACTATCAACCGTCTGCTTCACGAGATGGTCGAGGCCGGGTGTGAGTATGCGTCGATGGAGGTGAGCTCTCACGCCGCTCACCAGCAACGCATCGCCGGCCTGACGTTCACCGGCGGCATCTTCTCCAATCTCACCCGCGACCACCTGGACTATCACCGCACGTTTGCCGACTATCTGGCAGCCAAGAAATCGTTCTTTGACTCGCTGCCCGAGACAGCGTGGGCGCTGACCAATGCCGACGAGTCGCACGGCGAGGTGATGCTGCAGAACACGCGCGCCCGCCGCTACAACTACTCGCTGCGCTCGATGGCCAACTTCATGGGCCGTGTCATCGAGGATCGTCTCGACGGCATGCTCATGACGCTGAACGGCACCGAGCTTGAGACCCGCTTCACAGGCCGTTTCAACGCCTACAACCTCACGGCCGTCTATGGCGCGGCGTCGCTGCTGGGCTGGGACAACATGGAGATACTGGTGGCCATGAGCCGCCTGGTGCCTGTGGCCGGACGTTTCCAGACGTTCAAGTCGGTCAAACGCGGCTACACCGCCATCGTGGACTATGCCCACACGCCCGATGCCGTGGTCAACGTGCTGCAGGCCATACGTGAGGTCACGGGCGACAAGGGCGAGATAATCACCGTGGTAGGTGCCGGCGGCAACCGCGACAAGGGCAAACGCCCCATCATGGCCGCCGAGGCTGCCCGCCTCAGTGACCGCGTGATACTGACGAGCGACAACCCGCGCTTCGAGAACCCCGTCGACATACTGCATGACATGGAGGCCGGACTCGACGACGACGGCCGCCGCATCACCCTGAGCATCGTCGACCGCCGCGAGGCCATACGCACGGCCGCCGCGCTCGCCCGCCCCGGCGACGTGATACTCATCGCCGGCAAGGGTCACGAGGACTATCAGGAAATCGAGGGCGTCAAGCATCACTTTGACGACCGCGAGGTGATAAGTGAGATAATAGCCGCCGAGTAACCACACATTCAAACGACCATAAAATTTCAAGTATTCAGAACAATGTTATATCATCTATTCGACTACTTTCAGCAACAGGATATACCGGGCGCCAGGCTCATGGACTATATCACCTTCCGCTCGGGCATGGCGTTCATTCTGGCCCTGCTCATCTCGACCATCATAGGCAGCCGCATCATACGCCGTCTGCAGAAGATGCAGATAGGCGAGGTGATACGCAATCTCGACATCGAGGGGCAGATGGCCAAGAAGGGCACCCCGACAATGGGCGGCATCATCATCATTATCTCGATACTGATACCGTGTCTGCTCGTGGGCAACCTCACGAGCGTCTACATGCTGCTGATGCTCGTGGCTACAGTGTGGCTCGGCACGCTCGGCTTTCTCGACGACTATCTCAAGTTCAAGAAGCATGACAAGGACGGCCTCAAGGGCAAGTTCAAAATCGTGGGTCAGGTGGGTCTCGGTCTCATCGTGGGTTTAACGATGTATATGAGTCCCGACATCGTGATGCGTGAAAATCACGAGGTCGTGACGGCCGGTGCCGACGGCACGGTGACCGAGATTATCTATGAATCAAACGAGATAAAGTCGCCCCAGACCACCATACCGTTTGTTAAGGACAACAACTTTGACTATGAGTGGCTCACGGGCTGGATGGGCGACCATGCCGCCACGGCGGGCTGGGTGGTGTTCATTCTCGTCACCATCTTTGTGGTGACGGCCACCTCAAACGGCGCAAATCTCACCGACGGCCTCGACGGTCTGGCGACAGGCACGTCGGCCATCATAGGCGTGGCGCTCGCCGTCATGGCCTATCTCGGCGGCAATATAATCTACAGCTCCTACCTTAATATAATGTACATACCGGGCAGCGCCGAGCTGGTGGTCTATATGGGAGCGTTCATCGGCGCCCTGGTGGGCTTCCTGTGGTATAACGCCTACCCCGCCCAGGTATTCATGGGCGACACCGGCAGTCTAACGCTCGGCGGTATCATAGCCGTGTGTGCCATATTGATACACAAGGAGTTGCTGCTGCCCCTGCTGTGTGCAATATTCTTTGCCGAAGACCTGTCGGTGCTCATCCAGGTGCCCTACTTCAAGATAACCAGGAAACTCACCGGCGAGGGCCGGCGCATCTTCAAGATGACCCCCCTGCATCACCATTTCCAGAAACCGGGTAACGCGGGCTTTGACGCACTCATACAGCGGCCCATAAAGCCCGTGCCCGAGAACAAGATTGTGATACGGTTCTGGATTATAGGCATCATACTTGCCGCACTGACGTTTGTAACACTTAAAATCAGATAATTATATAAGACATCAGAGATATGACACGTTTAGTAGTTCTCGGAGGCGGTGAGAGCGGTGTGGGTGCCGCTATTCTCGCCAAGGTCAAGGGAATGGATGTATTCCTGAGCGATAACGGCACGATACCTCAGCACTATATCGATATGCTCGACAGCGAGGGTATAGCGTGGGAGCAGGGCGGACACACCCAGGCGCTCATACTCAATGCCGACGAGGTGGTCAAGAGTCCCGGCATACCCCCCACGGCACCGCTCGTGAGGCAGCTCGTGGCCCAGGGTACCCCCGTTATCTCGGAGATAGAGTTTGCCGGGCGGTACACCGACGCCAAGATGGTGTGTATCACCGGCTCGAACGGCAAGACTACCACCACGCTGCTCACCTATCACATTCTGCGACAGGCGGGTATCAACGTGGGCCTGGCCGGCAATGTGGGCCGCAGCCTGGCCCTGCAGGTGGCCCGTGAGGAGCACGATGTGTATGTGATTGAGCTGTCGAGTTTCCAGCTCGAGAATATGTACCGCTTCAAGGCCAACATCGCGGTGATACTCAATATCACCCCAGACCATCTCGACCGCTATGACCACGAGATGCAGAACTATATAAACGCCAAGTTCAGGATATTGCAGAACCTCACTCAGCGCGATGCCTTCATCTACTGGCAGGACGACCCCGTGATACGCCGTCAGCTGCAGCAGGTGACCACCGAGGCCCGCTGTTTCCCGTTCGCTCAGGAGCGCGAGGAGAACACGGCGGCATACGTCGACGCTGAGGACAGGCTGTTCATCAACACCCCCGGCACATCGCTCACGATGCCGCGCGCCGACCTGGCGCTGAGCGGCCTGCACAACCTGTTCAACTCAATGGCCGCCGGCCTGTCGGCCTGTCTGCTCGACATCAGGAAAGAGGATATAAGGCAGGCGCTGAGCGACTTTGAGGGCGTGGAGCACCGTCTGGAGCCCGTGACCGAGATTGACGGCGTCAAGTATATCAATGACTCCAAGGCCACCAATGTCAATTCGTGCTGGTATGCCCTCGAGTCGATGCCGGCCACCTCGGGCGTCATACTGATTCTGGGCGGCAAGGACAAGGGCAACGACTACAGCGAGATACTGCCGCTGGTGCGCTCCAAGGTCAAGGCCATCGTGGCGATGGGCAAGGATAACGCCAAAATCGTGGCATACTTTGGCGGCGAGCTGCCGGTCTATGACACACACTCGCTGCAGGAGGCTGTCGACAAGTGTCACAGCATCGCCGTGGAGGGTGACACCGTGCTGCTGTCGCCGTGCTGCGCGAGCTTCGACCTGTTCAAATCTTACGAGGATCGCGGCCGTCAGTTCAAGGACGCCGTGCTGAAACTCAAACATTAAAAAAACGCTTAGCAATGATAGAGGAAGATATACATACACAGCCGGCGGCACAGGCTTTCGAGCCCGGTGAGGCCGACGATAACACCGGTGGCACACGCCGCCGCCCGGGGAGCAAGATTGACCGGGTGACCGAGGCGATCGCCACACCGCGCAAGAGCGACAAGTACATCTGGGCCGTATTCATCACCCTGTGTGTCATCTCGATAATCGAGCAGTACAGTGCCTCGTCGCGCGAGATCATAGCCAACAACGTGATGGCTCCCATCATCAAGCACTGTGCCATGCTGGGCATGGGCGCGGTGGCCGCCATCCTGGTGTCGAGGGTGCCCTACAAGTGGTTCATACCGCTCACGCCGGTGTTCATATTCGTGAGTATCGCGCTGATGCTACTGGTGTTGTGGAAAGGTCAGATTATCAACGGCGCCAAGCGCTCGATCGACATTGCCGGCATCGCCGTGCAGCCGGCCGAGTTCATCAAGATGTCGTCGGTGCTTGTGGTCGCGTTCGTGATGTCACGCGGCAAGGAGATTACCAACATGAAGGTGGGCGTGTGTGTGTTCTTCATACTCGTCTTTGGCGGCCTGCTGTTCTCTCAGGGTCTCACCAACACGTTGCTGATGATGGCCATCAGCTCGTCGATGATGCTGATAGGCGGCATACCGTGGAAGAAATTCCTGGTGGTGCTGCTCATATATGGCGCTGCCGGCGGTATAGCGGTCGTCTACAAGATATCGACCGACACCAACGACGCGCGCACGGAGCGTAACATCATGGAGACCGGCCGCGATGCCGAGGGCAACGAGGCGACGATCAACCGCATGTCCCTGTGGAAGGCGCGTCTCGACCGATTCTTTGATGCCGACACCGTGCCCAAATACAGGCGCGTCATCACCGACAACAACCGCCAGGAGATGCACGCCTACATGGCTCAGGCCAACGGCCACATCGTGGGCGTGATGCCGGGCAACTCACGCGAGTCGGCCCGCCTGGCGCTGGCTAACATTGACTTCGTGTACTCGATTGTCATCGAGGAGCTTGGCCTCGTGGGCGGCATATTCCTGCTGCTCGTTTACCTGTCGCTGCTGGGGCGTGCGGGTGTCATAGCTATGGGCTGTCACCGTGTGTTCCCGGCGTTGCTGGTGCTGGGTATGGCCGTGTATGTGGTGTTACAGGCGCTGTGTCACATGGCTATCGTGACGGGCGCGGCCCCGGTGTCGGGACAGCCGCTGCCGCTTATCTCGAAGGGCGGCACGTCAATTCTGACGACGTCGCTCGCATTTGGCATCATGCTGTCAGTGAGCCGGTTTGCCGTGCGCAAGGGTAAGAAGCAGGAGATTGCCGACGAGGCTGCCACGCTGCCCGACGACATGCAGACCCCCAATCCCACATTCCTTAAATAGAGTATTGACAATGAACGTGATAATAAGCGGAGGTGGTACCGGCGGCCACATTTTCCCCGCGCTGTCAATCGCCGATGCCATCAAGAAACGTTTCCCCGACGCCAACATTAAGTTTGTGGGCGCCCTGGGGCGTATGGAGATGCAACGTGTCCCCGCGGCCGGATATGAGATTGTAGGGCTGCCGGTGGCCGGCTTTGACCGCCGCCGGCCGTGGCGCAATGTCAAGGTGCTGTGGCAGTTGTGGAAGAGCATGCGCATAGCGCGCCGGCTTGTCAGGACGTTCAGGCCCGACGTGGCTATCGGCGTGGGCGGATATGCCAGCGGCCCGACTCTGAAGGCTGCACAGCGCGCCGGCGTGCCGACGGTGATACAGGAGCAGAACTCGTATGCCGGTGTGACCAATAAGCTGCTCGCCGCCAAGGCGCGTGCCATCTGTGTGGCATACGACAATATGGAACGCTTTTTTCCGGCCGAGGCGATTGTCAAGACCGGCAATCCTGTAAGGGCCAACATAATAGACTCGTCGATAAGCCGCGAGGAGGCCAAGCGTCAGCTGGGATTTGACCCCGAGAGACCGCTGGTGGCTATAGTAGGTGGCAGCCTGGGAGCGCGCACCATAAACCGCGCTATGGCCGGGGCACTGAAGCCGCTGCTTGAGCATGGCGCGTCGGTGCTGTGGCAGTGCGGCAAGTATTATGCCGAGCAGTATCTGCCTATGGGCGAGGGTCTTGAGAATGTACAGGTGACCGACTTCATCAATCGTATGGACTTGGTGTACAGGGCGGCCGATGTGATAGTGTCGCGTGCCGGCGCCGGTACAATATCCGAGCTCCAGATTGCGGGCGTGCCGGCCGTGCTCATTCCGTCGCCCAACGTGGCCGAGGATCATCAGCGTCACAACGCTGAGGCGCTCTCGACCCGCGACGCCGCGGTGATGATACTCGACAAGGACGCCGACAGCCACCTGGCCGACACGGTCATAGAGCTGCTCGGTGACGAGGCCCGACGCTCAAAATTAGCTGAGAATATAAAGAAAATGGCTCTGCCCGACGCGTCGTCGATGATAGTCGACATCGTGGAGCGGCAAATCAAATAAGATGCTATGAAACAGGTATATTTTGTAGGTATAGGCGGCATAGGTATGGCCGCGCTGGCACGGTATTATCTCTCGCAGGGACTGCCCGTGGCGGGATATGACCGCACGGAGAGCGACCTGACCCGCGCGCTCGTACAGGAGGGCGCTGTGGTGAGTTATGACGACTCGGTCGACGCGATACCGCCCCGGTTCCGCGACAAGGCCGCGACGCTGGTGGTGTACACCCCGGCTATCCCGGACGACAACAAGGTGATGGGCTACTTCACCGCCAACGGCTTTGACATTCACAAGCGTGCCGAGGTGCTCGGCCTCATAACGCGTGACACCAAGGGTATATGCTTTGCCGGCACTCATGGCAAGACCACCACGTCGTCGATGGCGGCCCACATACTGCATTCAAGTCATGTGGGTTGCAACGCCTTTCTGGGTGGCGTGCTGCGCAACTACAACAGCAACCTGCTGCTGAGCGAGACGTCACCTTTCTCGGTAATCGAGGCCGATGAGTATGACCGCTCGTTCCACCACCTCAGACCCTACATAGCCGTCATCACGGCCACCGACCCCGACCACCTGGACATCTACGGCACCGAGGAGGCCTATCTTGAGAGTTTCGCGCATTTCACCGAGCTTATAAAACCGGGCGGAAGCCTCGTGGTGCGCGAGGGGCTGAAGCTGAAGCCGCGTCCCGGCAAGAATGTGGCCACATACACCTACGGCCTCGATGCTGGCGATTTCCATGCCGCCAACATACGCCGCCACGACGGCCGGCTGACGTTTGACTTCGTTACCCCGACCGGGACACTGACCGATGTTGAGCTCGGCGTGCCTGTCGACATCAATATCGAGAACGGCGTTGCCGCTCTCGCCGCCTGTTGGCTTACAGGCTGTTTCGAGCCCGATGCTGCCCGTGAGGCGATGAGGACGTTCATGGGGCCCAAGCGCCGCTTTGAGTTCTGGCTCAAGGAGGAAGGGGCCGCCGGCAAGGTCATCATCGACGACTATGCCCACCACCCCGACGAGCTGGCGGCGTCGATACGGTCGGTCAAGGCACTCTATCCGGGGCGCCGCCTGACGGTGGCGTTCCAGCCTCACCTGTACAGCCGCACGCGCGACTTCGCGCCCGAGTTTGCCGAGGCCCTGTCGATGGCCGATGAGGTAATTCTGCTCGATATTTACCCGGCGCGCGAGCTACCCATACCCGGGGTGACGTCAAAAATCATATTCGACGGAATTAAATCGCCCGTCAAGACGATGATTTTCAAAGAAAACTTGGTTGAAACGCTGAAAAATCTTAATTTTGAAGTCTTATTGACAGCCGGTGCCGGCGACATAAACTTGTCGCTGCCGGCGATTGTCGAAAACACTATAAAAAAGCCCTGAAGATGCTGACCCGTGCCAACATAATATGCTGTATCCTGACGATTTTATTGGCAGGATACCTGGTGTTCGCCCTCATCACGTCGAACGGTATGGCGGCTGCCGCCACGGCGCCGTCGTCGGCTCCCGTGCTGATAAGCGTCGAGGGCGATGACTCGACGGGATTTGTCACCCGCCGCGAGATAGCCATGTTGGTAAAGGATTATTTCAAGGGCGGCCCGGTCACCCCGTCACAGGTGCCGGTACTCGATATCGAGAACAAGCTCAACGCTATCGACAACATCGAGATGGCCCGCTGCACGCGTCGGTCGAACGACCGCCTGTGGATCGAGGTCGTGCCGATGAAGCCTGTGGCGCGTGTGTTTGACGGCGACAGCTCATACTATGTCAACCGCGACGGCAAGCGCCTGACGGCGTCGCTCAGATACCGCTGTGACGTGCCTGTCATCACGGGACACCTGGGGGGCAAGCACTGGACCCGGCGCCTGATGCCGCTGATTGACTATGTGAACGCCGACGCGGCGCGCAGCCAGCTTGTAACGGCCATCAAGCTGTGTGACAACGGCGATGTGATACTGATACCGCCGTTCAGAGGCCATGTCATCAACTTCGGCGCGCCCGATGCCGACATCGCTAACAAGTTTGACCGCCTGACGACCATGTACCGTGACATCCTGCCGGTGAAGGGGTGGGACTATTACGACACCCTGTCGGTGAAGTTCCGCGGTCAGGTCGTGGCTACCCAGCGACGGCCACGGCAGCGCGACCCGCTGCTGGTGCTCGACCCCGACGGTGACGCGAGCGATAACGAGGATATATCGACCATGACCGTCGACCCGGCGCCGTGAATGTGTAAGAATAAAAAAAATAAACAAGATATATGGAACAAAAATATATAGTAGCATTCGAGATAGGCAGCGCTTACATCAAGGGCGCTATAGCCACCACCGTGTCGGGAGTACCCGGCCGTGTGAACATACTGGCAGTTGAAACCGAGCACCTGGTCGACAAGGTGAGGTACGGCTGTGTCGAGAACCCCGGCGATGTAGCCGCCTGTGTCACGTCGATATGTCACAAGTTGCAGGCTGCACCGGGCGTGTCGCCCCGCAGCATCAAGGAGGTGTATGTGGGTCTGAGCGGCCGCTCGCTCGCTTCTTACCCCCACGAGGTGACACGTGACTTCCACGCCGAGATTGAAATCACACGACGCACGATCGACGACCTGATGCAGCAGGCTGCCGCACGTGCCATCGCCGAGCGCGAGGTCGTGGCTATCGAGCCGGGCTCGTTCAGTGTCGACTCGCAGACTACTCACGACCCGGTGGGCATGTTCGGCCACATACTGTCGGCCCAGGTGTCGCTGGTGGCGTGCAAGCCCCGCATGCGCAACAACATCAAGCGTGTGTTCAATGAGCGCTGTGCGCTCAACATCGCCGGCTACGTGGTGACTCCGCTCGCTATGGGCACACAGCTGCTCACGGTCGAGGAGCGTCGCCTGGGCGTGATGCTGGTTGACTTTGGCGCCGAGACGACGACGGTGGCCATCTACCGCGCCGGCGCGCTGGTGTACCTGGCTACTATCCCGATGGGCTCGCGCAACATCACGCGCGACATCACGTCGCTCAACTGTCTTGAGGAGCGTGCCGAGGAAATCAAGAAGGCTGTGGGCAATGCCATGCCGCCCGAGCCGGGTGTGGCTCCGTTGGTAACCGACGGCCTGGATAACTCGGAGATTAACAACATCATAGCGGCCCGTGCCGACGAGATTATATCAAACATATATGAGCAGATAGCATACGCCGGCCTGAAGCCTCAGCAGCTGCCCGAGGGCGTGGTTGTGACGGGTGGCGGTGCCGCCCTGCGCGGTTTTACCGAGCTGCTCGCCAAGCAGACTCAGCTCAAGACGCGTGCCGCGTCGCTGGGCCCCGGCGTCACTGTCGTAGGTCACGGCATCAATGCCAATAATGCTCTTGACGTCATATCGATTATCACCGAGGCGGCTATGACCGACCCCGTGGAGTGTACGATGATGCCCCCGAGTTCGGTCATGGAGCACCATGCCGAGGTGAGCGTGAATGAAACCATCACGCCGTCGGGCAATCAGGACGACGAGGACGAGCACCGCATAGGCCGCATGGAGGACGAGGATGACAGCATACTGAGCGACCAGGGCGACGATGACGAGGTAGAAACTGTAACCGTCAAGAAAACTAAGACCAGGGACGACAGGAAAGACAACAAAAAGACTGACAGGAAGGTCGACACAAAGAGCGAGCCGGGCGATGCGTCCGACGCCAGGTCGAAGAATTTCTGGGCCCGTCTGAGCCAGAGTATCAACAACATGATGAAAGAGGACTCAGACTTTGAAAACTGATATAAACATTCACCGATAAATCAATAATACGAGATATAAAATGACCGACTCAGAATTCAACGATATAGCTAACAACGATGCCTTCGGTGTCCCTGTCAGGAATGACAACAATATCATCATGGCTATCGGCGTGGGCGGCGGCGGCAGCAACGCCGTGCGTCACATGTATGAGCAGAAAATCGACGGCGTGACATTTGCCATCACCAATACCGACCGTCAGGCGCTGATGAACTCGCCTGTGCCCAACCGCGTGTTGCTCGGTTCGGGACTGGGTGCAGGCGGTGAGGTGCAGGTGGCCCGCGCTGCGGCCGAGGAGAGTGCCGATGCTATCAAGAAGTTGTTTAACAAGGATATACGCATGGTGTTCATCACCGCCGGTATGGGTGGTGGTACGGGCACCGGCGCCGGCCCTGTGGTGGCCCGTCTGGCCCGCGAGGAGGGTCTGCTCACGATCGGTATCGTGACAATCCCGTTCCTGTTTGAGGGCGACACGAAGATTTTGAAGGCGCTCGACGGAGCCGAGGAGATGGGCAAGTATGTCGACGCGCTGCTGATGATCAACAATCAGCGCCTGAGTGAGATATACCCCGACCTTAACTTCCTCAATGCGTTCGACAAGGCCGACGACACACTGTCGATTGCGGCCCGCTCCATCTCTGATATCATCACCATCGAGGGTAAGATAAACCGAGACTTCAACGACGTGAACACAACGCTGCGCAACGGTGGCACGGCTATAATCTCGACCGGATATGGCGAGGGTGAGGATCGCGTGTCAAAGGCTATCGAAGACGCGCTGCACTCGCCGCTACTCAAGAACAGCGACATATACGGGTCCAAGCGTCTGCTGTTCGTCATCTACTTTTCGCCCGATGCCGAGCAGGAGTTCAAGATGTCTGAGGCCGACCAGCTCACGGCGTTCACCTCGAGCATCGACCCGGGTGTTGAGATCATCTGGGGTGTATATCCCGACAAGTCGCTTGGTGAGAAGGTCAAGATAACGATACTTGCGTCGGGCTTCAAGGCGACGATAAAACATAACTTTCACCCCAAGACAGACACTACCCCCGACAACAACACCGCCGTCGTCGCCGGTGACAAGACGGTGCTGGAACCTGTTGTGACCGACACAGCCAAGGCCGAGACCAAGTCAGATAGCGCCAAGGACGGCGAGCAGGCTGCCCGCCGCCGCCTCATGGAGCAGTATGGCGCCGATGTGATTTACGGCCAGCAGCGCGAGAAAGCGCGTAAGCGTCAGGTTATTCTGAGTCCCGACCAGTTTGACAACGATGCCATCATCGACGCTCTCGAGAAATCGGTCGCCTACAAACGCGAGCGCCGCGCCGTCGAGGATATTCAGGCTATAAAGTCTACTCCCCGTCAGCCCGCCGCACAGCAGGATGACCGCAGCCAGGCTGCCGGTGACTTAAATGAGAATAAAGGTAATGTTATAACGTTCTAACCCACCCAGTAATAGTACAATATGAAACGAATATTCCTGTGTCTGACGGTACTCGCGGCAGTATTCACCGCTTTCACTGCTACCGCTAAAGAGAAAAAGAACAATAACGGTTCGCGCCAGATGGCAGTCTATGGTGTGGCTTTCTACAACCTTGAGAACCTGTTTGATACGATCAACAACAACGGCAAGTATGACCTCGAGTTCTCACCCAACGGTCAGCGTCAGTGGAACGGTGTCAAGTACCGCTCAAAAATCAGCAACCTGGCACGCGCCATCACCAACATGACCACCCCGACAACGCCTAACGGCCCCGCCGTGCTCGGTGTGTCGGAGATAGAGAACATCACCGTGCTTCAGGATCTTGTCAAGGAGGTTGACCGTCAGCTCGTAGAACAGGGCAAGTCGACCTGGAACCTGCAGATTGTCCACCACGACTCGCCCGACCGTCGTGGCGTCGATGTGGCATGCCTCTACAACCCCCGCATGTTCCGTTTCCTCGACGTGACCAACACCACCCTGCGTATTCCCAACTATGAGACCTTCCGCACGCGTGACCAGATGTGTGTCACCGGCCTCCTCGGCGGCGACACACTCAGCGTCATCGTCAATCACTGGCCGTCGCGACTCGGTGGTCAGGAGCAGTCGTCCTACCTGCGCGAGGCAGCTGCGGCCCTGTCAAAGCAGATTGCCGACTCACTGTGGTTGCTGCGTCCCCATCAGGGCGTGATCGTGATGGGTGACTTGAACGACGACCCCCAGGACAAGTCGTGTGCCCAGGTGCTTGGCGGTAAGAAGAAAGCCGACGGCGTTCAGACTCACGGCTTCTACAACCCATTCTGGCAGATGCTCGACAAAGGTATCGGCACGCTTGCCTACAAAGGCGCGTGGAACCTGTTTGACCAGATTATCGTGTCAGGCACGCTGCTTGAGGACAACAATCCCGACGGACTGCACTTCCGCCGTGCCGTAGTCAACAACTTCGACTTCCTGCGCTCGACCGAGGGCACCAGCAAGGGCGGCCCCCTGCGCACATTCTCAGGCGGCGCCTTCCTCAACGGCTACAGCGACCACTTCCCCACCGAGGTATTCCTCGTCAAGCCCCGCCGCTGATACCCCCTCCCTCAGAGTAGCCCCATACAACGATAGCCGAGCCGCCCGCCCGGCTATCGCCGTATCTTAGGGTGTATTCAAAAAGGAACTTGACTCGACAAAGCAATTAATCTATGGATGAACGAGTGCCGAAAAGCCGAGGTCACCAAGCTGATAAAGCAACACAACCAATAGATTTTATATAACTTATTGACACACAGTAGTGACGTCGATTTATCGCGTCCGCCGCGGCAAGGATAACATCGTCGCTCCGCGACTCAGTGGGGTGGGGCATGGCCTGTCCCTACACTCGGTCGCTGCGCTCCCGTCGTGCAGGGTTAACCATGACCGCGTGCCTCCGGCACTTAGCGCAATGCTCGATAATAATACCATGCTAGCGGCGGACGCGATGAATCGCGTGCCCTACAGTGGGTTAAGGGACGGCGGTGGTGTCAGAGGTGGTTGCCGTGGGTAAGTGTCGGAGACACGAGGTAATGATTAACCTCGGGTGGAGCGACCCGCAGGGGAGCGGAACCCGGGGAGAGTCACCCCACACGGTTGTGAGTCTCGGAGAGACGATGTCGTGATACACGGTAATGGTACGATTCTGACGTACCTGCTTGTAGATTAGCAGGTTGGCGGTGGACGCGATAAATCGGCGTCCCTACCATTGGGCGCGGTTAATTGGTTGATACACAGTGGTAACTCTAATTTTTGCGTCTGCGGCGATGATGCCCATCCGCGGCAAATAGAATTGCACCGCATGGTCGTGCCGTAGGTACGCCGATTATCTGAAACCCCAGGTGGAGAGGCCCGCAGGAGCTCGGAACCTGGGGATAGCGACCCCCACCAACATCGTGAGTCTCGGTGAGACGATGTTATATAATCGGCAGTCATAATCATTAAGGAACGTATAGACACCAAGCGAGGCGCTGTCGTCACGACGCGCCTCGCTTGATAAACCAATCATTATCACATTATATCTTAGCAATGAAAAAATTCTCTCTCTTTGTTGCTTTGTGATATTATAACACCTCGCGCGACCGGTTGGTTCACGCGAGGTGGATTTTTTTGTCGTATCTAAGGCGGGGATTAGAAGAGGTCGCGGGTGGTGATGTGGTCGGTCCAGCGGTGGTCTTTGGGGAAGGGGTCGCCGTTCCAGGCGCGCGCTTGTGTGCCGGGCAGGGGTGCGTCGGTCCAGAAGGGATGGGATGCGGGTAGGCCGAGGGGGAGCAGGGCGAGCGATGTCATGTAGAGCGAACCGTTGTTGGTGTACCAGTCGGCGATGTTGGGCTGGCGGCCGGCAAATCCGATGGTGAGGTAACCGCCATCGTTGAAATTCTCTTTGTTGTCGAACATGCGGTGCATCACGTTGGTGAGCGCTCCCCTGACTTGTCCGGGTGTCAGTCCGGCAGGCAGTTTCTGCTGCCATGCCATCATGGCGAGGGGTTGCATGGCTGCCATGCGGTAGGGCATGGAGCGGCCAAAGACGGGGAAGGTGCCCTCGGGCGAGATGAGGCGCTCGAGGATGATGCTGTATCGGCGGGCGCGGTCGAGGGCGCGGTCACGGTACCGGCCGTAGTCGATGCGTGTGTGGTGGCCCGACCGTAGCATGTTGTCGAGTGTCTCGAGGTACATGGGGTGGAATACGTAGCTCGAGTAGTAGTCGAAGGCGAAGTCGGGGCCGTCGGCATACCAGCCGTCGCCGGTGTACCATTCCTCGACTTTACGTATGGCCGAGTTGACGCGGTAGTCGTCGCCATCGGCTCCGACCGATGACAGGAAGCTCTCGATCATGGACGAGAAGAGCACCCAGTTGGTGTAGGGCGGGTCGATGGCGCGTATGCCCTTGAAGGCGTCGATGTAGCGTTGCTTGGTAACGCTGTCGAGGGGTTCCCAGAGGGCCTGACGGGCGCGGGTGAATGACTCGGCGATGTAGGCGGCGTCGACCATGACCTGGCCCTCGCCGTTCCACAGCAGCATGTCGGGGCTGTCGGGGTCGACGGCGTTGGCGTAGGCCTGAAGTGCCCACTGACGCAACTGACGGCGCTGCTGCCCCTCGGCGGTGTCATCGTCGGGCAATGCGAGCCAGGGGGCGATGCCGGCCATGAGTCGGCCGAAGGCTTCCATGTAGGTGACGCGGCGGTCGCGGCCGTCCCAGTTGGGGCTCACCTCGACCTGCATGTTGCGCTGGAGCTCGCCGGCGGCCATCTTGCTGAGCACGGGGGCGGCCATGCGGTAGGCGAGGTCAGCCCAATACGCGCGGTCGGGGTTGGCGTTCTTCTCGAGGTAGCGCACGTATTCACACGCGGCGAGGAGCCACGCGCCGGTGCCGAAGTTGGAGGTCGACGTGCGGTCGACGACCTGGCCGGGAATCGCTTTTTCGCCGATAGGCTGGACGTAGCCTATCGAGCCGTCTTTCTGCAACGCTGTGTTGTACAGGTAGTTCCAACCCTTGATGGCGGCGTCGAGATATTTGGGGTCGTTGAGGTAGCCGTTGTTGATGCCCCACAGGAGGCCGTAGGTGAAGAATGCCGTGCCGCTCGTCTCGCAGCCGGGGGCGTGGTCGGGGTCGAGCATCGAGCGCGTCCAGTAGCCGCCGGGCTGCTGGCAGTCAACGACGGCATCGGCCAGGCGGGTGTATTTGTCGACGAAGAACTGACGGTGACGGTAGTCGGCCGGGAGGTCTTTGAGCACTTTTGCAAGTGCGGCCAGTACCCATCCGTCGCCGCGTGCCCAGAAGTCCTTCTTGCCGTTGACGCTTTTATGAGCCGGGTAGACATACTTGCCGTCACGGTAGTAAAGGCCGATCTCGGGGTCGAGCATGATGCTGTCGCTGTAGAGTATGTAGTCGTGGAGCTTGTCGAGGTAGCGGTCATTGCCGGTGATGCGGTAGAGTTTGGTCATGACGGGCATTACCATGTACAGGCCGTCGGCCCACCACCAGTAATCGTTGCGGGGCGTCGACATCTCATATTCCATGACTTCGCGTGCGCGTGCAATGCGTCGGTCGTCGGGCAGAATGTTATACAGGTCGGCATAGGTCTGGAAGCACACCTGCCAGTCGCCGAACATCACGTAGTCGTCCGACTCGCCGTAGCTGGCATATTTCCACTCCGAACGATTATTGCTGCGGGCGCCTTTCCACTCGTTGTGATTGGCCCAGTCCTCGCTGTATTGGCGCCACTTCTCGTTGCCAGTGAGGAAGTAGGCCTCCATGTTGCCTGTGTGATAGGCCGCGTTGTCCCAAAAGGCGTTTGTAGTGGGAGCATGATTAGCCTGCCAATGGTTGTTGACGCGCTCAATAGCCCGGCGCACCTGTGCCGACTTTTTAGACACATCGGCACCAAAAGCCGACAGCGCTACAATCAGTGAAACTGTGATAATGAATAAGTTTTTCATGGATACTATAATGATGGCACTTAGTCCAAATGCTGATTATTTAAACGATTATGGGCACGTTGTATTGCCTGCTGTAATTTTTGTTCGATCAGTTTGCTTTCAGGTAGTTTGGTTATGTAGTCGGCAATACGTATATTACTATCGCACAGATGCATCAGTTCGACATGTTCTTCGTTTTTGCCGGCACATAGAATAAGGCCGATTGGCTTATTTTCGCCCTCTACCATGTCATATTTCTCCAGCCATCTCAGATAAAGTTCCATTTGTCCCTTATAGGCTGCTTGAAATTTGCCAAGTTTAAGATCGATAGCAACTAAACAACGTAATCGTCGGTGATAAAAAAGCAGGTCGATATAGTAGTCTTCGTTATCAACTGTGATGCGTTTTTGGCGTGCCATGAAGGCAAAATCATTACCAAATTCAGTAAGAAAATGTTCAAGATCGGCAACGATGGCACTTTCAAGGTCTTTCTCTGTGTAATTACCCTGTAAACCAAGGAAATCTAAGACGTAAGGGTCTTGAAATACCAGATCGGGGGATAATTTGTGTTCGTTTCGCAGTTCTTCAAGGTCATGGAGTACCACCGATTCCGGCTGTTTTGCTATGGCAGTGCGCTCGTATAGCATGCTGTCGATTTTAGCTTTGAGAGTGCGTTTTGACCATCTTTGGTCGGCTGCCATAGTCAGATAGAAATTACGTGCCAATTCATCTTCAATAGGTATAACTTGCAGAAAATGAGACCACGATAATTTGGACACCACTGGTGTCCAAATTGACATCTCGTTGAATCGTGACGCAAAGAGTCTCATGCGGTTAAGATTTTTTTCAGAGAACTCGTGTCCGCCATATTGTTCGGTAAGTTGTTGTGAAAGATTAGATATTACTTGTTTACCGTATTTTGCACGTTCTCCACCAAGCAATTTGCGGTTAATACGTTCTCCAATATGCCAATACAGCATTGTCATAGCTGAATTTACTGTAACTGCAACTTGTGCCTTGGTGGACTCAATCAGTTGACATACCTCAGACAATAGGTTATCTTCAAAAAGCGTATTTTCGGCTATTTCCATATCATTAATTATATATCACAAAGATAGTGAAATAACTTGAGTCATTAAGTATTGGATGGTATTATTCACTCACGACGAACCCTATATATCCTGCCAAAATCTTGGAAAAGCGGCAAAAACAGGCGAAAATGGCTTGGAAAAGCGGCAAGGCTATTCTTAAATATTTGATATTGCGACACTTAATATTTTGCTCTGAATCGGGGTCAGTCGGTGGCGATGCCCCAGCGGTCGATGAGGCGGGTGGCCTCGGCGGCGGTGAGGGGGATGACGGCGCCGTGTTTGGGTGAGGTGAAGCCGACGGTCTTCATGACGCCTTCGTTGAAGCGTCCCAAGGGGGTGAAGGTCTTGAAGTCGGTGGTCTCGACAAAGCCGAAGTTGTGGGGCTCGATGCCGTAGATGTCGTACATGAGCACGTAACGGTCGGTGCCGATGCGACGCCACACGTTGGGTGCCTCGCAGGCTTTGTCTTCGGTATCAATCCACTCGTCGAAATACTGCCAGGGACCTGTGAGGCTGTCGGCTACGGCCTGTTTGATGCCGGGGGTGCCGTCGTGGGCCACGTACATCATGTGATACTTGCCGTCGACCAGGGTGATGTCGGCGTCGATGGCGCTCTTGGTGGTGTCGGGGTAGTTGTAGAGCAGCTGAGGACGGTCGAGCAGGCGGTCGTAGTC
Organism: uncultured Bacteroidales bacterium; assembly: GCA_947175245.1. Taxonomy (GTDB): domain Bacteria; phylum Bacteroidota; class Bacteroidia; order Bacteroidales; family Muribaculaceae; genus JAAVFS01. The sequence goes on from CAMWLW010000022.1 coordinate 25,650, forward strand.
ATCGCTCACATGTACGCTATAGAGTCGGTTGGGGCCGTTGCCAAACCGGCTTGTGTAATATATCATCAGCTGTCCGGCCTCGTTGTCGTAGATTGTCTCGGGGGCCCATACGCAGCCAATGTTGGCATACTCGGGGGCGATGCTGTCGAACATGAGGTTGGTGCGCGTCCAGTTGATGAGGTCGGGTGACTTCATGAGCACGAGGCCGCGGTTGTTGCCCCAGCCGTATTGCTCGCCCGGCCGTTCCCACTCGGTGTCACGGTAGCCGTGGTCGCGGGCGAAGATGTGCAGGTCGGTCATCGAGAGGTAGAAGTTGCCGTCGGCTCCACGATAAATGTGGGGGTCACGGATGCCTCGCTGCAGGGCGATGGTGTCGCCGCTGAATATGGGGTTGCCGCCGTTGAGGGTGGCGAATGTGTAGCCGTCATGGCTGATGGCCATGTGCAGCCCGTGGGTCGGGTCGAGGTGGTAGACCATGAGGTATGCGCTGAGTGTGTCGGCGCCGTCGGTGCTGTCGGTTGAGTTTGAATTGGCGCGGCCGCCGCACGAGGCGAGAAGTGCCGTGGCGATTATCGCCATGATGTGAAATCGTAGGTTCATGATGTGTATGAGTGATTGGTTTACAGGTCGAGTGTGAGCTGGGTGTCGAGCAGTCGGAATGACATGCGGTGATGGGGCGAGGCGCCGTAGCGGCTGATGGCGTCACGGTGGGCCCGTGTGGGATAGCCTTTGTTGACGTCCCAGGCATACATGGGATAGTCGGCGTGCAGGCGGCGCATCTCGTCGTCACGGTAGGTCTTGGCCAGGATGGATGCGGCGGCTATGTTGGCCAGCTTGCCGTCGCCTTTTACTACTGTCTGCCAGGCTATGTCGCGCCAGGGCTTGAAGCGGTTGCCGTCGACAACGATGTGACCGGGGATGACGGTGAGGGCGTCGAGGGCTCGGTGCATGGCCAGTATCGAGGCGTTGAGTATGTTGATTTGGTCAATCTCGTCGGCGGTGACGACACCCACGGCCCACGCCAGGGCGTGCGCCTCAATGTCGGCGCGCAGCTGGTAGCGATGTTTCTCGCTGAGCTGCTTGGAGTCGTTGAGCAACGGGTTTGAGTAGTCGGGCGGCAGGATGACGGCGGCGGCATAGACTGGGCCGGCGAGGCATCCGCGGCCGGCTTCGTCACATCCGGCCTCGTTCAAGCCGGCCTTGAGACATGGGGGCAGGGGGTTATGTTGTTTCATCTTATATTCTGTAATATGCGCCACTGGGGCGGATAGAGGTTGTTGGAGCGGTTGCCGATGTTCTTGACCCATCCCAGAGGGTAACCGCCGTGGGTGAGCAATACGAAGCCTCGGGGCGTGCCGTCGGGCAGTACTATGGTGTCACGGTGCAGGTAGGCGAGCGCCGTGTCGGTGTCGACCTCGACCTCGGGGAGTGAGCCGCGGCGGTAGAGTGGTGACAGGGCGAGTGCCTGAGCCGGGATGTAGTCGCGGCCCTTGACGGTGGCGAGGTGGGTGCCGGGCATGATGACGTCGAGGGCATCGAGCAGCTTGGCGAGGTGTTGCTTCCACGCGGGTGAGATGCCATACAGCTCGCCGTCGGGCGTGGTGGTAAGGTGCAGTGATGCCGGAAGCCAGTCGGGCAGTTTGGCGGCAGCGGTTTTTTCGGGTCGGCGGCGCTGATTATCATTGGCCTTGGTCGGGGAGGCCGTCCCGGGTTTGCGCAACACGGCCATGAACAGTCCCTCGCCTTCAACGCGGTGGGGCATGAAGCGGTAGCATGGGTAGGGTGTACCGATGCCGGGAAGTATGCCCGGGAAAGCGGCGGTGTCGATGTCGACGGGCTCGGCGCCGTATGTGTCGGCGATGTAGGCCACCATCTCCTCGTTCTCGGCGCGGTTGAATGTGCAGGTGCTGTATATGAACAGTCCGCCGGGCTTGAGGGCGGGCCACAGGTTGTCGATGATCTCGCGCTGGCGCTCGGCACACTGTGCCACCAGGGCCGGCGACCACTGACTCACAGCTTCGGGATCCTTGCGCATCATCCCCTCGCCTGAGCATGGCACGTCGGCGGCAATGATGTCGAACATGGCGCGCAGCTTGGCTATGCGGCGTGTGTCACCACGCGACACGACGGTGTCGGGGTGGCCCCACTTGCTGAGGTTCTCCCGGAGTATTGAAGCGCGTTTGAAGTCCCACTCGTTGGCTACGACAAGTGAGCCTGCCGGCAAGCGGTCGATGGCGGCGGTGGTTTTTCCGCCGGGCGCGGCACATGCGTCGAGGTAGACGAGCGGCGTGTCGCGTTCATCGCGGGTCAGGGTGTCGATAACGTGGCTCAGGAACATCGACGAGGCGTCCTGAACGTAGTAGCGCCCCTGGTGAATGGCCGGGTCGAGGGTAAAGCGCGGGCGCTCGGCAAGGTAGTAACCGTTGTCACACCACGGCACGGGGTTGCCGAGCGGCCGGCCGGCGATGTCGGTTACCGGCTTGTGGCTGCCGCGCATGTTGAGGCGCACCGAGACTGACGCCGGGGTCGACTCGAGGGCCTCGATGAGTCCGCCGACGCGTGGTTCGAGTGCGGTCAGGGCTGTTATCTGTTCTATAAACTGTTTGGGTAGTGGCATACGGTAAACTATTTGTAGGCGTTGGCGCTATCTATGGCTTGTTGCCACAGGCGGCTGACATCGCTCCAGCGGTAGTAGCCGCCGTGGAGCGACTCGAGGGGCAGACGCGCCGGCCGCTCGTTAAGGCGTATTAATACCAGAGGCTCGTCGCCGTCGGCAGATGTGAGGAGTATGACCTGCAGATTGGCTGCCATCGGGGTGAGGTTGAAGTCCTGCCAGTCGTCGGCATACTGCCCGGGGTTGGCTATAGAGGCATCGGCACCCTCGATCTGCATCAGGGCGAGCAGGCGCAGCAGCGCCGTGTCGTGGCCGAAACGCAGGGTTACCGTGCGGTCAGGGCGCAGTCCGGCAGCCATGCTGTCGATGTCGTTGACGAAGTGTGTGAGCAGATTGGCCGCGCTACGCGGGCCGGGCGCCCCGGTGACTGGATTGTTGCCGTGCAGATAATACATCTTGTAATTGAGTGCCGACCACAGGTCATACAGCTCGTCGGTGGTGAAAATATCCATCAGGTCGACTCCCGGCTCGACATCCTGGCCGTCGATGGCGATGTCGTGCAGAATCCATGCAAGACGGATGGGGTCGGGCACACCCGTGGGGTCGGTGAACAGCGATGCCATCAACCGGCCGGGTTGCACGACTGAGTCGCGCCATGCCGTGAGGTCGTTCCACCAGTCGGCGGTGGAAGCGTTGACGGCTTTCATGTCGGCGTTGGAGTAGCTGATGAAGTTCATGTCGCCGGGCGCGGCGTGGCGGTTGACCGTGAGGCGCGGGTTGAGCTCCTTGAGCTGCTCGCTGAAGGCGCTCATGCTCATTATGCAGCGCGGCTCGATCGAGCTATGGGCCACCACGCGGGCGTGGCTGCCGTCAAATAGCCGGGGGAAACGGTCGTGCAGTCGTCGGGCTATGCCACGATGCTGACGTTCACCCAGGGGGGAGAGCGCCCCGGCGTTGCCACGGGCCTGTTGCTCAAAAACGTGCAGACGCCCGAGCACGTCATGGCCGAGAGGCGTCAGTCCGTCAAGGCGGGCGGCGCTGTCGAGTGCGGCGATAGCCTCGTCATACTCCCATGTCTTGATTATCCAGCGCGAGCCGTGGCGGCCATAGTGGCTGATGAATGTCACCTCGTAGCCGTCGGGCATAGCCGGCATCACGTCGCTGTCATGCGGGTAGGCATAATATATGCCGCCCGAGCGCCCGGGACACTCGGCAATGAGTTCGCGCGCTGTCTTGGCGCGGCGGTGCTGTATCGGCGTGGCCGTCCAGTTGATTTCGTGAGGGTTGCCCTGCATCGAGGTTATCAGTGGCAGGACGGGGTTGTTGCTGACCGACATACGTGTCGTGCCACCTGCCGCGGTAGCCTCGATGACGGGTGCATCGGGAGCCGAGACAAGCGTCCAGCCGATACCGCCTATCGTGGCATGCCCGGCTGTGACGAGCGAGTCGAGCGACTGCCGTGACAGCATGGCGAAGGTCTCGTTGGCCGGGAGGGTGACGTGGTTGCCGTCCTCGGGCATGAGGTAGGAGAGAGCGTCGCCGCTCTTCACGGCCTCGGGCAGCATGGTGTAGCTGCCGTGCCACATCCTGAGGTTGCGCTCTATTTCCCAGTCGAGTGTGACCGAGCCGTCGGGCTGTCGGCAGAATGTGGTGCTGAAGCGCCGCGTCTGGCCGTGGAGTTTGTAGACGAGCCTTACCGAGTCACACGCGGTGTCCATAGCGGCCGAGAGCTGGCCGACGCATGTGAGGGCTGACAGTATAAGTAGGTAGCGGATTGATTTGAGCATGACAGCAACTTATTTGTTAAACATTTCGCGGCCCCAGCCTGTCGGTTTGGCGCCCATCGTGAGCTCGAGGGTGCCGCCGTTGACGATGTCGCGGTGGGAGATGGTCGACAGTGGGTAGTCAACACCGTTCAGGCGCGCGCCTACGATGTAAGGACGCTTCGTGGAGTCGAAGTTTATTGCCTTGATAGTGAATTTGTTGTCGTTCGGGAGACTGAGGGTGCTCCACTCTACAAGCGGTGAGTGGATGAGGTAGTAGTCGTGGCCGGCGTTGGGGTAGAGGCCGAGCATGTGGAATGCGAGCCACGATGACATGGCGCCCGAGTCGTCGTTGCCGGGCAGTCCGGCCGGGCCGGCGTTATAGTTTCGGGCGATGATGTCGTGAACGCGCTGTGACGACCTGTCGGGCTTGCCAAGCCAGTGGTAGATGCACGGTGTCATGAACGACGGCTCGTTGTTGACGTTGAAGTGACCGTGGTCGAAGAATGTGTCGAGACGGTGCTCCATCGCTTCGGGGCCGCCACATGCCTCGATGAGGCCGGGAACGTCGTGGGGGATGCTGAGCGAGTATTCCCACGACGATGCCTCGTAGAAGAACATGTCCCACCACGGTGTGTACCACGGCCCCTCGAACGTGACGGGGGTGTAGACGTAGTGCGGCCTTGGCTCGGGGCCGTGACCGAACGGCAGCGAGTCGAGCCATTCGCCCCGGCGGTCGCGCGGCATGATGAAGCCCCTGACGCCGTCGTGCTCATAGTCGGCGCGCCACAGGTTGCGCCAGTTGCCCGAGCGACGGGTGTACAGGTCGCGCAGGTCGGTGTAGCCGAGCGAGTCGGCCACGGTGGCGATGGCATGGTCACACAGGCTGTACTCGACCGTGCGGTTGCCGGCGCGCGCGATGCCGTGGGGTATGTAGCCGAGCTCGTTGTACTCGCGCAGTCCGCCGCGGCCCTCGGCTTCCTCGTTGCCGCCGGGAGGCACCTCGGCATCCTTGAGCATAGCCTTGAGTGCGAGCTCATAGTCAATGCCGTCGAGCCCCTTGACGAGCGCGTCGGCTATGACCACATCGGCGTTAGAGCCGCCCTGGGTGCGCCCGTTGGCATTGCCGCTGCGTGCGTCGGGTATGTAGCCGTCGCGGCGGTAGATGGTGAGCATTGAGTTGACGATGTCGCGCTGGCGGTCGGGGTCGAGGATGGTGATGAGCGGCATCGACGAGCGGTAGGTGTCCCAGATGGCGTAATAGTCGTCATAGTAGGGCGTCGGGTCGTTCCACAGGGGGCACTCACCGGTGCGGTCAGACGGCATTATCATCGTGTGGTAGAGGGCAGTGTAGAACATGCGCCTGAGGCTGTCGGGGGTCGACGGCGCCAGGTTCACGCGGCCTAAAAGCGAGTCCCACTCGTCGAGCAGTTCGCTGTGAACGCGGTCAAACGACTTGGCGGCAACCTGTTGCATGTAGTTGTGGCGTGCGCGCAGCTCGCTTATGAACGAGATGCCTATCCTGACGGTGACGGTGTCGACACCGGGGGCGAAGCGCAGCAGGGCGCCGGTCTTGTCGCCCATGTCGGCACGGGCGCGGTCGCTGCCGATAACGTCGCCGCGCCAGGTGGCACAGTCAACGAACGGTGCCGAGGTGGTGGCGTAGAAGTAGACCGTGTAGGCGCGGCCGTTGTTCCATCCGCCTCTGATGCGCGAGTAGCCCTGCACGGCGTTGTCGCCCACAATCTCGACCTGTGAGCCCACGAGCTGCTGGGCCTCGCGTGCGTCGGGCACGGGCGTCTCGCCCAGGAAGAATCCGGCGTCGACAGCCAGGCCGTTGACCTCGCTGCCGGCAGGGTAGGTGATGCGGTAGACCGAGGCGCGCGGGGCGGTTGTTACTTCGACCGAGATGCCCGACTCGTTCAGCCGCGTGGCATAGTAGCCGAGTTTCACGGTCTCGCCGGCGCGGGTGTCGTAGTGGGTGGTCGACGACATGCCGTCGGGGCCGGTGAACGGCATGATGAGGATGTTGCCGTATTTGGGGCCGCCGCCGGTGCCGCTCACATGGGTCTGGGCGAAGCCGTCGATGCGCTCGGGCATAGGCAGCCAGCCGCTGTTGGGCGACGGGGTGCAGTCGGGCGACGGCTTTACCATGCCGAACGGGTGGCTCGGGCCTATGAACACGCGGCCGAGCCCCTCTGACCCGATCGTGGGGTCGACATACTGTGACGGGCGTCGGTTATCGCCTGCCGCGGCAGTGATGCCGACGAGCGTTAGAGCGGTGGCAATGAGGAGTGTGCGCATTTACCTGGTGATGCCGGTGGCGTTGATGAATTTGTATTCGCCGCCATAGGCCGAGGGGCCCATGTCGCCGACGGTGACGCGGCAGTCGCGGAATGTGAGGTCGGACGCGCCGTCGACATAGAAGCCATAGACGGGGGCGTTGACAAAGCCCTCGCCGTCACAGGGGCGCTTGTCGTAGACTCCGCCGGGCCACGCGGTGGTCTTGGCGAGGCGCAGGTCGACGCGGTCAAAGGTGATGTCGTGTATCTTGCCGGGCTCGCCGCCGATGAAGCAGCCGTTCTCGCTGTCACACGTGATGTTGATGAATTTGATGCGGCTCACGTCGCCACAGCTGCCTGTCAGCGCGCCTTTGGGAAATCGCCAGCCGGCATCCTTGTGGTTATCGGGGGCGCGGCGGTAGGACGTGACGTAGATAGGTTCGGCCTTGCCCCACCACACGTCGCTGTGGTAGAGGCACTCGACGCTCATGTTGGCGAAGGTGACGTCGGTGACGGTGCCCTCGTCGCGGTTCTGGATGCCGATGCCGCGGTTGCTGTTGCGTATGATGCAGTTGTCAAACAGCACGTGGTCGATGCTGTCCATGTTCTCGCTGCCTATCTTGACGGCACACGAGCGCGAGGTCATGATGCAGTTGGTGACGACGATGTCGCGGCACGGGCCATACTGCTCATACTCGCGGCGGTTCTTGAGGCAGATGCAGTCGTCGCCGCTCTCGATGAAGCAGCCGGTGATGCGCACCTTGCGCGAGTGGTCGAGGTCGATGCCGTCGCCGTTGCGTATCTTGAGGTTGTTGAGCAGCGAGATGTCGCTGATGGCGGCGTCATAGCAGCCCACGAGGTGGATGGTCCAGTAGGCGCTGCCGGTGACGGTGATGCTGTTGATGTTGATTTTCTTGCAGTCGATGAGCGTGAGCACGTGGGGACGGGGGTCGAAAGTGGTGACGGGCTTGAGCTCGTAGGAGTCGTCGAGCTCGGCGCCCATGAAGGCCACGCCGTTGCCGTCGAGTGTGCCGGTGCCTGTGATAGAGACGTTCTGGAGGCCGGTGCCGCTTATCCACATCATGCCCTCACCGCGGTTCTCGCCGAACGCGCTCTCGGTGTAGATGGCCTCGTCGGGGTTGGCAAGGAGTCGCGAGCCGGGGGCAAGGCGCAGTTCGACGTTTGAGCGAAGGTGAAGCGGGCCGGTCATGAAAGTCTTGCCGGCGGGAACGAGCACGGTGCCGCCGCCCGCGTCGGCACACGCGTCGATGGCCTGCTGTATGGCCGTGGCGTTATCGGTACCGTCGACCGCACGTGCGCCGTAGTCGGTGATATCGTAATAAAGACCTGAATTGCCGCTGCCGCCGCACGAGGTGAGTAACAGCACGAGTGACAGGCAGAATGTGAGAATGGTTGATTGGATTTTCATGGTTTCGAGGGTTTGTTATTTTTGTGTCACAAAGGTACACAAAAAGCGGCAATATTCTATTACAGTG
>CAMWLW010000023.1 GCA_947175245.1 uncultured Bacteroidales bacterium
GGGTGATCTATCCGCCCAAGTTTGATCCCAACCGTCAGTATCCGGCTATTCTATATTGCCAGGGTGGCCCCCAGCAGGCTGTGAGCCAGTTCTGGAGCTATCGTTGGAATTTTGCCCTCATGGCATCTAACGGTTATGTTGTCATCGCTCCTAACCGCCGCGGTCTGCCCGGTTTCGGCACCGAGTGGAATGCCCAGATTTCAAAAGATTACCCCGGCCAGAACATGCGCGACTATCTCAGCGCTGTCGACTATATGAAGGCGGAGCCGTTTATCGATGCCGACCACATCGGTGCCGTGGGCGCCAGCTACGGCGGTTTCTCAGTTTACTGGCTCGCAGGCAACCATGACGGTCGCTTTGCCGCTCTCATAGCCCACGCCGGTATCTTCAACATGGAGGCACAGTATCTCGAGACCGAGGAAATGTGGTTTGCCAATTGGGATATGGGTGGTGCACCCTGGGACAAGGACAATGCCGCCGCACAGCGCACATTCGCGATGTCGCCCCACAAGTTCGTTGATCGCTGGACTACCCCCATTCTCGTTACACACGGCGAGTATGATTACCGCATCCTGTCATCACAGGGCGAGATGGCTTTCAACGCAGCCCGTCTGCGCGGTGTCCCGGCCGAGATGGTAATCTTCCCCGAGGAAAACCACTGGATTCTGAAACCTCAGAATGCTGTCCTGTGGCAGCGTGTATTCTTCCGCTGGCTCGATCGTTGGCTTAAACCCGCCAGCGACGAGATTCAGCCCGATACACAAGACTAATCGGTAATTGCCAATGTCTCGTACGAAGCTCAAAAAGGAATTATCGGCTATGACGGCGCCTCAGCTTGTTGAGGTGATACTCGACGCGTACAGTGCCCGCAACGAGATACGCGACTACTTTGAGTATTTCCTCGAGCCCGATCCCGACAAACTGTATGAGAAATACCGACTCGCAATTGATAAGGAGTTGCAGCGTGTCAAACGCAATATGCTCAAGGCGCGCACTTCCCATATCAACGCGGCTATCAAGACATTTGACTCGTTTTCGCCCGGTATTGATTATCAGATCAAGTTGCGGCAGTATGTGCTCGACAACCTGAGGTCGGCGACATGGGCCCACTATTATACGGCGTCCCACATGAATCTGGCCGGTCGTCTCACCACCGAGCTGTTGAGACTCGGTGACAGGTCAGAGACTTTTGCCGAGGTGTATAATGGTATCAATATTATAGCCGACCATGTGAGCCGTCGTGTCGCCCGTGAATTTCGTGATGCTGTCCACGAGGCAATTGACAAGTATGAATCAACAAGTTCAATCTCAAAATAATTATTATGCTAAACAAAGAAATCGAAGCGGCTTTTAATGCCCAGATTAACGCCGAGTTCTGGTCGGCCTATCTTTATCTCTCAATGTCAATGCACTTTGCCCACGAGGGCTATTCAGGTATTGCCAACTGGTTTGCAGTGCAGTTCAAGGAGGAGCAGGATCATGCCACCATCATGATGAACTACGTTAATTCGCGTGGCGGCAAAGTCGTGCTCGAGCCCATCGCCGCCGTCGACACCGAGTGGAACGCACCTATCGATGCCTTTGCCCACACCCTCGCTCACGAAGGCAAAGTTACCGGTATGATCAACGACCTCTATGCTCTCGCAACAGCCAAGAACGACTATGCCACCCAGTCTATGCTGAAGTGGTTTATCGACGAGCAGGTTGAGGAAGAAGAGACTGCCGGAGAGTATATCAATGCACTGAAGAAAATCGGTGACAACGGTTACGGCCTGTACATGTTCGACAAGGAGCTTGCCGCACGTACATATACCGTTCCCTCTCCCCTCGCTGCCAAAGCCTAAAATATATACCGTTTTACCACAAGAGGTCGCAACCTGGTCATGCCGCGTTGCGACCTCTTGTTTGTCTGAAGGTGTTGTTGATATCGTGTCCGCCCCCAACATGGTATTTTCACAATTGGGCATCGAGAGGCGATGTAGTCGTGGCGAATTAATTTGGGGATTGTGCAAATTATTACTAACTTGCCGCGTGAAAATACTTTATACTGTACTATAATTACTAACTGAAATCATGTATCATAAATATTGTCGTGTGATTTTCGGGTTGTTTCTGGCTGTAATACTTTGTTCGGGAACGCCATACAAGAGAGGTATTTTATCTCCCGACCATTCTCCTATACCGGTTTTCGAGAGTGCTACGGCTCATGCACCATTCACTTATGTCGTGCAGGCCAACACCGATTACACGTGTTATGAGGCATATATATTGGATGATACGGATTTGCGATTTCGTGCCAAAATTCAATCGGGCTGGGAAGCTGATAGCACTGAATGTGTCACGGGCTGGATTAACAAGACCAATGTCGTTGTAAGTATATTGGAAAACGGTTATGATGGCCACGATGGTTTCATATATCTGTATGAGTCACCCGAATCGGCAGCCCGAACAAAAATCTATACCAAAGATACGCCACAGGAGGCGATAGTGGTTGATTTCTATATGGATAGCAACCATGACTTTTACAACTGGGCAAAGGTAATATTTTCTATAGATGGTGTGTACTGCACCGGTTGGATTAATAGATTTTGTACAAGCGCCTGGGGTGGTTGCAATTAGGCGGTTTGTTTAAATGTCAATTGTTACAACTCAATATTACATTAAAATAGTGTGAAAAGGTATAATAATTCCGATTATTTTGATTACCTTTGCGAAGCAATAGAGTGCGGTGAGGCCTTGTTATTCGATTGACAGGCTACTTATCGTGCGCTTTGAAGTATTTTATAGTAAACTAAAGACTGAATTAATGCAATTTTCGGCTAATCAAATAGCTAATTTGGTAAGTGGTACGGTTGAGGGCGACGGAAATGTCACAGTATCAACATTCGCCAAGATTGAAGAGGGTGCCAAAGGTGCAATCTCATTCCTTGCCAATCCCAAATATACACCATATATATATACAACCGAATCATCGATAGTGCTCGTCAGCAATGATTTTGTTGCCGAGAAACCGATTAAGGCTACTCTGATACGCGTTGCCGATCCATATGCAACAGTTGCCATGCTGCTTGATATGGTGTCAAAGTTGCAGGCTCATAAGCCTGTAGGCATCGAGCAGCCATGCTTCATCGCTCCCGACGTCGAGGTGCCCGAGGATGCCTACGTAGGTGCGTTCTCATATATCGGTGCGGGCGCCAAAATAGGCAAAGGTGCGGCTATCTATCCCCAGACCTATGTAGGTGCCGGAACTCAGATCGGTGACGGGACTATCCTCTATCCCGGTGTGAAGGTGTATCACGGCTGCAAGATTGGTAACCGCTGCATAATTCACTCGGGCGCTGTTATCGGTGCCGACGGTTTCGGCTTCGCTCCAAATAACGGCCACTACGACAAGATACCTCAGCTTGGCATTGTTGAGATTGCCGATGACGTCGAGATTGGTGCCAACACCACTGTCGACCGTGCCACTATGGGCGCTACACGCATAAATCGTGGCGTCAAGCTCGACAACCTCATTCAGGTCGCCCACAACTGTGAGATAGGACATGATACGGTGATGGCATCGCAAAGCGGTATTGCCGGCTCGACCAAGCTGGGCGCCAACTGTATGATTGGCGGTCAGGTGGGTTTTGCCGGACACATAACTGTTGGCGACGGCGTGCAGATAGGTGCTCAGAGCGGTATAGCCGGCTCTATACCGGCAGGCAAGCGCGTCATGGGCTCGCCCGCTATCGATGCCCGTGACTGGACGCGTCAGGTGGTCTATATCAAGAACATCGGCAAGCTGTTTGGCCGTGTCGATAACCTCGAGAAAAAATCAGAATAAATATAAAAACACTATACAGCAATGAAACAATTGACATTGAATGGCGACTTCACCGTCGAAGGCAAAGGCCTCCATTCTGGTAAGGAAATAATCGCGACTTTTCATCCCGCACCCGTAAACCACGGTTACAAATTCAAACGTGTCGACATCGAGGGTGAGCCTGTAATTGATGCTCTCGCCGAGAACGTTGTCGAGACCACGCGCGGCACCGTGATAGGACACGGCGATGTGAAAATCAGCACTATCGAGCATGCTATGTCGGCCCTCTATGCCGCCGGCATTGACAATGTCCTCATCGACATCAACGGCCCCGAGATGCCTATTCTCGACGGCAGCGCTTTGGAATATTGCGAGAAAATCGCTGCCATTGGCGTGGTCGAGCAGGACGCCGACAAAGAGTTCTACATCGTCAAGCAGAAAATCGAAGTGCGTGACGACAGCACCGGCTCATCAATCATCGTCCTCCCCGACGACGACTTCACTATCGACGTCAAGGTCGGGTTTGAGTCGCCCGTGCTTGCCAACCAGTTTGCTACCCTAGAGGATATCAAGGACTTCCCCGAGCAGATAAGTGCCGCCCGCACATTTGTGTTCGTGCGCGAGATCGAGCCGCTGCTCAAGGCCAATCTTATCAAAGGCGGCGACCTGCAGAATGCAATCGTAATCTATGACAGCCCGATGGCACAGTCAGAGATTGACCATATCGCCGACCTGATGCACGCGCCTCATGTCAAAGTCGAGGAGTTCGGTTTCATCAACGAGCGCCCGCTCACCAGCGAGAACGAGCCTGCACGTCACAAGCTGATGGATGTTCTCGGTGACCTCGCTCTCGCCGGCCGTCCCATCAAGGGCCGCGTCATTGCAACCCGTCCCGGCCACTCGCTCAATACCGCTCTCGCCAAGAAGATTCGCAAGGATATCAAGCGTCAGGATCTTCAGGCACCTGTCTATAACCCCTCAGTACCCCCGATCATGGATATCAACCGCATCAGGGAGTTGCTCCCCCACCGCTATCCGTTCTCGATGGTCGACAAAATCATCGATAAGGGCGACAGCTATATTGTCGGCGTGAAAAATGTAACTATCGACGAGCCGTTCTTTGTGGGTCACTTCCCCCAGGAGCCTGTCATGCCCGGCGTGCTTCAGATCGAGGCTATGGCTCAGACCGGCGGCCTGCTTGTTCTTGACAGCGTAGAGAATCCCGAGTGCTACTCGACCTACTTCATGAAGATTGACAACGTCAAGTTCCGTCAGAAAGTCGTGCCCGGCGATACACTCATATTCCACGTTTCGTTCATGACCCCCATGCGTCGCGGCTGTGCCATGATGAAGGGTTATGCCTTTGTCGGCGAAAAGATTGTCACCGAGTGTGAGTTCATGGCTCAGATCGTAAAGAACAAGTAATAGCTACACATTAATATATATAGCACAATGATTCATCAGTTAGCTGTAGTACACCCCGAGGCTAAAATCGGTCAGAACGTTGAGATTGGCCCGTTCGTATTCATAGCCCGCGATGTTGAGATAGGCGACGGCACTGTCATAATGAACAATGCCACGATTCTTGACGGTGCCCGCATCGGTAAGAACTGCCGCATACATCCCGGTGCTGTCGTAGCCGGTGTACCCCAGGATCTTAAATTCAAGGGTGAGGAGACACTTGCCATTGTCGGTGATAACACTACCCTGCGTGAGTGTGTCACCGTAAACCGCGGTACAGCCTCTAAAGGCCGTACTGTCGTAGGCAACAACTGTCTCATCATGGCCTACTGTCATGTGGCTCACGATTGTAACATAGGCAATTATGTCATCATATCAAATGCTACCCAAGTTGCAGGCGAGGTTGTGGTCGACGACTTTGCCGTGATAGGTGGCGGCACGCTCATACACCAGTTTACACACATCGGTTCGCATGTGATGATTCAGGGCGGTTCAAAAATCAATAAGGATATACCTCCGTTTGTCAAGGCAGCCCGTGATCCCATCGCCTATACCGGCATCAATGTGGTAGGCTTGCGTCGCCGCAACTTCTCGAGCGAGGACATCAACTCCATCCAGGAGATATACCGCATCCTCTACTTGTCGCAGCTCAATGTCAGCGATGCCATCGAGCAGATCGAGGCCGAGATTCCTCAAAGCGACCTGCGCGACCAGATACTTGACTTTGCCAAGGCTTCAAAACGAGGTATTCTTAGAGGCTACGAGTGGTGCTGATAGTACCTCGAGTCCTAAATAATGTTAATTTGGGCCCGAAACATAGAAAAATTTAATTAGACGTTGCAACTATTTTGGGTTTGCAGCGTCTAATTTGCATCAAGAATATATCACTAATTATAATTTTATACAATGAAAAAAATGTTTGTAAAGGCAATCATGGCCGTTGCTGCCGTGATGATGCTTGGAACGACAGCTGTGGCTCAGCAGATGCCGCTTCCCGTCGACAAGGATGTGCGTATAGGCAAACTTCCCAACGGACTGACCTATTACATCCGTCACAATGAGACTCCCAAAGGTCAGGCCGATTTCTACATCGCTCAGAAGGTCGGCTCAGCTCTCGAGGAAGACAGCCAGCGCGGTCTTGCACACTTCCTGGAGCACATGTGTTTCAACGGTACCGAGAACTTCCCCGGCAACTCGCTCATTGACTGGCTCGAAACTATCGGTGTAAAGTTTGGCTACAACCTTAACGCCTATACCAGCATCGATGAGACTGTCTATAACATTTCAAATGTTCCCACTGCCCGTGAGAGTGTGCAGGACTCATGTCTGCTCATTCTCCACGACTGGGCCGACGCTCTGCTGCTCGACACCGACGAGATCAACAAGGAGCGTGGTGTTATTCACCAGGAGTGGCGTCGCACCAACGTAGGTCAGCAGCGCATACTTGAGAATCTGCTTCCCAAGATGTACCCCGGCTCTAAGTATGGCTACCGTCTGCCTATCGGTACAATGGAGGTTGTCGACAACTTCGACCCCCAGGTGCTCCGTGACTACTACGAGGCATGGTACCGTCCCGACCAGCAGGGTATCATCGTTGTAGGTGACATTGACGTTGACCGCATCGAGAACAAAATCAAAGAGATGTTCTCGCCCATCAAGATGCCCGAGAATGCCAAGGAGCGTGTTTATCTTCAGGTTGAGGACACCCCCGGCACCATCTATGCTATCGGCAAGGATAAAGAGCAGACCGTGGCTATCGCCGAGATGATGTTCAAGACCGACGCTTTCCCCGACGAAATGAAAGGTGACGCTTCATATCTTGCTGTCGACTACATTACCGACATGTTGACCTCGATGCTCAACAACCGTCTCAGCGATATGCAATCTGACCCCAACACTCCGTTTGCACAGGCCGGCTGTTACTATGGCAACTACCTTATCGCAAAGACCAAAGACGCTCTCACTATCGTAGCCGTAGGTAAGGAAAACGGTATCCTGCCCGCGTTTGAGTCGGTTTACCGCGAGCTGCTCCGTGCCCAGCGCGGCGGTTTCACCCACAGCGAGTATGACCGCGCTCGCAGCGAGTATCTATCACGTCTCGAGAAGGCTTATAATGAGCGTGGCAACCGTCAGACCGAGGGTTACGTTAAGGAATACGTCCGTCACTTTATCGACAACGAGCCTATCCCCGGCATCGAGACCGAATATCAGCTCATGAATATGCTTGCCAATCAGATACCTGTCGAGGCGGTTAATCAGGTGCTTGGTCAGCTTGTAACCAACGACAACCGCGTCTTCCTGGCTATGCTTCCCGACGCCGAGGGTGTTGCAGTGCCCACCGAGCAGGAGGTTGCAGGCCTTATAGCTAAGGTTGATGCCGAGAATATCGAGGCATTTGTTGACGACATCAAGAGCGAGCCCCTTATCGAGAACCTGCCCGCTCCCGGTAAAATTGTTGCCGAGAAACAGCTCGACCAGTGGGGTGCTATCGAGCTCACACTCTCTAACGGTGTGAAGGTTATCGTCAAGCCCACCACATTCAAGTCTGACGAGATTCTCTTCAAGGCCACAGCCCTCGGAGGTACATCAGACGTGCCCCAGACCAAGGCCAATGAGCTTATCTTCATGGACTATGCCTTGCGCACACGTGGTCTCGGCTCATACACCAGCAAAGATCTTGACAAGTATCTTGCCGGCAAGCAGACCAACGTTTCGCTCAGCCTCTCTGACTATGTGCGCTCTGTCAACGGCAGCAGCACTGTCAAGGATCTCCCCACCATGATGGAACTCCTCTACATGACATTCACCAACCTTACAATCGATGAGGCTGAATATGAGGCCCTCCAGAAGATGCTCAGCGGCGTTCTTAGCAACCAGGAGAAAGATCCCCAGTTCATCTTCCAGCGCGACCTTCTCAAATCGCTTTACAATGCACCCAGCCGCCAGGTTATCACAACCGAGATTCTGAACGCTGCCAACCGTGAGGCCATCGTTGAGATCGCACACAACGCCGTTGCCAATGCTGCCGACTATACCTTCACATTTGTAGGTAACATCGACATGGAGACATTCAAGCCCCTCGTTGAGCAGTACATCGCTACTCTCCCCGCCAACGCTGCTACCGCAACCAAAGCCATCACACTCAACCCCGAGCTCGCTATTAATCTCGGCTCAAAGACCGATAGCTATTCGACTGCAATGGAGACACCCCAGACATGGGTGGCTATCGTCGCTACTGCCGACGTGCCCTACGACTCGAAGCAGGCTAAGGTGGCTTCAATTGCCGGTCAGATCATGAGCAAGCGTCTGCTTGACACCGTTCGTGAGGAGATGGGTGCTGTTTATTCAATCGGTGCATCAGGCAGCCTTGGCCGCGTAAGCAAGCCCAACGCTACGATGCAGACCGCCTTCCCCATGAAACCCGAACTCAAGGCCGAGGTGCTCGAATTCATCGCCAACGAATTTAAGGCAATGGAGTCGAACGTTAAGCCCGAGGAGCTCGCCAAGGTTGTCGAGTTCATGGTTAAGAACGCTAACGAAGACAAGGAACTCAACTCGCCCTGGCTTAACGCCATCAGCGACACTATGCTCAACGGTGTCGATACCTTCAACGGCAATGTTGAGGTGCTCAACTCTATCACCGTCGACGACATCCAGAACTTCATGAAGGCTATCAATGCTGCCGGCAACTACCGTGTAGTTATGCTCGAGCCCGCCGAGTAATATCATAGTTCGGTAAATCTTATCAAAACTGCCGCCGTGCAATCCTTAGTGATGCACGACGGCAGTTTCTTTATCAGTCTGCATGATAACAAAGGCCCCGGTTCAGCGAGAATCGGGGCCTTTGTTATTATTGTTGAGGTTTATTTTTTAGAAGGGGAGATCGTCGTTAGGGTCGGCCGACGGGGTGAATGTCGAGGGGGCCTGTGCTGCGGCGAAGGGGTCGGTAGCGGGTGCAGCGGCAGGTGCCGGAGCGGCAGCGCCCTGAGCTTTCTCGGCTTTCCAGCCACGTATGCTTGTGAACCAACGGCCATTGTACTCGTGGCTGTCGATGTCGAAGCTGAGTTTCACTTCCTCGCCTACCGAGAGGGGGTACTGGTCGGCACGCTCGCCCATGAAGTCAAAAGCAATCTTTGTGGGGTAGTTATCTAATGTCTCGAGTACGTACGAACGTTTTTTCCATGCATTGCCAGCTTTAGACACACCGCTAACCTCGGGTAATGCAACGATGATTTTTCCTGTTACTTCCATTTTCTATAATTTATAATATGCAATTAGTGTACAAATGTAAGAATTGATACTCGAATCCCCAAATTTTTGACTCGCAATTCTGAAAATTTTGGTTTAATTGATTTATCTGCTTAACTTTGTGTAGTTATATAGAAAAAGTTGCTAAATATTCGCTATGATAGATAAAGGAGATTGGTGGACATCGCCCACCGAGGCCGATAACGGTCAGCTCATAATGGTAACCGGACGTCGTGATATAGATACATTTAGAAAAAATCCGCGCTTCAATATCCGCGTCGAGGTGACGTGGCGCTATCAGTCTGACAGTACGGGTATGCCTGACGAGGCCACTTCAAAGCTCATGGAAGATGTCCAGGATGCCATGCAGGCCGAGTTTATCAAAGACCCCGTGGCTGTACTCACCGGCATTTATACCGGTGCCGGCGAGCGCAACTGGGTGTTCTATACCCTGAGCACTCATATTTTCGGCCGCAAAATCAATGAGTGTCTCGCTCAGTTTGACCTTCTGCCGATTACGATCTACACCGAGAACGACCCCGACTGGGCTGAGTATGACGAGATGAAAGCCGCCTCTGAGATAAATCCCGAGTAACAGGCAATTTTTCCCGTTTATGTGTGCAAGTTACGTGATTATTTGCTAACTTTGGGGCTATGAACGAGGAAGCCCTAAGTCAGTTATATCTCAAGGATACGGCATTTCAGAATCTGATGCAGAAGCGCATATTCAATGTGCTTCTCATTGCGTCGCCATACGATGCCTTCATGATGGAAGAGGACGGCCGTGTCGAGGAACAGTTATACTTTGAATACGTAGCCCTCAATCTTAGTTCGCCGCCACGTGTCACCCGAGTCTCGCACATAAGTGAGGCTCTTGAGTCGCTGCGGCTCAAGCACTTTGACCTGATAATCGCCATGCCCGGCAGTGACATATCCGAGACATTCACCGGCGCCCGCGATATCAAGAAGCTATACCCCGACGTTCCTATCGTCGTGCTCACACCGTTCTCCAAAGAGGTATCGCGTCGACTCGCTCATGAGGACTTCTCGGCAATCGACTACGTGTTCAGCTGGCTTGGCAACGTCGACCTGCTGCTTGCCATTATAAAGTTGCTCGAGGATAAGATGAACGCCGATAGTGATGTGCTCGATGTCGGAGTTCAGGCTATAATGCTGGTCGAGGACTCGGTGAGGTTCTACTCATCGGTGTTGCCCCACATCTACAAATTCCTGTTGAAGCAGTCGATGGAGTTCTCGACCGAGGCTCTGAACGAGCATGAGCGCATGCTCAGAATGCGCGGCCGTCCCAAGGTGTTGCTTGCACGTGACTATGAGGAGGCTGTGGCACTTTACAACAAATACGGCAGCAATATGCTCGGAGTCATCACCGACGTATCGTTCAAACGCGACGGTGTCAAAGATCCCGAGGCCGGTCTGCAACTCGCCGCATATCTTAACAGCCGCGATCCCTATCTGCCCATCATTGTCGAGTCGACCGAGAGTGCCAATGGCCCCAAAGTCGTCAATATGGGCAACATCTTTATTGATAAAAATTCAAAGAAACTGCCGGTCGACCTGGGCAAAGCTATCATGGATAACTTTGGCTTCGGCGACTTTGTGGTGCGCGATTCAGTCACCGGTCAGGAAATAGGCCGGTTGAAATCGCTCAAGGACATGCAGAAGTCAATATTTGACATACCGGCCGAATCGCTCTTCTACCACACATCTCATAACGATATTTCGCGGTGGCTCTACTCGCGTGCTATGTTCCCTATAGCCGAGATCATAAAGATGCACCGCTCTATGTCGATCGACGAGATGCCGGCTACCCGTCAGCTCATCTTTGACCTTATCGTCAAGTACCGCAAGATGAAAAATCGCGGTGTGGTTGCCATCTTCAAGAAAGATCGCTTTGACCATTACAGTAACTTTGCCCGTATAGGCCAGGGTTCGCTCGGTGGTAAAGGTCGCGGCCTGGCGTTTATCGACTCGATAATCAAGAAAAATCCTGTATGTGATAATTTTGACGGCGTCACTATCTCGATACCGCGCACGGTTGTCCTGTGTACCGATATATTTGACGAATTTATGGCCTCAAACGACCTATATCCGCTGGCTCTCAGCGATGCCCCCGATGATGTTATCCTTCAGGCGTTCCAGGAGGCTAAGCTCCCGGCCGGACTGCTCGAAGACTTCATGGCACTCTTTGAAGTTGTCGACAAACCGCTTGCCGTCAGGTCGTCAAGCCTTCTTGAAGATTCCCACTATCAGCCTTTTGCCGGCATATATTCAACCTATATGATACCCAAGGTCGATGACCGCGATGTAATGCTCAAGCAGCTTACCAAGGCTATCAAGGGTGTCTACGCATCGGTTTTCTATGCCGACAGCAAGGCCTATATGACCGCCACGAGCAATGTCATCGACCAGGAGAAGATGGCTGTAATCATTCAGGAGGTTGTTGGCAACGAGTATGGCGACTACTACTTCCCGTCGTTTGCCGGTGTAGGCCGTTCGCTCAACTATTATCCACTGGGTGAGGAGCAACCCGAGGACGGTGTCGCCGAGATTGCAGTGGGCCTCGGCAAATACATCGTCGACGGTGGACTCAGCCTGCGTTTCAGTCCGCGTCACCCCGACAAGGTGCTTCAGACCTCGACGCTCGACCTCGCTCTGCGTGATACCCAGACACGCCTCTATGCCCTTGACATGAAATCGGTCGTGACCGATCTCAAGGTCGATGACGGTTTTAACATTGTCAAGAAGCGAGTGCAGGACTTTGCCGGCACGCCGGCGCTGCGCTACATGGTCTCGACATTTGATGTCAACGACCAGGTGATACGTGATACCGATAAAGGCCCGGGCCGCAAGGTTGTCACATTTGCCAACATACTGAGCCACGGTGCGTTCCCCATGGCACGCGCCATCGACTTCATGCTCGTGAACGGTCAGCGCGAAATGCAGCGCCCTGTCGAGATCGAGTTTGCAGGTGTGATCAATCCCGACCAGACAGGCGAGATCAAAGGGCACATTTACTGGTTGCAGATACGACCCATCATTGACCGTAAGGATCTGGTCGATGACACGATACTTAATATTGCCGACAACGAGCTGATACTCAAGAGTAATACCGCGCTCGGTCATGGTAACATTGACAATGTGGATCGTATCGTGTATGTCAAGCCCGAGAACTTCTCGTCGATGAACAATCCGCGCATTGCCCGCGAGATTGAAAGTCTCAACCGACGGCTCGTGGCTGAAGGCGTGAACTATGTTCTTGTAGGCCCCGGCCGCTGGGGCTCGAGCGACACCGCTCTCGGCATCCCGGTCAAGTGGCCCGATATATCGGGCGCGCGTCTCATTGTCGAGTCGTCGCTCAACAACTATCGCATCGAGCCCAGTCAGGGCACACATTTCTTCCAGAATCTTACATCGTTCGGAGTAGGGTATTTCACAGTCAATCCCTGTTCTCACGATGGCATATATGATATAGATTACCTCAACTCGCTTCCGGCCGACTTCGAGACCGATTATATCAGGGTAGTAAAATTCGACTCCCCGTTATCGATAGGTATCAATGGCCGTAAGGGAGTAGGCGTGGTAAAGAAACCGTGAGTATTAACACATCAATAACCGTGTAAAAACGTAATTAACGACATAATGGCGATATTTAGAAAACTCAAACAGGCTTTTGGCTTCTCAGGGTCTGAATATGATGACGAGGACGATGCGTATGGCGTAGACTCGGCAGCCCAATCCCGTGAACATCGTGATAATCAGTCGACCGGGAACGAATTTACGCAAGTCTCGACCGATACTGTTGCCGATGTCGATGATGCTGTAACTACTGAATTGCCTGTTGAGCAGATTGATGCGATTTTTGCGACCGTTGTGGCCGAGTTCAATAAAGCCCTCCCTGCATTTATAGCCGAGGGTGCCAACGCCGAGGCTCAGCGCCGCTTCCTGTATGACGCCCTTAACGATGATACCAAAGTGTTCATGCAGCGTGTTCAGTCACGTGCTGTCGAGTTGTGCAATCGCCGTTGGGAGAAAGAGCGCTTGTCGCTCAATGCCCGGCTCACCGAACTTAAAGCGCGTCAGCAATCGCTTGAGACAACCGAGTCTGAAAAATCTAAACAACTGTTGAGTGCCGAGCGTCAGAAACGCGCGCTCAACGAGCGTGTACACGACCTGGAGTCGCAGATTGCAACTCTCGAGGCCGAGAAAGACCAGTATGAGCTCGAGACCCGCAGCCTTGTCAATAAGTTACGTGTCAGCAATATGGTCAACGAGGGGATGGAGATACCCGACGTGTCGACCTACGAGGAACGTATCGCGGCCATGCAGGCCGACATAGACCGCCTCACCGGCGAGAACGAGACCCTGACTGCGGCCGCGGCTGAGTCAGCAGACCAATCTGAGGCTAAAACGAAGCAGCTCACCGACGCCAATGCCGAGCTTCAGCATCAGGTTGACAGCCTGAAAATGAAAGTTGATATGACCGATGTGATGATCAACGACCTCAACACGCGCGCATCATCGGCTTCAAAAGAGGCTGAGTCGCAGGCTGCCGAGCTTGAATCACTGCGTCAGAAACTCAAGGACGCCATTGAACGCGCCGATAATGCAGAGCTTGAACTCGAGGAGGCCCGTGCCAATCTTGAGATTGCAGCATCGATTCAGACTGAGGTTGAGCGAATACAGGAAGCAATCACAGCCAAGAATAAGCAGATAAGTGAACTGAACGACACAGTGCGTCGTCGTGAAGACCGCATAAATGCACTCGAAGCCGAGGAGGCCTCCCTGCGTCGCACCATAGAATCAAATCTGATGAACCAGGCCGAGAGTGAAAAAACACTGCGGGCCGAGATTGATCAGCTGCAGAAGCAGCTCGCTACGGTTGCCGCAAAGGATCGTCAGCGTTCAAAGCGCAAGTCATCGGCACCACGCATATCGGCGATCGATGAGGAACTTGACAACACCGACTGGCTTGTGGCAACACCTCCCGAGGGTACCAATGCACGCACATCGGGTGTGTCCGACTCTGAATTCGGCTATCAGGAGCCTGCACGTAAGAACCCGCCCGAGAACTCAGCGCAGATGTCGTTATGGTAATTAATTGATTTTGATAGATATACTTGATAGATATAGATGATGAATAATATAATAAAGACAGCGTTGGCCGCTTTGGTCGCTGTGACGACTACAGTTTCACCCGTTTCGGCGCGGCGTGTAACTGTTGCCGTGAACGATGTGGCTAAATACGTATATCCGGCCAATGTAGTCAAAGGAGCCGGTTCGTTTACATACATGCCCGACGGGCTTACATATCTGATGCTCACTGATAACGGTACATGCGTCAGAAGTTACGAGACCGCGACAGGTAAAGAGACCGGAGTCGTGCTTGACCTGAGTGACACCCGTGAGACCAAGATACCCTCGATCGAGGGATTTTCTCTTAGTCCCGACGGGTCGATGATGCTCGTGTGGCGCGACTCGCAGAGTGTTTATCGCCGTTCGTTCACGGCCTCATATTATGTTTTCAATGTAAAACGTAATATTTTGCTGCCGTTGTCGACCGAACATCCGCGTCAGATGTCGCCGCTCTTCTCGCCTAACAACAGGATGGTGGCATTTGTCAGCGATAACAACATTTATCTTAAAAAGCTCGACTACAACAGCGAGGTGGCTGTTACCACCGACGGCGCCCGCAACGAGGTTATCAATGGTGTGCCCGATTGGACTTATGAAGAGGAGTTCTCGACCAGCTGTTCAATGACATGGGCCCCCGAGAGCGACATGCTATGTTATATTAAGTACAATGAGAGCGCGGTGCCTCTTTATAGCTTCCCGCTCTATGAGGGTACGTGCAATCCCCTCGAGGACTATCAGCTTTACCCGGGCAGCTATAGTTATAAATATCCCGTAGCCGGCTGTAACAATTCTCAGGCCTCGATTCACAGCTATGATATCGATACCCGCAAGACCAAGCCTGTGAGTATCTCGGCACCAGGTGTCGAATACATACCGCGCATCGCCTATGCACCCAACGGCCAGATGCTCATCACCACACTCAACCGTGAGCAGAACCGCATGGAGATCTACTCGGCCAATCCACGTTCTACTGTAGTCAAGTCAATTCTTGTCGAGGAAAACAAGACCTGGATTGAGCCTGCCACATACGAGAGAATGAAAATCGAGGATCAGTCGTTTGTAATGATATCAAGCCGTTCGGGTTACTCCCACCTATACCGTTTTTCGTTCACAGGGCAGCTTATGTCGACTATGACGCGTGGCGAGTGGGATGTCACCGACTACTATGGTACCGACCGTCTTGGTCGCTTATATTATCAGTCGACCCGCAATGGTGCCATAAACCGCACAGTGACCCGTGTCGATGCCAAAGGGGTTGAGACAACAATCGGTCAGTCCGAGGGTACTACCGCTATATCGTTCTCACCGGCAATGAATTACTATACAATGTCCTACAGTGATGCCAAGACCGTCCCGGTATATACACTTCATGATGCCAAAGATAAGAAACTGCGCACACTCGAGGACAACAGTGCCGTGGCCTCACGTTACGCCTCAGCTCCGCGACGCGAGTTCCTGACGGTTACAAGTGGCAGCTATCAGCTTAACGCCTATATGGTTAAACCGTCCGATTTCTCGAGCTCGCGCAAGTATCCCGTCATTATATGGCTCTATAACGGCCCCGGTTCGCAGGAAGTCCTCAATCGTTGGAGCATCGACTGGCAGCAGGCGGCTGCCGACAACGGCTTCATAGTCTTTTGTGTGGATGGTCGTGGTACAGGCGGCCGTGGCCGTGCATTCCAGGATGTTGTTTACCAAAATCTTGGTCATTATGAGACAATTGATCAGGTCAATGCTGCGCGTTACCTCGCTTCATTGTCATACGTCGACGCTGACCGCATAGGTGTTGCAGGCTGGAGCTATGGCGGTTATGAGACGCTGATGTGTGCCCAGGCCGATAACACACCGTTTGCCGCGGCCGTTGCTATCGCTCCTGTTACCGACTGGCGTTACTACGACACAGTGTATGCCGAGCGTTACATGAACACCCCTCAGGCCAATATCGAGGGGTATATCGAGTCGGCTCCTGTCACCCACACATCCAAATTGGGTTGTGAATTGTTATTAATGTCGGGCACTGCCGATGACAATGTACACATGAGCAATACCATTGAGTATGTATCACATCTGCAGTCAAACGGTAAGCTGTGTGACATGCTGCTTTTCCCCAATATGAACCACTCGATAAACGGTTGCAACGCGCGTGCGCTCGTTTATACCAATATGTTGAAGTTCTTCCAGAACATGTAATTGAAAAATTGACTTATGAATAGAAAAAGTAACGAGATATCGACATATATAATGGCTACATGGCGCCACTGGACCTTTTCACTCGGTCTGGTGTGTGTGCTTGTGGTGCTGTCGCCGTGGGTTTCACGACACTTTTTTCCATACATGACGTTAGGCTTCAGCGCGTTGCTGGGCATGATGATATATAACCGCCGCAACCGTGTCAACCAGGGGCTTGCCGTTCCGTTTATTGTGTGTACCACGCTGTTGTTTGAGGGCCTGTTGCTGATGGGCTTCAACCTGACAGTACGTATTACCGATATATATGAGCTTGCCGGCAAACCTGTCAATGACGAGTTGCCGTTTATCGTGCAGCTTACATTGTCGCCGATTATGGCTGTCGTGTCGGGTCTGTTCCTGTTGCGCAAGCTGGGCCGCGGACGTTTTTTCAGGACGCGCATAGGCAGCAGCGATGTGAGCCTGATTCAACGCATGGTGTGGCAGGAGTCGCGTTACCAGACGCGTATGCTCTTTATTATTAATGTCGTGTTATCAGTTGCCGAGTGGTACTATACCTACTTCAGTTTCACATCGATAAGCATCAACAAGCCCGACATGTTCTTCTTTGTATGGCTGCCGGTCATTGTTTTCGTCCTGTCGCTGATTTATCTTGGCTTCAGATGTATCTCGCTGTGGGCATTCTACATTCAGAACGATCCCGGCAATATGGTTAGCCCTCATCGTTCGACCATTCTGCGCTACCTTATTGTCGCTGATGACAGTTTGTATGTCAAGACATTGCAGCTTGATGTCAAGCAGGGCATGGAATCGTATATCGATACCCCTGTAAGAGTGCGTACTCACTATAGTGACAATGTTACTGTAGGTGAGGCCAAAGACCTGTTTGAGCGTTACACAGGCATTGCATCGGGTTTCATCAAGACTCTTAAATACCTGTTTGTCGGTATCGGTCATGGCTCGGACAGCAATATAATGCACTTCCTGTGTGTGCTTAACGATGCCGCTGCTGTCGACGATTCACGTATCGCCGGCGGCAAGTGGATGTCGCTTTATGAGCTGCGCCACCTTAACCTCAAGCACAGGTTGTCGGCCGAGATGTCGTCAGAGCTTGTCCATATCTATACCGTTGCGATGGCCTGGAAGAGCTATGATTACCACGGTAACCGCCGCTATCCTATCAAGCATTATCAGCCTACGTACCGCTTGTGTGACATATATAAATGGGATGTCGATTATGACGATGAACATTGGCTCAAGGTGGCACGCCTCAATGCCGATAGCCCATTCTTCAAGCTGCGTCGGTTCTTTACCCGTATCATATCGCCCTCAGTGCAATGAACAAGGCAAGGCTGATAGTAATTACCGGCCCTACAGCATCGGGAAAAACGCGTCGTGCCGTTGATGTGGCGCGCAGTATCGGTGGTGAGATTGTCAGCGCCGACTCGCGTCAGCTGTATCGCGGTATGGATCTGGGCACAGGTAAGGATATCGAAGAGTATGGCGAGATACCTTATCACATGATTGATATAGCGCCGGCAGGTGCGAGACTCAATCTTTACACGTTCCTGCGCGACGCCAATGCGGCTATCGATGATATAACCTCGCGTGGCAAGATGCCGATATTGTGTGGCGGTACGGGAATGTATGTCGAGGCAGTGGTCAACGGGCTGGCACTCCCCGAGGTGCCTGAAAACACTTCGCTGAGACAATCGCTTGCAGGCCGTTCGCTAACCGAGCTCACTGAAATACTCGCGTCGATGAAGCAGCTGCACAATGTCACCGATGTCGATTCCTGCAAACGGGCTATACGTGCCATCGAGATTGCAACATATTATAAGGAACATCCCGAGGCGGCAGTCACATGTAAGCCGAACCCCAGGCCCGATACAGTTATTATAGGCGTGAACATTGACCGCGATTCGCGGCGTGAACGCATAAGCCGTCGTCTGAGACAGCGTCTGGACGACGGTATGATCGATGAGGTCAAGGGGCTGATAGACTCGGGTGTCAGTCCCGACGATCTGATATACTATGGTCTCGAGTACAAGTATCTCACCCTGCATGTCACGGGACAACTGACACGTGACGAGATGTTTACCGGACTTGAAACGGCTATACACCAGTTTGCCAAACGTCAGATGACGTGGTTCAGAGGCATGGAGCGTCGTGGTCTGCATATAAACTGGATTGATTGGAATGTTGGTACCGACGAGTTTGTGAACCGCGTGAAAGAAATTGCCGGCCTATGAATAAACTGTCGGCTCTGATATTGGTGTTTGTGACCTCGTGTTTTGTCTCGGTGGCCGAGACCCGTGTTGCGCGCCGGTGGTATGACAGTCAGATTGTCGACAACGGTACGCTCGACTGCGTGGTTGGGGCAGGCGTTTCACGGCTCACAGTCGAGGCGCGTGCTGCAATGCATGGTGTCAAAGAGTCGAAAGGTGTCAGTCCTCAGTCATGGGGTATTGAACTTGTCATGGCCGACGGCACAAGTTGTGATATAACTGTGGGGTGGGGGAACACGATGTTCGGTGACTTTACCGATGAACGATATTTGTCAGTGTCAGGGCTTGATGAAAAGTCGGTCGCGCGATTTACCAAAAATGTAAATACTCACGACGGTTTCAATACGCTAATAGTTGAATTTAGCGATTTGGCAGGATGTGTGTATGTAGGTGATGATTTTTTGAATTATGCCGGCAACGTGACGTTGCAGTCGCCTGTAGTTGAGGTTAAGCTGATATCTCATGGCAAGTTGGAGCTTCAGAGCATGTGTGTGGAAAGTGGGACGCCTGTCAGTCTTGATTCAGGTCTTGATGATGAGGCGCTTGCCGAGGCTTCACGGCCGGGACAGACGGCGCCGCTCGGTGTATGGCATTATTTTGACCGTGACAACGACGCATCATACGCTCAGCCGGGCGGAGATTATGACTTGCTGGTGGTAAATGACCCGGAGTGTGACGGATGTTTTCTGATATTATACTTTGATGGTGCGCGTGTCAATGCGAGTCAATGGCACCGGGGCATGATAAAAGGTGTGCTCACTCCAACCCCGTTTAAAGGCCGGTATGAGCTTAAATGGTATGACGCCGGTATGGAGCCTGTCGACGATGAGTGTCACGCGTCAGTCGATGACAATATACTCACTGTACATTTTCCCCTGCATCATTCCCAGCTGAGATATTGTCGCTGAGTCGTTCGGCCTGTCGGGGGTGACGGTTCCCGAGTCGATGGAGTATGTTACCGAGTAATCAAGCAGGGCTACTTTGTAATCAAATTTGTCACGTGTTACCGAGTAAACCTGGTTGGTGAGCGACAAATCCTGCAGATAGGCGTATAGCGCCGGCGGCAGTTGGTCGAACATGAATATCTCGGGGAGCGTGTTGCCGTATCCGTTGACCGATGTCCATGAGTAGTCCTGATCAAATGTGATTGCAGTGCTGTTGTGTAACTTGACATGGTAGCCATCTTCGGTATGGGTACATTCGCTCACATTCTGGAGCGGAAAATACTCGTTGAGGAAGCGCGCCACGGGCTGGGGTACATCGGCCCAATCATTTGATTCACATGCAGTCATTCCGACAATGGCCGACAGGAAGATGATAAATCGAGTAATATGTTTCTTCATAGTGTGTTTTAGTTACTAAATATGTATTATACTTTAGTAACAATTATAGTGCAGCAAAGTTTTGTGGAAGCAAGGTTTTATTTGAGGTAGCGCTCGGTGAGACGTTGCTCAAGGTCGCTGCCGCGAAAGTCGTCAATCCATAGATTGAGCGTGTCACACAGTGTACTGTCGGCACGATTCAGTAGCCAGGACTGGAACTGATTGAGTGATATTTCGACCGACGAGTCGAGGTCGGGATAGTCTTTCTTGATAATTTCGGCCAGCCGGCGGTTGACTATGGCATTGGGTAACTCGCCTATGGCCACCATGATTATGAGTTGTTCAGCACCATATTCGTTGCTCTCGTCGATGTAGATTGTATCGCCGAGCTCGCGGGTGAGGTGTTGCAGGCGTGTCTTGAAGGGTGTGTGGCACGGTACGTGAATTGTATCGCCGATCAGGTCAAATTGTGTCGGGTATCGGAGGTTGCCGGCGCTGTCGGCCAACTGGACGAGTACCTGACGGTCAATGAGCACGGGGCGGGTGGTCAGGAAGCGTTCGCGTATGAGGCTGTTGACGGGTATGTCACCGATTACAACGTCATAGCGGCCGTCGTCGAGCTTATCGAGCGCGCTCTCGAGGTGAGTGAATGCGTCGATTTTGAGTGGGCGTCCGTGACGTTTGGCGAGTTCGCGTACCATGTCATAGTAGAAGCCCGACAGTGTATCGGCGCGGGTTGACAGTCCGAGAGGCGAAATTTCGATGGCGACATTGAGCGTATCGCCGGTAGCACGGCTGTCGTTAACGTGCCATGTGGCTCCCGAGCAGTTGCGTAACATCATCATTGCCGCCACGACGGCAAGCAGTAACAGCATGTACAGCGTCAGTGTACCACGTTTCAGCTCGGGGTGCTTCATAATCAATTGGTGAAGTCAACCGACAGTCCCATCTGGAAGCGGCGCGGATTAAGGGGATAATGGGGCATCGAGAAATAGTTGTCGCCGGTGAGGCCCTGATTTATGTGCGACATCATGATGAAGAAACGGGTCTTGCTGAGCTTGAAGTTGAAGTAGAGGTTGACAAACGGATAGTTGCCGCACTCGATCTCGCGCTGGTTATAGAATGTCATGGTGGCGGGCTGGTACCCTACAGCCTTGTATTTAGTGTAGTAGTCACAGTCGACGCCCATCTGGACGAACAGTGTAGCAATCTTGAACTTGAGGTACAGATTGGAGTAGATCGAGAGTGACGGCAGCGGAATAACTTCGTCGTTTGATGTCGTCTGGTAAGTGATACGGTTCTCCCAGTTCAGGGCTCTGAATCGGAAGTTCTGATGAAGCCGTGCCGTGAATACCTGCACATTGCCTCCGAACTGTGTCGGCAGACAGTGCTCGTTGAAGTAGATGTGATTCTGGACGTTCTCGATGCCTACCGACAGGAAGGTATTTGTGTGGGGTATGTTGAGCATACCGCCGACGCTGTATCGGCGCGTTTTTGAAAATTCATTGTGCCAAATGAAGTGGTTGCTGACATAATTTTCCATCAGGTACTCGGGCGATGTGTTATAAAATGCTCCGTAAGCACTGACGGTCACTGTGTCACCGAACAGCTTCAGGCGTGTGTCAACATTGCCGTGTGCTTTAACCTCGCCTATGGCGCGGCCTAACAGTCCTATCTCGGCAGTGGCTTGGTAGTTGAGCAGTGTCCCTTGCTGTTTGATGAGCTGTGCACCTGCCCACAGGTAATTCTCTCTAGCCTTGGGCGCCAGTTTGGCTTCAAGGGGATATGGCTCGACGCCTTCAGGTAATTCGGCATCAATGGCGAGGCTGTCAGGTGTCTGAGTGTATGAGCGTATCTCGTGAGTGAGGAACGCCGAGAGTCCGGCTTTGGCATATTTGTTGAAGCCTTCCATCAGTGAGATGGCAACGGTGTTGCGCAACTGCCAGTAACGGGTGTTATCGTAGGTCTCTCCGCGCGACAGGTAAGTGTGCTCCCAGAAGTCGGCATCGTTGGCTGCCGATGTGTTGATAAATTCGTGGCTGTTCTGATTGTATTTCAGAGTCCAGGTGAATGCAGTGACGGGAATATACTCGCGCGATACAATCGAGTCCTCATACTCTTCGTGGTATTCTTCTTTCCAGAAACCGATTTTATATTTGTGGTTCATCCACAGTTCGCCGCCCTTGACGCGGTTGTGTGCCGCCGTCAGGTTGGTAGGTATAGTCTTTGTATCGACACTCGTCGTTCCGCCCTGCACCTCGGCCGGGTCGGTGATATAACGGTCGTCCTCGATACCGCCATTCTCCTTATTGACGCTGTTGTAATGGTTATAGTAGCCCTGAAATTCGTATCGGTCACCAATATATGAGCCCGAGAAGCCCCAAATAAAGTTTTTGGCAGCCTGATAGTTGTAACTGCCCTTAGAATAGAGGTAGTCGAGTTTCGCGCCGATCTGGGCCCGCTTGTTGATATTGCCCGAGAAGTCGCCGCGCAGACGATCCTGTGTAGTCTCGCGGCTGCCGCCCGTAGCGTATGACAGCAGGGTCATAGGGATGCGGGTGTTGTAAAACCGCATTGTTTTTTCGTTCGGAATCCATGCACTGAGGGCGTCGCGAAAGAAGAACGCACTCATAGGCTCGCGGTCTGTGAAAATCAGATTATACCCCTCGGCACCGAAGTTACCTGTACATGCCCACGCGTCACTCACCTCGCTTGGTACAAACTCCTGAGCATAGTTGGTGTGCAGAGTGTCGAGCGTGGCTTCGACACGGGTTCCGAGCGGCTGCAACACACGCCACGCGTCCGATTGCTGTACGATGGTCGAGTCGGCCTGTGCGCCGTGAGCAGCCGAGACTGCTGCCACACCTAATATAATAGATAATATGTGTCTAAATCTTGTCATATCAAGCAACAAAGATAGTGAATAATCGCGTAAAACAGGCCGGCATGGACACAAATATTGGAGCCGAGACATAAAAAAGAGAAGGAACACCATGCAGGTCGCTCCTCCTCTCGCGTTTCAACTATTTATTTATGAGAGCCTTAATACATAGTATCACTACCTTGCATTAAGGACGAGGGATGTAATTTAAAATACACTAATATAACAAGCGAGCCATCTCTATGGATGGCCCTCTTATAGCTAAAAGTGTTTAAAACTAAGCCAATTTACTGTTAAATTACCGATGAGACCGATGGTAGCCCCGGCAGTTATCGGCTGCGCGAGACAGTGCCGTCTGAGAGGACGGCCTCATTGATGTCGCACAGGGTACGTACGGCATCGATGACGTCATCGGGCCGACGATTGGTGAGGGCAATTAGCCTGTTGATGGCAATAGGTGATTCCATGCTGAGAATAAAACGTACGGCTTCGAGAGTCGATTGTTCCTGCATAGTCTTGTCGCGTAGTTGTGCGCGGCAGTAGTCACACTTGCCGCATCCCCCGGTCGGTGTCTCTCCAAAGTAATGCAGCAATCGGTTGACGCGGCAGCCATCGTCACCGAATGCAAATGATGCCATAGCGTCGAGCCGTCGTTTCATGCCGTCGCGCCGTGTCTCGTATATGCTTATGGGTATAGTGACATGACGTGTGTCGACGCGCGAAGCGGTGAGGAGCATCATTGGGTTGCTGGTGCGTGGCACGTAGTGAATGACGTGCATGCGTGCCAGTTGCAGCAACGACTCGTAGGTGGCCTGCTCGGTGAGCGAGGCACGCGCGGCGATGACACTTTCAGAGATGTATTCGTAGTCGGCAAACAGGCCCGTGTAGCTGCGCAGCAGTGTGCGTAACACCTTGTCGGTGTCGGCCGACAGTCGCAGGTTGTAGAGTTCGTCGCGTGTCATGACGATCATGACGCGTGAGCGCGAGTTATAGTCCTCGATATAGTCGAGGTAGCCCGAATTGGAGAGCAGTGATAGTGCCGACCGGGCCTGAGTGGGCTGGAGTTTATACCGCTCGCAGAACAGCTTGAAATTGAACTCGTGCAGAGTCTCGTAGCCGTCGCCGATGGCTATGTTAAGGAACACACATGCCTTGGTGTATATGTCGCGGACGTAGTCGCGGGGCGGAAATGCGTCGCTCAGCCGTCGTGTCATGACGGCGCGGTCAGATTTTGATACGAGCAACACGGCGAACGATTCGCGTCCGTCACGTCCGGCGCGTCCTGCCTCCTGA
Source organism: uncultured Bacteroidales bacterium (assembly GCA_947175245.1). Lineage (GTDB taxonomy): Bacteria > Bacteroidota > Bacteroidia > Bacteroidales > Muribaculaceae > JAAVFS01. The sequence continues at coordinate 24,640 of CAMWLW010000023.1, forward strand.
TAGTATTCCTCGAGCGACGGCGGCAGGTCGTGGTGGATGACGAGGCGCACATCGGGCTTGTCTATCCCCATGCCGAACGCATTGGTGGCGACGATAACGCGTGTAGTATTGTTTTTCCAGTTGTTCTGGCGTTCGGTTTTCTGCTCGGGTGTGAGGCCTGCATGATATCCCTCGGCATTGATACCTGCGGCTGTGAGTACACGGGCCAGCTCAAGTGTGCGGCGGCGCGAGCGCACGTAGACTATAGCTGTACCGGGAACTTTCGATATTATTTCAATCATCTTGGCCTCCTTGTTCTCGGTGTGACGTACAAGGTAGGATATGTTGTTGCGAGAGAAGCTGAGCCTGAAGATGTTGTCGCGCGATACAAATTTCAGCCTGTCAGTGATGTCGGTGACAACCTCGGGTGTGGCCGAGGCTGTGAGGGCGAGTATGGGAGCTTTGGGCTTGACCTGCCTTATGCGCTCTATATTCAGGTAGCTTGGGCGGAAGTCATAGCCCCACTGCGATATACAGTGAGCCTCATCAACGACAATGAGCGAGATGTCGAGATTGCGCACAAAGGAGATGAAGCGTTCGTTCTGAAGTTTCTCGGGCGAGACGTACAACAGCTTGACGGCGCCACCTTCGATATGGTTCAGGGCGACGTTGTTTTCCCTATGTGTCAGGCCCGAATGAAGTGCTATCGCTTTGATGCCACGTGCGCGCAAGTTGTCGACCTGGTCTTTCATGAGCGAGATGAGTGGCGTCACAACAATGGTGATGCCCGGCAGCATGAGTGCAGGTACCTGGAATGTTATCGATTTGCCACCGCCTGTCGGCATGAGTCCGAGCGTGTCACGCCCTGACATGACCGAGTCGATAATCTCTTCTTGGCACTCGCGGAATGAGTCATACCCCCAGTGCTCACGGAGCACTCTGCGCGCCTCGCTGCTCATTTCGTGCTCTCGTCTACGTGTATGTCCTTGATGAGCAGCTGAATTGAGTTGGACGTGGCGGCGTGCTTGTTCTCCTCGATGGTGTAGCAGATGTCGAACGGCTTGCCCGACGAGATATGGTCGAAATACTTGGCCATGTTGAACGCGATGCCGTTGAGTACTTTACCCGATGTGTTGTCGACAAGCTCGAGTTTGATGTGCTCGAGTTGCTTGCCCACGAGTTTACTTGTGCCGAAGTCCATCACCGCACGTGTGCAGAACACGGGCTTGGTGTTGCCGGGGCCGAATGGGTTGAACCGTTTGAGCAGGGTGATGAACTCGTTGGTGATGTCGGCAAAGGTAATGAACGCATCGATCTCGGTGAGCGGTGTGAGCTGTTCGGGAGTGATATTGTCGGCTATGAACTTCTCAAACCGACGTGTGAATTCGGGTATATGCTCCTCCTTCATCGACAGGCCGACGGCGTATGTGTGGCCACCGAAGTTCTCGAGCAGGTCGCGGCATGAGTCGACAGCGCTGTAGATGTCAAAACCCTGGACCGAGCGGGCCGATCCTGTAGCGAGGCCATTGGAGAATGTGAGCACGACCGATGGCTTGTAGTAAAGTTCGGTAAGACGCGACGCCACGATGCCTATGATGCCTTTGTGCCAGTCTTTGTTGTAGATGACGATTGACTTGCGTGCCTTGAATTGCTCGCTATGGGCGTCGAGTATGGCGTTGGCTTCGGTGGTGATGCGCTTGTCAAGCTCCTTACGGTCTTTGTTATATTGGTCGATGTTGCGCGCGCGTTCCAGTGCGTCGGCCATATCGCGTGACACAAGAAGGTCGACGGCTTCCTTACCGCTCTGCATGCGTCCCGAGGCGTTGATGCGCGGGCCAATCTTGAAGATAACATCGCTGATGGTTATCTCGCGGCCCAGCAGCTGGCATATCTTGATGATGGCGCGCAGGCCTGTATTGGGATTTGAATTGAGACGTTTCAATCCATGGTAGGCCATGATGCGGTTCTCGTCGGTCATCGGTACGATGTCGGCGGCGATTGAAACGGCTACGAGGTCGAGCATGCCGTAGAGATCGCTCTGGTCGAGCCCGTTGCTTTGGGCAAATGCCTGCATGAGCTTGAATCCGACACCACAACCCGAGAGGTCGGGACACGGATATGTGCAGCCCTCGAGCTTCGGGTTGAGCACGGCTGCTGCCGGCGGCAGTGCATCATCGGGAACATGATGGTCGCAGATGATGAAGTCTATACCGAGTTCCCGGGCATAGGCTATCTCGTCGATGGCTTTGATTCCGCAGTCGAGAATGATAACGAGTCCCACCCCTTGAGCAGCGAACTCGTCGATGGTGTGACGTGAAATACCATACCCGTCCTCATATCGGGTGGGTATATAATAATCAATGTTGGAGTAAAAAATCTGAAGGTATTTGTAGACTAACGCTACGGCTGTCGTGCCGTCAACGTCATAGTCTCCATAGACCATGATTTTCTCCTTTGACCCCATGGCTCGGTTGAGCCTGTCAACAGCTTTGTCCATTTCGGGCATAAGGAACGGGTCGTGGAGATCACGCAGTGAGGGACGGAAGAATTTCTCGGCTTCCTCGACCGACGTGATGCCACGCTGTACCAGCAGCTCGCTAATCGGTGGTACCGACGCATATCGCTGAGCGAGCGCGGCCTCCAATTTCTTTTGTTCGGTTGTAAGGGGTAAGTAATTCCATTTACTTATCATTTATGTTATTTTTTTATTATCAAGTCTCGGTGAGATACCTGTAATGTCGTGTTGCACTCCCGAGGGGGTGCAGTTCCCGGTTGCGGAACGGGGAAAAAGTGTAATGTCAGTGGCGGCCGGCCGGTATCTCAGAGCGTTGGCGCGCCGATGTGCCCTACAATATCGGTAGCTGTGTCGCCGTCGCGAGAGCCTACCCGGGCACATATATACATTTTCTGCAAATATAGCCAAAAAAAATTATAGTCACCCTCTATGGATGACTATAATTTAGCTCGTGAAGTATTAAAAAAATTAAACGTTGTCAGGTTCCTGTGGTAACGGTGAGTTGCTTGTAACGTGTATATCCATCTGTGGGAACGGGAACGATATACCCGAAGCCTTTGGTAACTCGGTGTAAATGCGTTCGTTGAGGTCATAATAAACACCCCAGTAGTCGGGCGTTCTGACCCAAGCGCGGGCCGATAGGTTGACGCTGCTGTCGGCAAGCTCGTTGACGACTACTTTGGGCGAGTAATCGATGGTAGGTACCAGACCTGCCAGAACGCTGTTGCGTGATGTGCGCCAGCGCTCGAGAGCGTCCTGAACCTTGCGCTTGTTGTGGAAAAGGCGGTAGAAGAATCCGGGCTTGCGTGGCATCACCTCGGTAACGGTTTTCTCAACATCGTTGTTGGTGTCTATGAGCGCGGCGTCAGCCCCCGGGGCAGTACGGTCAATCTCCTTGCCCTGCATGACGCGAGGGTCTGATGCAAAGATGTCTAACAACGCTTTGCGTGCAGCCTCGACGCTGTCACCGTATGATATGGCTACTGTCCATGATACGCGCCGGTAGTCGCGTCGCGACCAGTTGTTTATGCTTGATGTCGACAGGCCGCCATTGGGGATGATGATGGCCTTATTGTCGGGTGTCGAAATCAGTGTGTGGAAGATCTGAATCTCGCTGACTGTGCCGGCATAGCCCTGAGCCTCGATGTAGTCGCCTACCTTGTAGGGCTTGAGGAGCAGAATGAGCACGCCGCCGGCGAAGTTCTGCAATGTGCCGCTCAGTGCCATACCGATGGCGACGCCGGCCGATGCAAACAATGCCAGGAATGAGCTTGTCTCGATGCCGAGGATACCGATGACGGTGACAATCAGTATAAAGTACAGGATAATCCTGACAGTGGACAGTACAAAGGTTGTGAGCGACGGGTCGACACGGCGTCTGAGCATAATCGACCCGATGAAACGGTAGAGCCTGGTTATGATGAACTTACCCACATAGAACACCACGATTGCAATGGCAAGATTGATGGCAAACTTGACACTGCTGCTGACGAGCTGGTTGAGCAGTTCGTCAATTGACATTGTCGAGAGGCTGTGTACCTCTTCCTGTACCGATGGTATGTCAAGTGCCTGAGCGGCATCGGCGGGTGTGGCGGTAGGTGTGTCTTCTAACATAACGTGGCGTAGATGAATTTGTTACTTGAAACGATGGCTGACGACGTCGTTCCACCACGATAGCTCGCGGTAACCTTTCCTGTCGATGTCAGGGTCGTCGGCTCTTTCTACTATAAACGTTGAGAGGCCGCAATGGTTCAGTAACGGTACATCGTTCCACAATTTTGGTGTAGCGGCGGCATACACTACCGCGCGTTCTATTGATGATTTCACCATGTCCTGATACCCTGTATTAGTGCCAGCCAAGGCGAGGAGATAGTGCTGAAAATCATAATATGACCATCCGTAACGGTTGTGGTCGTCAGTGGTCTGGAATGCCTGTGGGGTGTAATCGTCGGGCAGACCGGCAGTGTTGGTAAGTACGGTTCTGACGGTTTGTGCCAGCTGCTCGATTGCCGAGGTGTCGATAAGCGATATGGTACACGTGCGTGATGAGCCTGAGAGTCCGTTAAAATAACCGAATGTCTCGGCTGCTGCACCCTGCAGGTCAGACTGCTCGGGCATGAGGTGTCGGAGTGTCAGGTGATAGGGCATACCGACAGCGGGCAACTCGGTTGCTGATGCGATTATATAGTCGGTGACGTCGCGCAACTCGTAGGCTACCTCTACACCGGCCATGAAGCAGCAGTCAAAGTATATCCAGTCGAGCCCTTTGCCTTTGAGGGCGCGGGCCATCGAGGTGGTATTCATCCAATATGATACCTTGCTGACCTCTTCGCCTCCATAGCTCAGTGGTGATAATGTATCTTCTTCAATGCCGTTCTGCAGATAGCCTGTGCCGTGTCCCCACATTATAAGGCCGTAATGACGGGCCGGAGCGATGCGTTTGGCGTCGTCGATTACCTGTGACATGCGGCTTACGCTCACTGATAGGGTTTCGTCGTCATAGTCGGCGAGGATGTTGCGCTCTCCGTCAGCCTCAAATTCAAAGAGGGTGGGCGTGCTGTTATTGTCGTCGAGGTATATGAGCAGTCGGGAGTTACCGAGGTGACCTGACGCTATGGCTTGTTTGATTTCTGAGAGGTCTCGGGTCGAATAGCTCGACAGGTTGTTCTGGGCAACCATGTAGACGAGCACAGTGCGCGGAGTCGTTTGTTCCTGGGGTGGAGTGGACGGTGTGGGCTCAGGCTCGTCTTCGTGTCCACAAGCTGTAGCGAGAACCACGAGTATGGCAGTGAGGAGCACTACGAGACCATAGCGTATTAATAATGTTTTCCTGTTCATAAATGATTGTGTTTCGTTTTATTAGATAACTACAAGCCGCTCACGGAGTTGCCGCAAGCGGTTTGTGCTTTGTTTTAAGATGGACTCAATGCCCGTCGGGGCGTGATGAGTTAAGGTTTCTTCTCGTAGTAGGGAATGTCGACTAACTTGATGTCAAACTGCAGGGCGCTGTAGGGCGGAATAGAGCCGCTCGCTGTCGATCCATATCCTTGCTGATAAGGTATGACAACACGGGCACTGTCGCCTACGCGCATGTCCTGAAGGGCTATTCCCCAGCCGTCGATAACGCTGCCGAGAGTTGTTGTGAAGAGGCTGTCGACGTTGGTGTATGATGAGTCGAAGGCGATGTCATTGTACAAACGGCCTTTATATTTAACACTTACTGTGCTGGTGTACAGAGGTGTAAGGTTGCCTTCAGTGAGTGAGCGGTCGTTGAAGTAGTGCATGTAGACGTAAGCCGATTTGTTCCAGGCGGGGTAGACGCGCGTATAAAATGCTTTGCCGTTTTCGTCGAGAAGCATGCCCTGCTGCTGAATCCAAGCGTTGTTGGCATCACGCCACTCAGTGTAGTCTTTCCAGTTGTCATCGTCGTGGCATGATGTGAATACAGCCATTGCCGCGATTAGTGCCGGAATTAATAGAAGAATTTTTTTCATCAATATAATGTGTGATGTTGATTCGTATGTATGAAGTTATCAGAACTCGACCTTGGGCGCGTGGCTGGCTCCTTCCTCGGCTGCAAACATTTCGCGGGTGCTGAAACCGAATATCCCGGCAAAAATGTTGTTGGGGAAGCGGCGCACATTCACGTTGTAGGAACGGACGCTCTCGTTGTAGCGGGTACGCTCGGTAGCAATGCGGTTCTCGGTGCCTGCGAGTTCGTCCTGAAGCGACATGAAGTTCTCGTTGGCTTTGAGGTCGGGGTAGGCTTCGCGCACGGCGTTTACATAGATGCCGAGTGCGCTCTGCAGGCGCTGTTGTGCCTGAGTGTAGGCGCTCATGGCCTGGGGGGTGTATGATGCGCTGTCGGCGTTGAGGCGGTTGACGGCTTCGAGTGCCGAGCCAAGGCCGGCTCGGGCGTCGGTAACGGCCTCGAGTGTGGTCGACTCGTGTGCGGCGTAACCTTTTACGCTGGCTACAAGGTTGGGTATGAGGTCGGCACGGCGCTGGTACTGGTTCTCGACATTGCCCCATGTTTTATCAACATCTTCCTGTTGAGTCACAAGGCTATTGTATGTACCGCAGGCTGTGCAGCCGCCTCCGAGCAGCATGATGACGAGTATGCCGCCTATAACTGCCCATATTATTGTTTTTGTATTCATAGTTAACTGTTTTTGATATAACGTACAAAGATAGCCTAAATTTAATATTCAGGCTATCTTTTAAATATTATTAACCACAAAATTTGTGTGATCAGTGGCTTAGCCGAGGCGGCGCAGAAGCGAGTTGATGCTTACCTCGTCGTGGATGAGCTTGTGGAGGTCGGCAATGTTGACGCGCTCCTGTTCCATCGAGTCACGGCGGCGCAGGGTGACGGTGTTGTCTTCGAGTGTCTGGTGGTCGACGGTGATACAGAAGGGTGTGCCTATGGCATCCTGACGGCGATAGCGTTTGCCGATAGAGTCTTTCTCGTCGTAGTGGGTGGCGAAGTCAAACTTGAGGTCGTTGACAATCTCGCGGGCTTTGTCGGGCAGACCGTCCTTGCGAACGAGCGGCATAACGGCACATTTAACAGGAGCGAGGGGAGCGGGCAGGTGAAGAACCACGCGGGTCTCGCCGTTGGGCAGCGCCTGTTCCTCGTATGACGAGCAGAGAACCGAGAGGAACATACGGTCAACACCGATTGAGGTCTCGATTACATAGGGTGTGTAGCTCTCGTTGAGCTCGGGGTCGAAGTATTTGATGTTCTTGCCCGAGAACTTCTCGTGCTGTGACAGGTCGAAGTTAGTGCGTGAGTGGATACCCTCTACCTCTTTGAAGCCGAACGGCATCTTGAACTCGATGTCGGTAGCGGCGTTGGCATAGTGGGCGAGTTTCTCGTGATCGTGGTAGCGGTATTTCTCATCGCCGAGGCCGAGTGCTTTGTGCCATTTCAGACGGGTCTCTTTCCACTGCTGGAACCACTTGAGTTCCTCGCCGGGACGAACGAAGAACTGCATCTCCATCTGCTCGAACTCGCGCATGCGGAAGATGAACTGACGGGCTACGATCTCGTTGCGGAAGGCCTTGCCTATCTGGGCGATGCCGAAGGGGATACGCATGCGGCCTGTCTTCTGGACGTTGAGGTAGTTGACAAAGATGCCCTGCGCGGTCTCGGGACGCAGGTAAACGGTCATCGAGCCGTCGGCGGTTGAGCCCATCTCGGTCTTGAACATGAGGTTGAACTGGCGCACGTCGGTCCAGTTCTTGGTACCGCTGATGGGGTCGACAATCTCGCAGTCGATGATTATCTGGCGCAGCTCCTCAAGGTTGTTGTCGTTCATGGCCTGAGAGAAACGCTCGTGCAGGGCGTCGCGCTTGGCTTTGTGCTCGAGAACGCGGGGATTGGTGGTGCGGAACAGGTCGGCATCAAATGTCTCACCGAAGCGTTTGGCAGCTTTGGCAACCTCTTTCTCGATTTTCTCGTCGATTTTGGCGATTTCTTCCTCGATAAGCACATCAGCGCGATAACGCTTTTTTGAGTCGCGGTTGTCAATGAGGGGGTCATTGAAAGCGTCTACGTGACCTGATGCCTTCCAGATGGTGGGGTGCATGAAGATGGCCGAGTCAATGCCGACGATGTTCTCATGCAGCAGGGTCATGGCGTCCCACCAGTAGCGTTTGATATTGTTTTTGAGCTCTACGCCGTTCTGACCGTAGTCGTAAACGGCTGAGAGACCGTCATATATTTCACTTGATTGAAAGACGAAACCGTATTCCTTGGCGTGTGAAACGATTTTTTTAAATACATCTTCTTGTTGTGCCATTGTCGTATAAGGGTTATGATATTAAGAATTTGCTATGTTTGAGCTACAAAGATAATGATTTTACCAAAAAGGTGCAAGCGAGTGGTTGGTATCAGAAATGCTTCTTGAGGTCAGTGTAGATGGCATCGGTGGCACCGAGCTGTGACTTGAC
>CAMWLW010000024.1 GCA_947175245.1 uncultured Bacteroidales bacterium
CTTCAAGTTCGCCCGTCCCCACATCCCCGGGCTCGACTACAGCTTCAGCGGCCTCAAGACGTCGTTCCTCTACACCCTGCGCGACGAGGTGAAGAAGAACCCCGACTTCATCACCCAGAACATGGCCGACCTGGCAGCCTCGCTCCAGGCTACCATCATAGCCATCCTCCTCGACAAGCTCGACAAGGCCGTCAAGCTCACGGGCGTCAAGACCATCGCCATCGGCGGCGGCGTGTCGGCCAACTCGGGCGTGCGCAACGCCATCGCCGACTACTGCGAGCGCCAACACCTAACGGCCTTCATTCCCCAGCGCCAGTTCACCACCGACAATGCCGCCATGGTGGCCATCGCCGGTTACTACAAATATCTCGACCGGGACTTCTGCCCCTACGACGCCGCCCCGTTTGCCCGCGTCACAATCTGATTTATAAGCCATGCGATTCTCAATCATAGCCATCGGCGACGAGTTGCTGCTCGGCAACGTCGTCGACACCAACACCCCGTTCATGGCATCGCTCATCGACGCCAACGGCTGGCAGCTTGTTCACTCATGTCAGGTACACGACGATCCGTGCGACATACTCTTTGCCGTGCGCGACGCCCTCAACCGCAGCGACGTCGTCCTCACCACCGGCGGCCTGGGCCCCACCAAAGACGACATCACCAAACAGGTGCTGTGTGAATGTTTCGGCGGCAAGCTCGTCTACGACGAGTCGGTGGCCGAGAACGTGCGACGCATCTTCGCCGAGCGCGGCCTCCCCATGAACCGTCTCACCGAGTCACAGGCCATGGTGCCCGACTGTTGCACGGTGCTTCCCAACCTCACCGGCACCGCCCCCGTCATGTGGTTTGAGCGCGACAACAAAGTGCTCGTCTCGATGCCCGGCGTCCCGCGCGAGATGCGCTACACATTCACCGACCAGGTTATTCCCCGGCTCAAAAAACTCATCAACGGTGCCGTATCAGAGCACCCCATGCTCCACAGTTTCTACCTTCTCGAGGGCATCAGCGAGAGCGACCTCGACACCATGCTCGAGTCACCCTCTACCCCGGCACCGCTGCGCGACATCCACGTGGCCTACCTCCCCCAGACGGGCTATCTGAAAATACGCCTCGACAGCGACGATGCCGACGTGCTCGCAAACGCCTCGGCACAGTTCAGGGAACTTGCCGGCCAATACATCTTTGCCACCGGCGACGTCACGCCCGAGCGCGCCGTCATCGACACCCTCTATGACCGCAGGCTGACACTCTCGACAGCCGAGAGCTGCACCGGCGGCAACATCGCCCACATGATAACATCGGTTCCCGGCAGCTCGGCCATATACAACGGCTCGGTCGTCTCTTACAGCAACGACATGAAGATTAACGCCATCAACGTCCCGGCCGAGGATATAGCCCGATATGGCGCCGTGAGCACACAGGTCGCCACCGCTATGGCCGACGGCGTTGCCCTACTTGCCGACACCACCTGCTCGGTATCAACCACCGGCATCGCCGGCCCCGGCGGAGCGACACCCGGCAAACCCGTAGGCACCGTCTGCATCGGCATCCACACCCCCCTCGGCACCGCCGCATCTACACACCATTTCACCGGCACCCGCGCCGAAGTCATCGAGCGCGCCTCAGTCCGCGCCCTCACCCTCCTCCTCCGCGCCCTCCCCCCCACCACCCCCAATCAACATATAAAACACTGATATACAGTAGGGACGCGATTCATCGCGTCCGCCGCGACAATGCACATTTCGGCCTCTTCGTTGCGAGCGTGATGAATCACGCCCCTACGTAAAGCACTGACACTCAGTAGGAACACGAATTTTCACGTCGGCCACGACAATGCACTTTTCGGCCTCTTCGCTGCGGGCGTGATGAATCACGCCCCTACGTAAAGCACTGACACTCAGTAGGGACGCGAATTTTCGCGTCCGCCGCGACATAACACTTACGCAGCGACTCGGTGAACCTTAGAGAGCCAGGCGCAGCCCAAGGTCGTAATAGCGGTTGCCCGGTGAGTAGCCATTGCGATAAGCCACGCGACAGTCAGAAGCCGAGTCGTCCCAGCCACCGCCACGAAAGACGCGGTTAGAGCTGTTACGGGGCTGCGAGTAGCTGCTGCTGTAGTTGTCAGAGCACCATTCCCACACGTTACCGCTCATGTCGAAGATGCCGAGTTCGTTGTCGAGTTTCTGACCTACGGGATGAGTGGCATTGCCGCTGTTTGCGGTGTACCATGCGACTCTATAAACATCCTCGCTGCCGCTGTATGTGTAGCCGCGCGTCCTGTTGCCGCCACGCGCAGCATACTCCCACTCGGCCTCGGTGGGCAGGCGGAACACGCGGCCGGTAAGACGGCTCAGTCGGTCGACAAACTCCTGGCAGTCATACCAGCTCACATTTTCGACAGGCAGATTCTCACCACGGAAGTTTGACGGATTGTTACCCATCACGGCACTCCACAGGCGCTGTGTCACCTCTATCTTGCCGATATAAAATGTGTTCACAGTCTCGGTGTGCACCGGCTGCTCATCGCCTTCGCCGCTATACGATCCCATCTGATAAGAGCCGCCGTCGACCCTCACCATCTCGAACGTGACGCCGTTGACCGTGAATGTCTCGACATTGCGATTTGCCGTATTATTAACTGGACTTGTACGCCCAAAAGAAGGGACTGAAGTAGAAGACGAAACCGAGGCCGTCGTGCCGCCATGACCTATGATACCTGCGGCCACCGACTCGGCGGCCTTCATCAATCGGGCTGACGTTGGATCGGTGACTAACTCTTCGCCTGTTGCAATGATAACACCCGACTCTACATTGACAAGGCGTGCCGAGATAAACATTTCTTCATACAACTCTGAAATATCAATAATGAGTACAAATCGGGCTCCGAACTGCTTACCGATGGCAGCAATCTGACTGACCTTGACCTCGCCCGACATAGCGTAGTCGCGGTCAGACTGTATAGCCTTGAGGAAGTCGGCGTTACGTTCAAGCACCCGATATTTAGCGCTATGTGTAAGAGATGAGATAATCTTAGTCTGCACAATCTTTTTCACAGCATCATCTATATCATCACTATCGACAACATAGACAGCCACTTGCTTTTTAGTTACAGGCTCGTCCTGAGCGTATGCGCCGATACAGCAGAACAGGGTCAGAACAATCGTGAACAGGATGCTTGCAAAACGCTTCATGATTATCTTGACTTTTTGGTGATTAAACGATAAGCCACATTGTTGGCAAGGGCTGTAATGGTCGATGAGTTTTCAAACTCGCGCGATGCGTTACAGGTTTTCAACACTTCGCCTGTCACGAGATCGATGAGACGTGCCGACATGGAACACTGATCATCACGTGTCAGCACTGCACACACAGCAATAACGTAGTCAACACCAAAGCGCTCGCCAATCTCGCGTATCTGATCTTCAGACACCTGTCCGCTAAGCTGATAGTCGTGCTCTCGGTCGAGTGCTTTCAGGAAGGCGTCATTACGTTCAAACACTTTGTAGTCCTTATTGCCCGAAAGGCGACCATGCACTGCATTGTTAATCATCGTCTTCTGCTCATTAGAGAGATTTCCCTCGACAAAGACGGCCACTTTTTTGCCCGCTGCCATTGCGTCGCCTGCAAAGATGATGCACGCGATGACTGTCAGAATAAGAAACGAAATTCTTTTCATTGTAATGCAATAATGTTGCCTCGGTCATCCCCTCGTCGGCTAATATACTGTTTATAAACGAGAAAGCGCGGGAATCCGTACCTATTGCCGTCCTACACTCTGAGGCTTCTCGCATTGCCCTATTCTTGTCGGACGGCAACGCAGAAGCCCACGCCAGTATATGCTGATATTCAGAACCCACCAAAGAGGGTTCTGAGGTTTACAAGTTTAACGGTTTACAGGCTTAACCAATAAACACGTAACCTATAACCCTCATCATTTTGCAACTCAAAATGATAAATAGGCATTACCACGGGCATCTACCGTTGCTCAATCCTTGACAAGAATATGAAAGTTTGCGAGACATTTCAGAGTGTCAAGAATCAGCGTCGATAAACGCTCTCCAAAATTTAATTGATAACAGGCGGCGGTTTCTCTAAACCGACCGACCCGTTACACTGCATCCCAACCCGTTTCACCCCGAGACAATAAGGATAAGCAGGTGAAACCTACCCCTACCGGCGTGGGCAACGTGACGGTATGCGCTGCAAAGATAAATCATTTAATCGAAATTTGAAACCCCCACCCCCGAATAATTTTCACAACCAAAGGCCACTGAATGGCAATCACGGCGCTGTGTACAAATTTGTGTACACAATTATATGTATAAATTTGCTGTTTTAATTGTTATATAGGTATATAAGAATATTAATAGTGTACACAAATTAGGTTTTATATGTAAAAAGCACTATTTTTGTACCATAAATTATAAGCAAATATGGAAGCACTATCAGTCAGAGACTATCGCAATAATCTTGCCGCATCGTTTGCCCGAGCCGACAAGGGTGAGAAAGTCCTCATACGTCGAAAAAATCAAATCTATGCTTTAGTAAGTATCGGGCCTGAGGATTTGATGATGACACCTGAAATGTATCAACGCATCAACGAGGCTCGAAAAGAATTTACCGAGGGTAAGACCAAACATTTCGCTGACGCGTCAAGCATGCAGCGCTGGATGGACGAGCTATGAAGTATGCTATCGATATTTCTTCCAATGCGGTGAAAGTATTGAAAAAGTGGAAGAAATCAAACCCCATAGCATTCAACAAATTCAAGAAAATATTGCCTGAGCTCGAGGAGCATCCCAGAACGGGAACCGGCCACCCGGAGCCTCTTGTGGGTGGCGGTGATATTACTTGGTCTCGCCATATAACGAAGAATGACCGAATAATCTATGACATTTACGATGACATAGTAAATATCTTGATTGTAAGCCTCGAAGGGCACTATAGCGACAAGTAACGCTATAGCACCCAGAGGCTTGTATTCAGACTATTATTTAGCTACAAAAGTAGGGACGTGATTCATCACGCCCGCAAGTGAGTAGGGACTCGACCCCGACGCGAAAATAGTCGGTTTATCGGGTGGTGAAGGTGTTGAATGAGTGGGGAGGAAGGGTGACGTTGAGGTAGCGGCCGCTGAGCTCCACGGTCAAGGGCGCGGCGGTGTCGGAGAGGTTGCCAGCGACGGTGACATAGGTGCCGCCGGCGTTGCGTGCTACGAGTACCGAGGTGTGGCGCTCCTTGTCGAGCGAATAACCGACGATCTCGGCACCCTGCTCGATGAGGTTTGAGAAATGCTTCACGGCATAGTATTCGGGGGTGTAGCGTATGGTGCGTGTCTCGGGGTCGAGCTCGATAAGCGCATTCTGCTCCCATCCCCAACGGCTGCGGCCTTTCTTGGGCAACAGGAAGTTCCAGTTGTACCACTCGTCACAGCCGTTGCCAACGTTGTCGGCAATCAGGAAGAACGTGTGCTCGCCGGCGGCCCAGTCCATCTTACCGTTGCCACACTCGCTCTCCGAGCAGATATAACTGAACTCGGGGTACTGCCGGCGTATGGCGGGCAATATCTCGCGGCCCTCCCACTGGAACGCGAGGCCGTCGGTATAGGTACGCAGCAGCGAGTCAGACAGTATGCGCTCCACATGATCCTGACGGTTGGTGTTGAATGTGCCGAGGTACAGTTTCACGTCGGGATGATGCTTTTGCAACGTGGGCGCGAGATAGTCGCGGTTGAACCGCACGGTACCCTCGGCCGTCCATGCACACCCCGGATAGGGCGTATAGCTGTAAGCCTCGTTCTGGTATATCACCATGTCGATGGGCACGCCCTGCTCGCCATAGGCATCGATGAATTTGCAGAAGTAGTTGGCATAGGCCTGCAGGTAGCGCGGGTCAAATATGAAATAGTCGCGCGTGGCGAGGCGGCGCGGGAACTGGCCCTTGCGCTCGCCGAGAAATTTCATCTCGTCCTCGTCAATCTCGTCGGTGGCGCCGAACAGCAGGTAGTCGATGCGCGGGTCGGCATCGTTGTAGCGGCTGCTCACCACGGGATAGTCGCCGTTGATCTTCATCCAGCCCGGAGGCGACCAGGGCGACGTCCAGAACGTGAGGCCGGGGTTGTATTTCTGAGCCGCACGTATGAGCGGTATGATTGTCGTCTTGTCGCGGTCGATGTTGAAATACCGCAGCTCGAGGTCGCCGGGGACGTCGTCACAGCTGTACCAGTCGCGCCCGTAGTCGTTGCAGTTCATCGATATGCGGCCGCGGGTGAAACGCAGGTCGCCGTCGGGCGCAAACAGGTTGTGCATAAGCTGATCCTGCTCGTCACGCGAAAGGGCCAGAAAGGCATCCCAGTCGAGCTCGTTGAACGTCGTGCCCCAGTGTTTGAGGCGATGCCCGCCGGTAGCCTGAGAGACCGACAGTACAGGGGTAGCGGCCGCCTTTGATTCGAGCTTCAGATTTTTTTGTTTCTGCCAGAATGAGTCATCGGTCGACGAATACCACGTAACATTGGCGGCCACCGCCGGTAGCTGCATAGCCATCGCCAGGAATAGAGCTGTGTACTTCATTTCAGTAATAATATCGGTTTAGTTGATTTTGTGCAAATATATACAATTTTCCACACTGACATCAACTCCAAACGTTGAAATAAAAAGAATGGCACCCCAAACTGAGAATACAGTGGGATGCCATTACTATAATTGTAGGAGTAAAAGTTGGCGGCTTAGAAGAGCGAGCTGTGAGATGCCAGCGTGAGGATGTGGTTGTAGACCACGCTAACGATACCGAGCAGGATGATGCCAGCCACGGTGACTGTGAGGCCGAGACGGTCGGTGAAGCTCGACTTGAACTTCTCGATGACGGGAGTCTCATCGCTGATGTACATTGCCTTGACAACGAGCAGGTAGTAGTAGAGCGAGATGATGGTGTTGATCAGGGCGATGAGCACCAGCACGTAGATCGCGATTGAACCCTGGTTGATGGCCGATGTGAAGATGAAGAACTTCGAGAAGAAACCGGCGAACGGGGGAATACCGGCGAGCGAGAACATTGCAAGCATCATAGCGAACGAGAGCTTGGGGTTGGTCTTGCTCAGACCGCGGTAGTCGTCCATGTCGACCTTGCCGGTGTGGTTCTCGATAGCCTGGATGACACCGAAAGCGGCGAGGTTGCTGAACACGTAGACAAGGATGTAGTAGACCATAGCTGCCAGACCCATCGCGTTCATGGCGATGATACCGAGCATGATGTAACCGGCCTGTGACACTGACGAGAAGGCCAGGAAGCGCTTCATGTTGCGCTGACGTATGGCGAACAGGTTACCGATAGTGATGGTCAGGATAATCAGCGCGTAGAGCATCCACTCCCAGGCGGCGGCATAGACGGCGCTGAAGCACTGCACGAGAATCACGAGGAACGCGAAGGCAGCCGAGCCCTTTGAAATTACCGAGAGGTAAGAGGTCACGGGGGTGGGAGCGCCCTGGTAGACGTCAGCGGTCCAGAGGTGGAACGGAACAAGCGAGAGCTTGAAGCCCACACCGGCTATCACGAACGCGAGAGCGCAGATGAGCATGGGTGACGAGGCGGCGGCGATGGCGGCACCGATCTCAGAGAAGTAGAGCGAACCTGTCAGACCGTACACGAACGAGAGACCCATCAGGAAGATGGCCGACGAGAACACGGCTGTCAGGATGTACTTGATCGAAGCCTCGTGGCTCTCGTAACGATTCTTGTCGAAGGCCACCATGGCGGCGAGGGGCAGCGAAGCCGACTCGAGACCGATGATGAACAACAGGAAGTGACGCGCCGAGATCATGAGATACATGCCGAAGAGGGTGACGAGCAGCAGCTCGTAGAACTCACCGCGACGCACGGCGGTGGCATCGCTGTTGGCCCAGTTGACTGACTGGATGAGGACGATGAGCACGCCGACATTGAGCACGTTCTTGATCATCGCGATGATGGGCGATGTCTCGTACATGCCGTTGAAAACGTTTTCTGACGCTCCGGTCACACAGGGGCAGAAGCATGCAACTGTGTAGATACCAAACAGCACGCAGGTGATGCCCGACAGGGCGTTGAGTGCCTTTTTGGGTGCGAAGGTGTCATAGAGGAACACCAGCAAGAATACTACCAGGAGTGCTACCTCCTGCTTCATTAATAAAAACTGTGAATAATCCATGATGGTTTATCTTAGAGCGTTTAGAAGTTCAGGTTCATTGCTATGGCACGGAACAGCTCGGGGTCGAATGTGCCGCGAATGAGGTTCTCAAAGAAGTTGGGGAAGCAGCCGATAGCAGCCACACACACGATGAGTGTGGCGGTCGACAGGCGCTCCCACCATGTAGCGTCGGTGAGCTCGAGGTGGTGCTTGTCCTGCACGGGGCCGAAGAGGAGCTTGCCGACAACACGCAGAATGTAGACGGCGGTGATAACGATCGAGCAGCAGGCGATGACGGTGAACACCAGACGCAGCGAACCGGCACCGGCGAGGAAATCGGTCATACCCTGCTCAAACGAACCGACGAAGATCGTCATCTCGGCTACGAAGCCCGACAGGCCGGGGAGACCAAGCGATGCCATACCGGCGATAACGTAGCAGACGGCAAGGTAAGGCATGATCTTCATCAGGCCGCCCATCTTGGTGATGTCACGAGTGTGTGTGCGGCCGTAAATCATACCGATGAGGGCGAAGAACAAGGCTGTCATCAGACCGTGAGAGAGCATCTGCATGATTGCACCCGTCATGGCGGTGGTGTTGATCATAAGGATGGCGAAGAGTACCAGACCGCAGTGAGATACCGACGAGTAGGCGTTGATGTACTTGAGGTCGGTCTGCACACATGCCGAGAACGCACCGTAGACAACCGAGATACCTGTGAGGATAAGGAATATCCAGGCGAGGTCGTTGGCAGCCTGAGGCATCAGATACATGGCGACGCGGAAGCAACCGTAGCCGCCGAGTTTCATCAGCACGCCGGCGTGGAGCATCGACACGGCTGTGGGGGCCGAAGCGTGACCGTCAGGGCTCCATGTGTGGAAGGGGAACATGGCGCCCAGGACACCGAAGCCTACGAATGTCATGGGGAACAGGAAGTACTGCCACTCGGTGCTGATAGCGTTGTTGCGCGCAATCTCGAGGAGGTTCCAGGTGTGGTGACCGTCGACCGACGAGTGATAGTAGATACCGATGAGACCGAGCATCAGGAAGGCCGAGCCGCCCATGAGCATCAGTGTGAGCTTCATGGCCGAGTAGTTCTTGTTGCCCGAGCCCCAGACACCGATGAGCAGGTACATGGGGATGAGTGCGACCTCATAGAACATGAACATGGTGAAGAGGTCGAGCGAAATGAAGAAACCGAACACACCGGTCGACAGCAGAATGAGCCACAGGAAGAAAGCCTTGGGCTGGGCTATGGTCCATGAAGCGAACGAACCGGTGAACAGGATGATCGACGACAGCAACAGCATCGCTATCGACACGCCGTCAACACCCACGGTGAGATTAATGTTAAGATTCTGGGCTGTGAACCAGTGCCATGACTGGTAGTAGTACATGCCGTCGACAGCATCCTCAACGGGAGCCTTCAGGAACTCGGCTATCAGGTAAGCGCTCAGGGCGATAAGCGCTGTCGAACCGATGACCGCCACGGCGCGTATCTGCTTGATATTGCGGCACAGCGCGACACCACCGAGCATCAGCATCGGGATAAGCACGAAGTAGATCAGTATGTTAGAGAATAACATGATATTATATGATCAAATTGGTTTATTTTCGGTTAACTAACTCAAATGTGTCGCTATCATAGAACGCATATCATTGTGACTGTTGCCAGCAGCACGGCGCCGATGAGGTAAATCCACACATACATGTGAACGTTGCCCGACTGGAAGCCGCGTATGGCGTAAGAAGCCTTGTTGGTGACGGCAGCGAACGCATCCATCGTACCGTCGATGATGTGACGGTCAAACCATGCGATGGGACGGCAGACGAGACCAAAAATGATGCGGTGGGTGATGAACTGATAGAGCTCGTCCCAGTAGAAACGGTGGTGGCACCAGTCCCAGAGAGCGGGAAGAGCGTTGCGCATCTTCTCGGGCAGGGGGTTCTCTTTCTTATACATCTTCATGGCGATAAGGATGCCAACGATGGCGATGATAAGCGAGATGGCGGCCACACTCCAGTTGAGGTTCTCGAGGTTGGTGAGGAAACCGCTGCCGGTGATGGGGTGACCGTTCCAGGTCACAAGCGAACCGAAGGGAACGAAACCGGCAAAGACTGAAACCACAGCGAGGATAACCAGGGGCAGTGTCATAGTCCAGGGCTGGTCGTGGGGAGCGTGGTGCTCGTCGTGAACCTTGTGCTCTTTCCACCAGAAGATGAGAAAGTAGAGACGGAACATGTAGAACGCGGTCAGACCGGCTACGAGAGCCATCCAGATAGCCCACACTGTCGAGTGGCCGAAGCAGGCGGTGAGAATCTCGTCCTTAGAGAAGAAGCCGGCAAAGGGGATGATACCCGCGATGGCCAAACAGCCTACAAGGAACGTGATGTGGGTGATAGGCATGTATTTGCGCAGGCCATGCATCGCGGTGTAGTCGTTCGAGCCGATAGCGTGGATGAGCGCGCCGGCACCGAGGAACAGCAGGGCCTTGAACATAGCGTGTGTGAACAGATGGAACATCGATGCCATGTAACCGAGACCCTCATGAACCTCGTGGCCGAGGGCAACCGAGTGGTCAAGACGGGTGACACCGAGCGACACCATCATGAACGCAATCTGAGAGATGGTCGAGAACGCGAGTACGCGTTTGATATCGATCTGAGCACAGGCTACCATCGCGGCATAGAGGGCTGTCAGGGCGCCTACGACGGTGATGATGTCGAGCGCGGCGGGAGCCATCAGGTAGAGCGGGAAGAGACGCGCAACGAGGTAGACACCGGCAACAACCATCGTAGCGGCGTGAATGAGGGCCGATACGGGTGTGGGGCCTTCCATAGCATCGGGAAGCCAGATGTGCAGGGGCATCATGGCCGACTTACCCATGCCGCCCATGAAGATGAGCACGAGAGCCCATGTCAGAACCGACGCACCCATGAACATGGGAGCGGCACTGTTCTGGAACAGGTCGCGAATAACCTGTGCCGTGCCCTCCGATACCTGGAATGTGTCGGCCACGCCGTCAACAGGCACCGAGGTGAGCGAGGTGAAGGTGAACGCGTCGGTGATGTTGCCGTCGCTGTAGAAACCTACGTAGAACGACAGCACGAGAATACCGATGAGGAAGCCCAGGTCGGCGAAACGTGTTACGATGAATGCCTTCTTTGATGCCGACACAGCCGACGGCTTGGTGTAGTAGAAGCCGATGAGCAGGTAAGACGATGCACCCACGAGTTCCCAGAAGATGTACATCTGGAAAATGTTGGTGGCGACAACGAGGCCGAGCATCGAGAAGCTGAAGAGCGACAGGAAAGCGTAGAAACGCTGGAAACCTGTCTCCCACACGCCGTGATGGTCGCGCATGTAACCGTTGCTGTAAAGGTGAACCATGAACGAGATGGTGGTGATGACCACAAGCATCATGGCCGAGATAGGATCGAGCAGGAAGCCGAGACGTATCGAGAGCTTGTCGTAGAAGTTGAGCCAGTCGTGGTTGAACACTACGTGCTGCAGGCGGTTGCCGTCGGCGTCGATGAACAATGAGTTGCCCGAGAAGAAGTACTCGAACGCAACAGTGTAGGCGAGCACCATTGTGACGCCCATGCCGAGTGTGCCGAGGATGCCGGCCCACTTGTGAGGCAGATACTTGCCTGCGAGTCCCAGGAACAGGAACATCAACAGGGGTATTGCTAAGATCAGTATTGCTGAAGTTTCCATGTGACGGGATTAGAATTTCATTTTACAAATGTCGCGCACGTCGATATCGTTATTAGCGCGATATACATTAACTACAATCGCTATGGCGAGGGCTGTCTCGGCTGCCGCGATAGCTATCGCGAACAGGGTGAAGAACATGCCGTCGAGCTGACCGGGGAACAGGAAGCGGTTGAACACCACAAAGTTCATGTCGACCGAGTTGAGCATCAGCTCAAGCGAGATAAGCATCGCAATCATGTTGCGACGGGTGATGAAGCCGTAGACTCCGCATGCGAACATGATGAGTGACGGAATGAGATAATATAGAGCGTTTAATTCCATACCTACAGTGTGTTAGCGTTTGCGGGCGACAACGACGCCGCCGATTATACATGCAAGTAACAGGACGCTGACAGCCTCGAAGGGCAGCAGGTACTGTCCGTGACCTGAGCCGAGCATCGCGGTGCCTA
This sequence comes from uncultured Bacteroidales bacterium, assembly GCA_947175245.1. Taxonomy (GTDB): domain Bacteria; phylum Bacteroidota; class Bacteroidia; order Bacteroidales; family Muribaculaceae; genus JAAVFS01. Next base: position 12,332 of record CAMWLW010000024.1, read on the forward strand.
TAGTGTCCATGTCGGGGTTAGACATCTCGGGGGCCTTGACCAGAAGCTCACAACGGGTCAGGAGCGAGTAGGCGCCGGCGGCAAGAGCTGCCAGGCCTGCAACGAGACCGAGGCGACGGCTGCGCGAAGCGAGACGCTCGCTGTTGTCGCCGGGATGGGTTGTCAACAGAATGGCGAAGACAACGAGCACGACGATACCGCCGGCATAGACCGCAATCTGGACACCACCCAGGAACTCATAGTCGAGTTTGAAATACACTGCGGCTGTCGCGAAGAGGGCGAACAGCAGGTAAGTGGCCGCACGCAATATCTTGCGCGTCGTCACGGCGAGTATCGAGAAGATAACTATCGCCAGGGCTATTACCACATAGCTAATGATGCTTCCTAAAGATTCCATACTATGATAATGTGCTTATTTGTTTTCGGATGTTGTATCACCGGCGGGCTTGTCGGCAGCTGCCTTGGCCGCAGCAGCGGCTTTAGCGGCGGCGGCAGCCTTGGCTGCGGCTATCTTGGCCTCACGCTCGGCCAGAATCTTGGCCTTCTCCTCCTCGGTGGGCTCGGGTTCGGGCTTCTCGGGCAGATAGTTGAGCTGTTTCACCAATTTTGAACGGGTGAACACGGCCTGCTCGAAGTTGTTTGAGAATGTCAGCGCGTTGGTCGGACAGGTCGTCACGCAGAGCTGGCAGAAAGTACAGCTGCCCAGGTCATAGACATAGCGGTCAAGCTTCTTCTTTTTCTTGCCGTCCCAGGTGTCGACCATCTTGGTGATGACATTGATGGTACCGTTGGGACAGTTGCGCTCACACGTACCGCACGCGATACACTTGTGATTGCCCTCGGCGTCGTAGATGAGCTCCAGACAGGCGCGAAAACGCTCGGGATAATGATGCGTGTCGCGGTTCTCGGGATAACGCTCGGTAATCTTAGGGGTTATAAACTCCTTACCGGTCACCTGCATGCCTTTTACAAGGCTTGAGAGGCCGTGACCCAATGAAGAGAAATAATCTTTTACACTTCCCATAATGTTGTGTATATCAGTTTAGTTTATATTTTCACTATATTATGTTACCTCACCTGGCCGCCCACAATGTCGAGCAGCTCGTTGGTGATTGACTGTTGACGTAGTTTGTTATACTCGAGCTGCAGCTGTTCAAGCAGCTTCTTGGCATTATCGTTGGCGCTCTGCATCGCCATCACACGGGCGGCCTGTTCCGAAGCGCTGTTCTGGGTGAACAAGTCCTGCATCACAGCGAGCTGGAACAGCGGCATGACGCTGTTGACTATAGCCTCAGGCGACGGCTCGAATATATAAGGCTTGATGGTCACACCGGCGCCACCGGCCTTACCCTCGAGCGACGCGGCCTCGACAGGCAGCAGCTGCAACGACTCGATGCGCTGGCGGCTGACACTGTAGAAGTGGGTCGAGAGCGACACCACCAAGTCATAAGTGCCGGCGATGAACCTGTCACGCACCGTGGCGGCGAACGTCTTGATAGCCGCCTCGTTGGCCTTGCTGTCGATGCCGGTATTGTCATCTATGCTCACACGGGCGTTGATGCCGAGCTCGGCCGTGAGGGCGCTGTTGCCAAGTTTCACTACTTGTTTGGCAATCTTTGAGCCCACGGGGAGCAAGACAATCGATGCAGCCGGATGAGCCTCGGCCAGCTCCTTCAGCTTTGCAATGACCTGCTTGTAGATGTTGACGTTGTAGGCGCCACACAGGCCGTCGTCCGAACCCATCACAACCAGGGCAATCGTGTGCACCTCGCGGCTCTCGAGCAACGGAGAGGCAAACTGTACATCGGCGCTGAGCAAGTTGGCGATGATGGTCTCGATCTGAGAGCGGTAGGGCGTGAGCATGCGCAGTGCCTGCTCGGCCTTGTGCATCTTGGCCGACGAAATCATCTTCATGGCGCCGGTAATCTTCTCGCTGGAAGCTACCGATCCAATTCTGGCTTTAAGCTCGCGTAGTGTTGCCATTGGTGTGAATATCTGTTATTGACAGTATATGTTGGTTCAATAGTTATTTTTTCATTACATTAGTAGCGCACGGCATTGTCGCTGCCCCCGTTAATAGCGGGCGGCAACCTCGCCGGCAGCCTGGGTCATCAGCTTGGTCACCTCGTCGCCCATGTCACCGGCCTTGATGCGGTCAAGGACAGTCTGCTGGTACTTGGCGCGGAGCAGCTGCAGGTAGGCCTGCTGGAACTCGGCGACCTTGTCCAGTGGTACGTTCTCCAGGAGGCCGTTCACACCACAATATATGAGGGCGACCTCCTCGGCAACGGGAACGGGCTGGTACTGAGGCTGAATGAGCAGACGCTCGTTCTTGCGGCCGCGGTCAATGACGCGTGCGGTCACGGGGTCGATGTCGCCGCCAAACTTGGTGAACGACTCCAGCTCACGGAACTGGGCCTGGTCAATCTTCAGCGTACCGGCCACCTTCTTCATCGGCTTGATCTGAGCGTTACCGCCTACACGCGATACCGAGATACCCACATTGATGGCGGGACGAATACCGCGGTTGAACAGTGCCGACTCAAGGTAAATCTGACCGTCGGTGATCGAGATAACGTTGGTGGGAATATATGCCGACACGTCACCGGCCTGAGTCTCGATGATGGGGAGCGCAGTGAGCGAACCGCCACCCTTGACGATAGGTTTGAGCACCTCGGGCAGGTCGTTCATCATCGACGCCACATGCTGGTTGTCGATAATCTTGGCAGCACGCTCCAACAGGCGCGAGTGCAGGTAGAAGATATCACCCGGATATGCCTCACGACCCGACGGACGTTTCAGAATCAGCGAAATCTCACGGTAAGCGACAGCCTGTTTCGACAGGTCATCGTAAACGATAAGAGCGTCACGACCCGTGTCGCGGATGTATTCACCTATCGCTACGCCGGCAAACGGCGAGTAGTAGCGCATCGATGCCGAGTCGCTCGCCGTGGCGGCAACCACAACGGTATAGTCGAGCGCACCGTGCTGACGCAGGGTCTCGACGATAGCGGCAACCGACGATGCCTTCTGGCCGATGGCTACATAGATGCAGTACACCGGTTTGCCGGCCTCGTAGTTGGCACGCTGGTTGATGATGGTGTCGATGGCGATAGCGGTCTTGCCTATCTGGCGGTCGCCGATGATAAGCTCACGCTGACCGCGGCCTATGGGCACCATCGAGTCGACAGCCTTGATACCGGTCTCGAGAGGCTGTTTAACGGGCTGACGGAAGATAACGCCGGGAGCCTTGCGCTCCAGGGGCATCTGCAGCAGCTCGCCCTCAATGGGACCGCGGCCGTCGATAGGCTCGCCCAACACATTGATAACACGACCAAACAGGCCGTCACCAACGGGTATTGAAGCGATGCGACCGGTGCGGCGTACGCTCATGTTCTCGGTCACCGAGTTGACATTGTTGAGCAGGATGACACCGACATTGCTCTCCTCGAGGTTAAGTGCAACACCCATGACACCATTCTCAAACTCAACGAGTTCGTTGGCACACACGTTGTCAAGACCATATACATGGGCTACACCGTCACCGACATTGAGTACGGTGCCGGTCTCGTCAAACGTTACTTTAGTATTCACGTTCTCAAGTTGTTGCTTGAGAACTTCTGATATCTCGCTGGGGTTTATCATTGGTTAGTGGCTAAGCAGTTTTAAACGCAGTTGTTTAAGTTCATTCTTGATTGAAGCGTCAAGACGCCTGTTGTCAATGGCAACGGTGAAGCCGCCTATGAGGTCGGGATCAACCTGCTCGCGGTACTCGACGGTAGCTCCGTTAAGATGCTTGCCGATGAGCTCCCTCAGGCGCTCTGACGCCTTGGGGTCGAGAGGTGTGGCCGACGTTACAGTCACCGTCGAGATGTTACACTCCTTGCGGTAGAGCGCTATGTAAGCCAGCGCCGCGCCGCGCACAAACTCGACGCGCTTGTTGCGCTCGAGCAGCCTGACGAAGTCTGTGAACGTAGCGACTGCACCCTTGGTGTCAGCCGCGTCGGCCGCATCGGCACCCGCAGCTGTGAGCAGAAGCGCCTCCTTGCGGGCGGCATCCACAAACGGATTCTCCATCACGCGCTCAAGGTCGACATTCTCGCAGAACGAGTTCTCGAGCCGCTTCATCAACTCATAGAGCTGTGCCGTACAGCCACGCTCGAGGGCCACCTTGTACAGCGCCTTGGCATATCGTTGTGGTATGAGTCCTTGGTTCATCTCAATAAACAGTGACTTGAAAAGTAGTTACAGGGGTTGATTAGTTTGTTTTCTCTATCTCGTCAAGGAGATTGTTGACAAGCTGTGTCTGAGCCTTATCGTCGGCAAGCTCGCGGCGTGTGACCTTCGAGGCGATGTCGAGAGCAAAGGCGCTCACCTGGTCGCGGAACTGCTTCTCGGCCTCCTTGCGCTCCTGAGCGATAGCCACGCGGGCGCTCTCCATCTCTTTCTGAGCGGCAGCGCGCGCTTCCTGGCGGGCCTGTTCCACGATCTGATCCTTCATCACGCCGGCTTCACGCAGGATGTCGGCCTGACTGCGGCGCGCGTCGGCAATTATCTGCTCGGCGCTCTCCTGAGCCTTGTCAAGTTGTTCCTTGGCCTGTTGAGCATATTCAACACCCTTGTCAATAAGATCGGCACGTCCGTCAATCATCTTCATGATCGCCGGCCAGCCCTTTCTCCACAACAGGAGGAAGAGGATGGCAAACGCCACGAACATCCAGAAGACGAGGCCGAAGTCGGGTTTGAATAATTCCATCAGCTACGGGATAATTTATTTGAGGAAAATAGCGAGAAGGCAAACAATAACGGCGAACAGTGCGACACCCTCGATAAGAGCGGCGATCACGATCATGTTACTGCGGATGTCACCGGCAGCCTCGGGCTGACGTGCGATAGCCTCCATGGCCGATGAACCGATTTTACCGATACCGAGGCCGGCACCAATAGCTGCGATACCTGCGCCGATGCTTGCGCCTAACTGTAAGAGACCTTCAAGTGCTAAAATCAATGCTAACATAGTTTTGTAGTTTAAGTAGTGAATTTATTTATTTTTATTATTTTTCTGATTTAAAAATCAATGGGTTGTTGTAACTTGAGGCTGCGTCTCATCAGCTTTCTTGTGCTCCTCGTGCCCATGCTCCTGAGCCAGCGATATGAATATCGTCGACAGCATCGTGAACACATAGGCCTGGATGAAGCTCACAAGAACGTCAATAAGCAGCATGAATATCTGGAATATCATCGACACCACCGTCGCACCACTCATGGCGGCGACACCCATCTTGGCGAAAATGAAGATAATCAGCGTCAGCGAGATAACGATAATGTGGCCGCCCATCATGTTGGCAAACAGACGCACGGTCAGCGCCGCGGGCTTGGTGAACATACCGAAAATCTCGATTACAGGCATGATCGGCAGGGGGAATTTGAGCCAAAGCGGTACATCGGGCCACAGTATCTCTTTCCAGTAGTGCTTTGTGCCGAAGATATTGGTTATCAAGAACGTAATCAGTGCGAGCACTAAGGTTACGGCGATATTGCCCGTCAGATTGGCACCGCCGGGGAATACAACCACCAGACCGGTGAGGTTGGCAACAAATATGAACATGAACACCGTGAGCAGATAGGGAGCGAACCTACGGGCCTGCTCCTTCAGCGTGGCCTTGATGAGCGACACGTAGATGAACTCATACAGCGCCTCAAGAGCGCCTTTGAAACCGCGCGGTGCCACATAGCCGTTCGACTTGTACCAGCTGCCGAGAGGCAACACGCACAGCAGTACCAGTATCACAGTGATGAAGACGGCCAGAACGTTCTTGGTTATCGATATGTCCCATGGACGGCTAACCGAGCCGTCAGGCTTTATCTCGACGAGCTTGCCTTTATAGTCACCGTCTTGGGCGATGGTGAAATCGATGTCACCGTCACGGTAAACGGCGCCATGCTCCACGCGCGACGACGAGAACACGTGCAGTCCGTCGCTCGCCCACACGATGATGGGCAGGGGAATACGCTTGTGGTGGTTGAACGGAACCTCCCAGCCATACCCGTCACCGAGGTGCTCAAAGATTATATCCTTGGGATTGAAATCATCATCTTTCTTATCCTCAGCCTCGGCCTTGGTCTCGGCCACGTCGGCGACTGTGTCGGTAGCAGCCACGTCCTCGGGATTTTCGACACCCTCGGTAATGGCATCGACTGTAGCCACATCGGCGATTGCCTGTTCCAGGTCGCCCGACTTGTCATTAACGGCCCCTTCCTGAGCACGGAGCGCCGGAGCCGCCATCATGGCGACCGCAAGGCTGACGAATATATATTGCAGAAATCTCATGACTAAGCTACGCACACCGATATAACATTATTATCGACACTCACAATGCCGCCGGCGATGGCCGACTCGTGACGGGCGCCGTCATTGTCAACATATACCACGTCGCCCGCAGTAAGAGTTGATATAAGCGACGCGTGGTTGTGAAGCACAGTGAAGCTACCCATCGTTCCGGGCAGTGTCACCGACTTTACCTCGCCGCTGAACACGATTTGTTGTGCCGATATAATATTTAGTGTCATACAAATTGTTTAGTTATCCAAATCATTAAAGTGTCAAACACTTCGCTTCTCACAGCCGGCCCTTTACTTGACCTCGGCGAGCAGTTTCTCACCCTTGGCGATGGCATCGTCGATAGTGCCGACGTTGAGGAATGCCTGCTCGGGGTACTTGTCCATCTCGCCCGAAAGAATCATCTTGAAGCCGCGTATGGTCTCGTTGAGCGGAACCATCACACCGGGCAGGCCGGTGAACTGCTCGGCCACGTGGAAAGGCTGAGACAGGAAACGCTGGGCGCGGCGGGCGCGTGCAACAACGAGCTTGTCCTCGTCGCTGAGCTCGTCGACACCGAGAATGGCGATGATGTCCTGAAGCTCATTGTACTTCTGCAGAAGCTGCTTCACGGCCTGTGCGGTATTATAGTGATCCTCGCCGATGATGTTCGGGTCAAGGATACGTGAAGTCGACTCGAGGGGGTCAACGGCGGGGTATATACCGAGCTCGGCAATCTTACGCGACAACACCGTGGTGGCGTCGAGGAACGAGAATGTGGTTGCGGGCGCCGGGTCGGTCAAGTCGTCGGCAGGCACATAGATAGCCTGAACCGATGTGATTGAACCGTTCTTGGTCGATGTGATACGCTCCTGCAGCGAGCCCATCTCTGATGCCAGCGTAGGCTGGTACCCCACGGCCGACGGCATACGGCCAAGAAGCGCCGATACCTCAGAACCGGCCTGAGTGAAACGGAAGATGTTATCGATGAAGAGCAGAATTTCTTTACCGCCGCCATCCTGGTCGCGGAACTGCTCGGCCACTGTCAGGCCGGTCAGTGCCACGCGCAGACGGGCGCCCGGCGGCTCATTCATCTGGCCGAACACCAGTGCAGCCTGCGAGTCCTTGACAGCGTTCATGTCTACGTCCTCAAGGTTCCACTGGCCCTTCTCCATGCCCTCGGCAAACTTGTCGCCATATTTCATTACACCGCTCTCGATCATCTCACGCAACAGGTCGTTACCCTCACGCGTGCGCTCACCTACACCGGTGAACACCGAGAAACCGTTGTGTCCTTTGGCAATATTATTGATGAGCTCCATGATAAGCACCGTCTTGCCTACACCGGCACCGCCGAAAAGGCCAATCTTACCACCCTTGCTGTAAGGCTCGAGCAGGTCGATCACCTTGATACCGGTATAGAGTATCTCAGTACCGATGGTGAGGTCTTCAAACTCGGGGGCGGGCTGATGGATAGGACACAGGTTATCGCGGTTAAGCTCGGGCAGGTGGTCGATCGAGTCGCCGATGACGTTAAGCAGACGGCCCTTTACCTGGGCACCGGTGGGCACCGAGATAGGACGCTCGAGATTGTCAACCTCGAGACCGCGCTGCAGTCCGTCGGTGCTCTCCATGGCGACACAGCGTACGGTGTCCTCACCAATGTGTTGTTCTACCTCGAGCACCAGCTGAGTGCCATCGGGGCGGTCAATCTTCAGTGCGGTGAAGATAGGGGGCAGGATAACATTGTCACCGTCAAAAGTCACGTCGACTACGGGACCGATAACCTGAGCTATTTTACCTTTGTTCTGGCTCATATTCTATTGTTGATTCTTTTAAGCGTTTGTCGTGGGTGGTATTGAACGTTTGGAGGTTGATTACCACTTGATGTAGAAGCCTGTGATTACAATCATGACCATCAGGGCCAGGTTGAACAGGTTGATGGGAAGCAGATATTTCCACTCCAGGGTCAGAAGCTGGTCGATGCGCAGACGGGGGAATGTCCACTTGAACCAAATGATGATGAATGAGAGCACGATAGCCTTGCCGATGAACCAAACCACGCCGGGGATGTAGTTCATGATGTGGTTGAAGCCCTCCCACCCGGGAATGTGCAGGGGCATCCAACCGCCAAAGAAGAGCAGCGATGCAACGCCGGCTACAATAAAGAGGTTAAGATACTCGGCGAGGTAGAAGAAGCCGAAGTGGATACCCGAATACTCGGTGTGATAACCGGCGGTCAGCTCACTCTCGGCCTCGGGAAGGTCGAACGGGCCACGGTTGGTCTCGGCTGTACCTGCAACTAGATAGATGACAAAAGCGATGATGGCGGGAATGTGACCGGCGAAGATGAACCAGCAGTTCTCCTGGGCCAGTACGATCTCATTCACATTCATCGTGCCGGCAAATGCTACCATTGTGAGCACCGACAGGCCGATTGAAAGCTCATAGCTTATCATCTGGGCACCCGAACGCATAGCGCCGATAAGGGTGAACTTGTTGTTCGACGACCAACCTGCAAGCAGAATACCGAGCACGCCGATCGACGACACGGCGATGAGGAAGAAGATGCCGATGTTGAAGTCGACAATCTGCAGACCCGGACCCCACGGCAGAACGGCAAACGCCATCATCGAGGCGATGATTACCAGATAGGGAGCGAGAGCAAACAGGAAACGGTCGATGTTGTTAAGGTGAATAAGCTCCTTGATAAGGATCTTGAACATGTCGGCGAAGCTTTGGAGCAGACCGAAAGGACCTACACGGTTCGGGCCGAGTCGACACTGGAAATATGCGCAGATCTTACGCTCGTAGTAGATGTAGAACAGTGCGAGCAGGGCATACAGCAGCAGCAGGCCTACGCCAACGAGCACACACTCGATGGTGGTTACAAGCCAGGGCTGCAGACCCCAGCCCAACAACAGGTTGTTGAACCACTGAGTGATTGTAGAGAAATCAAATGTTGTCTCCATGATTTATTGTGATATTCTTTCTGATTGGCAATTAACGTGTTATTAACGGTCCATGTCGGGCACGATATAGTCGAGCGAGCCGGCGATGGTGATGAGGTCGGCAATCTTGTTGCCGGTCGTGATTGAGTCAACCACGGCGGCAGCATTAAGCGAGGGAGTCACAAACTTCATGCGCACGGGGCTTGTACCGCCGTCGCTCTCGATGTAGACACCGAACACGCCGCGACAACCCTCGACGAGCTGGAACCAGTGGCCTACAGGCAGTTTCAGCACCTTGGGCACCTTGGCGAGAACCTCGCCCTCGGGGATATTGTCGATGAGTTGCTCGATGATGCGGGCACTCTGCTCGATCTCGGTCATGCGCACCTTGAAACGTGCCATCGAGTCACCCTCGGTCATGATAGCCTCATCAAAGTCAACCTCGTTGTACACGCTGTAGGGATGGGTCTTGCGCACGTCGCATGCCCAGCCCGATGCACGGCCCGACGGGCCTGTAACACCCCAGTCGATTGCATGCTCGCGCGACATCACGCCCATGCCCTCGAGACGGCCTTTGGCAATGACGTTGCCAACGAACAGTTTGTTGTATTCCTTGAGGTTGGCGGGCAGAACGGCCAGCAGAGCCTTGACATCCTTCACGAAGTCGGGGTCAAGGTCGGCCATCACGCCGCCTATGCAGCTGTAATTGAATGTCATGCGGGCACCGCAGGTCTTGGTCATGATGTCGAGTATCTGCTCACGCACGCGCAGGGTGTAGAACAGCATCGTCGTCGCGCCGAGGTCCATGCAGTAGGTACCGAAGAACAGACAGTGAGACGCTATACGCGACAACTCGTCCATCAGCACGCGTATAACCTGAGCGCGGCGGGGCACCTCGATACCGGCGGCACGCTCTATACACATGCACAGGCCGTGGTGGTAGTTGTGGGCCGAGAAATAGTCCATACGGTCGGTATAGTGGAGGGTCTGGGGGTAGCCGAGGCTCTCACAAAGCTTCTCGATACCGCGGTGTATGTAACCCATATAAACATCGATCTTGGTGATGGTCTCACCGTCGATAGCCGTGCGGAAACGCAACACACCGTGAGTGGCAGGGTGCTGCGGGCCGATGTTGACAACAAAATCATTGGGCTTGAAGACAGCCTTCTCCTCTACCTCGATCTTGCCGTCGGCACCGCGGGTGTAGACATTGGTGAAGTCGCTCTGACGCTCGCTCTCGGTCGAGAGGATGTCGTTCGAGTCCATGTCATAGTCCTTGCGCAGGGGGTAGCCCTTCCAGTCGATGTTGAGGAAGAGGCGACGCATGTCGGGGTTGTTGAGGAATATGATGCCGTAGTAGTCATAAATCTCGCGCTCATAGATGGTAGCGATTGACCACAGGTCGGCAATCGACTCGAAAGCCGGGTGCTCACGGTCGGTGGTAGTTACCTGGAACGAAATCTCGGTATTGGTGGTGGTTGAACTTAGGAAATAGATCGCACCGAGGGTCTCGACACGGTCAACGCCCACGATAGTGACCAGATAGTCGTAGCCAAAGTCGTCACGCAGCGTGCGGGCCAGGTCATGCAGCTGGTCATCGGGGATGTTTATCAACAGCACGTCGGCATCCTCAAAAGTTGCCTTTGGGAAACGGGCCGCGATGTCTTCCTTGATTGTTGCCATATTATATATAATGTATAATGTTTCTTTTTGATTTAAATCACCGCCGGTGATGATGGAGTGTCGTGATGAATGGGCGGTGGGGTGATTATTTCTCGCCGTTGATAATCTGCTCGGCCTCCTTGGCTACAGGATGCTCCTTGACGAAGTCCTGCTGCTTCTCCTGACGGTTCACGCCGCCAAAGAAACGCTCAACCTTGACCTTGCGCGACAGTTGCATGATACCGTATATCATAGCCTCGGGACAGGGAGGACAGCCGGGAACAAACACGTCAACAGGCACGATATCCTCGATACCCTTGGCCACATGATATGAACGCTTGAACGGGCCGCCCGAGATTGCACAGCCGCCCACAGCTATAACATACTTGGGCTCAGCAAGCTGATCATACAGGCGACGGAACACCGGAACCATGCGGCCCACAATCGTACCGGCCACCATCATGAAGTCGGCCTGACGTGGTGACGAACGCGCAACCTCCCAACCAAAACGGGCCATATCGAAACGGGCTGCACCAAGCGACACAAACTCGATACCACAACAGCTGGTAGCGAATGTCAGCGGCCACAGCGAGTTTGAACGGCCCCAGTTGATAAGTTTGTCGAGCGAGCCCACGAGCACGTTTGTGCCCGAAGCCTGCAGCTCCTGAACGAGATTTTCGATATACTCGTTATCTTTGAATGCCTCGTAGGGCATGCTCTTTGTTGTTACTTCCATTCAAGTGCTCCTTTCCGCCAGGCATAAACGAGACCCAGCACTAAGATTCCGAAAAACACTGCGATGCTTGTGAGACCCTGCACACCCAGTTCGCGCATGCGCACCGCCCAGGGATAAAGAAATACAGTCTCGACATCGAACATCAAGAACAGGATTGCAAACAGGTAATAACCGACGCTGAAACGGGTCATCGAGACACCGCGGGTAGGTATACCACATTCATAGGCTTCACCCTTTGAAGGGTTGAACGAGCGAGGCGAGATAAGACCCGCAATCCACATAGCCAACGCAACGAGAGCCACACCCGTGAGCAGAGCCACGACAGCGAGCAGTGCGTTATTGGAAATTCCGAATATTGCTGATGTTATCATATAAATTTGATAAGATTTTTCGCTTGAATTGGGTACCGAACAAAACAAACAACGCTTAACAATCTACAGGTCAACCCCATAGACCGAAAGCGTGCCTACATAGTATTCAATACGAGTGCAAAGTTAAGATTTTTTTTCATTTCATCCACAATTTTCCCCAAAAAAGTAACCCTCCGCACCAATCCCAATCGCGAATACAACAAAGCGTGAGTTTGGTTTTACAAAAAAAAGCGCTAAATTTGCACTTGATTTTAAAATGGGATAAAATGTACTCTCCAAAACGTATCGCTATACTCGGTTCGACCGGCTCGATAGGCACCCAGACTCTGGATGTGACGTCGCGCTACCCCGAGCTCTTTGAGGTGACTGTGCTCATCGCCGGCTCGAAAGTCGACACCCTCATACAGCAGGCTATAGCTCGGCGTCCACGCCTGGCTATCATTGCCGACGAATCAAAATATCTCAAACTCAAGGAGGCTCTCGAGCCCCTCGGCATCATGACGGGGGCCGGCACTCAGGCTGTCATCGACGCCATGTCGGCCGACTTTGTCGATGTCGTTGTCACGGCCACCGTGGGCTACAGCGGCCTCGCCCCAACACTGCGCGCCATCGAGGCGGGCAAGGATATAGCGCTCGCCAACAAAGAGACTCTCGTGGTGGCCGGCGACATCGTCACCCGCGCCCTGGCCGAGTCAAAGTCGCGCGTCATCCCGGTCGACTCCGAACACTCGGCCATATACCAGTGCCTCGTAGGTGAAGACCGCAGCCGCGTGAAAAAGCTGATAATCACCGCCTCGGGCGGCCCGTTCAGAAAGCTGCCGTCCGAACAGCTCGAGACCGTCACAGTGGCCGACGCACTGCACCACCCCAACTGGTCGATGGGCGCCAAAATCACCATCGACTCGGCCACGATGGTCAACAAAGCATTCGAAATCATAGAGGCACGCTGGCTCTTTGACGTACAGCCGTCACAAATCGAGGCCGTCGTACACCCCCAGTCGATAGTACACTCGATGGTAGAGTTTGTCGACGGTGCCATCAAGGCACAGCTCGGCACGCCCGACATGCGACTGCCCATACGCTATGCCCTCGGCGACGCCACCCGACTGCACACGGCCGACGCCGGCCTGTCGCTCGCGGACATGAGCCAACTCACATTCGAGCGCCCCGACGCCGAGCGTTTCCCGGCCATCAAGCTCGGCCACTTTGCCCTCCAACGCGGAGGCAACACAGCCTGCATCATCAATGCCGCCAACGAGATTGCCGTCGCCGCGTTCCTCAACAACAAGATAAAATTCACCGACATCTACCGCCTGATAATGCAGGCACTTGACCGCGTGCCCTACATCGCCGAGCCCGGTTATGACGACTATGTGGCCACCAACGACCATGCACGCCGCCTCACCCAAGAACTAATCACCACTTAACCACCATCGCCGAATGGAAACATTTCTCATAAAAGCAGCCCAGCTGGTGCTGGCACTGGCATTGCTGATAATCATACACGAAGGCGGCCACTACCTGTTCGCCCGCCTGTTCGGAATCAAGGTAGAGAAATTCTACCTCTTCTTCGATCCCTGGTTCTCGCTCGTGAGCTGGAAGCCCAAGGCCCGCAAGACGCCCAAGCTCGACAAGAACGGACAGCCGCGCGCAACGTGGCGCGACACGAAATACGGCATAGGCTGGGTACCCCTGGGCGGATACGTCAAGATCGCCGGCATGATCGACGAGTCGATGGACAAGGAGCAGATGGCCCGACCGGCCCAGCCGTGGGAGTTCCGCTCCAAGCCCGCGTGGCAGCGACTGCTCGTGATGGTGGGCGGCGTACTGATGAACTTCATCCTCGCCATCATTATATATATAGGTATAGCATGGTACTGGGGAGCGCCCAACGTGCCGTTCGAGCGTGCCTACCTCGGTTTCGAGTATGCGCCCGAGGCCCTGAAGGCCGGTTTTGAGAACGGCGACATACCCCTGATGGCCGACGGCAAGAAACTCGACTCGGCCGACCCTAACTGCATCATGGAGATGGTGATGGCCAAGCAGGTGACCGTCCTGCGCGACAACCGCGACACCGTCACCATCAGTCTGCCCGAGAACTTCCCCCTGTCACTATCTGACTCGACCGGCTTCATAGCCATGCGCCAGCCAGTGATGGTCCAGGAAGTGATGAACGGTGAACCCGCCAAAGAGGCCGGCATGCAGACGGGTGACCTCGTACTCGCCGTCAACGGCAGCGACGCCCGCGAGTACAAAGCGTTCACCGCGTTGCTGAAAGAGAACGCCGGCCATGAGATCGACATCACCCTGGCCCGCGGCAACGACACCATCACGGTCAAGGCAACACCTACCAAGGCCGGACTTCTCGGCTTTCAGCTCGCAAGCCCCTATGACGTCTATGGCTACGACGACATCCAGTACACGTTCTTCGAGGCCATCCCCGTGGGCATAGGCAACGGCGTCGACAAACTCACGGGCTATGTCAAGTCTCTCAAATTCGTGTTCACCAAGGAGGGCGCCAAGAGCGTCGGCGGATTCGGTGCCATCGGCAGCCTCTTCCCCGAGAAATGGAACTGGCGCGCGTTCTGGGAGATGGCCGCGTTCCTGTCAATCATCCTCGCGTTCATGAACATACTGCCCATCCCGGCACTCGACGGCGGCCACGTCACCTTCGTGCTGTGGGAGATGATCACGCGCCGCAAGCCATCAGAGAAAGTGCTCGAATATGCCCAGATGGTAGGCATGTTCCTATTGCTGGGACTGCTTATATACGCCAATTTTAACGACATTTACCGATTCATATTAAAATGAGTTATAAGACCATACAGCTGAAGCGCGGCAAGGAGGAGTCGCTCGACCGTTTCCACCCCTGGGTATTCTCGGGAGCTATCCAGCACCTGCCCGACGGCATCGAGGAGGGCGAGATTGTCAAAGTCAAGGCTTCGGACGGCCGCATCGTCGGCGTGGGCCACTACCAGATAGGCAGCATCGCCGTGCGCATGCTCGAGTGGGGCGACGCCGTCATCGACAGCGACTTATACCGCAAGCGTCTCGAGGCCGCATTCGGTCTGCGCCGCGCGCTGAAGTTGCAGCGACCCGACAACAACGCCTTCCGCCTGGTTCACGGCGAGGGCGACTTTCTGCCCGGCCTCGTGGTCGACGTGTACGGTGACACCGCCGTGGTTCAGGCCCACAGCCCCGGCATGCACTTCGCCCGCGAAGTCATCGCCAACGCCCTCGTCGACATCGACGGACTCGGCGTGAAGAACGTCTACTACAAGTCAGAGACCACCCTGCCCTATAAGGCTCACCTCGACCCCCAGAACACCTACCTCATAGGCAAAGCCGACACCGATATCGCCCTCGAGAACGGCCTGAAGTTTCATGTCGACTGGCTGCGCGGCCAGAAGACGGGCTTCTTTGTCGACCAGCGCGACAACCGCGCCCTGCTCGAGCACTTCTCGGCCGGACGCCGCGTGCTCAACATGTTCTGCTACACGGGCGGCTTCTCGGTCTATGCCATGCGCGGCGGTGCCGTGAGCGTCGAGTCGGTCGACTCGTCTGAGAAAGCCATCACACTCACCGACGCCAACATCGCCCTCAACTGGGAGGGCGACCCGCGCCACCACAGCACGGCCATCGACGCGTTCAAATACCTCGACGAGATGGAGGCCGGCGCCTACGACCTCATCATCCTCGACCCGCCCGCGTTCGCCAAACACCGCTCGGCCCTGGGCAACGCCCTGCGCGGCTACCAGCGCCTCAACCACAAAGCGTTTGAGAAGATAGCCCCCGGCGGCATCCTGTTCACATTCTCGTGCTCACAGGCCGTGAGCAAGGAGCAGTTCCGCCTGGCCGTGTTCACTGCCGCCGCCCGTTCGCGTCGCCGCGTGCGCATCCTTCACCAGCTCACCCAGCCGGCCGACCACCCGGTGAACATCTACCACCCCGAGGGCGAGTATCTAAAGGGCCTGATTCTATATGTAGAATAAACCGTTTCATTCATCATATAATAAAACCGCAATAAATAAATGTCAAAACTTACAACAATGGCTTCATGCTTAGCGTTGACCGCCGCACTCACAGCCTGCAAGGGCACACCGGCCAATGAAACGTTCGACTACCATGTTGACCGTTTCGAGGATATCGAGGTGCTTCGCTACCGCGTCCCCGACTTCGAGAGCCTGTCGCTCGACCAGAAACGTCTTGTGTACTACCTCACCGAGGCCGCGCTGGCCGGCCGCGACATCCTGTGGGATCAGAACGGCAAATATAACCTCAACACGCGCCAACTGCTCGAGGATGTCTACACCCACTATGACGGTGACCGCGAAGACCCCGAGTTCAAGGCGTTCGAGACCTATCTGAAACAGGTGTGGTTTGCCAACGGCCTGCACCACCACTACTCGATGGACAAGTTCACGCCCAAGTTCTCACAGGCGTGGCTCGAGGCCCGCGTCAACGCCCTGCCGCTCGAATTGCGCAACGGGCTGGACTTTGACCTGGTCTATCAGTATATCTTCGACCCCGCGTTCATGGCCAAGCGCGTCAACCAGGCCGCCGGCGAGGATCTCATCGTCACCTCGGCCATGAACATGTATGACCGCGTGACTCAGAAACAGGTCGAGGACTACTATGCAGCCCTCAAGGACACGACCGACCTGACTCCCGTATCATATGGCCTGAACACCCGCGTCACTGTCGACGCCAACGGCAACGTCATCGAGCAGCAGTATAAGATTGGCGGCCTGTACAGCGACAAGATCGAGCGCATCGTCGAAAATCTCGAGAAGGCATCCCGGTATGCCGAGAACGACGTGCAGAAAAAGACCATCGACCAGCTCGTCGAATACTACCGCACGGGCGACCTGCGCACGTTTGACGAGTACTCGATCACATGGGCCGGCGACACCCTGTCACGTGTCGACTTCATCAACGGCTTCATCGAGAGCTATGGCGACCCTCTGGGCATGACAGGCTCGTGGGAGTCGATCGTCAACTTCAAGAACAACGAGGCATCGGAGCGCACCGAGACCCTGTCGGCCAACGCACAGTGGTTTGAGGATCACTCGCCCGTCGATCCCAAGTACCGCAAACCCGAGGTCAAGGGCGTGTCGGCCAAGGTCATCACCGCCGCCATCCTGGCCGGTGACGCCTACCCCGCCACCCCCATCGGCATCAATCTGCCCAACGCCAACTGGATTCGCGCCCAGCACGGTTCGAAATCGGTAACCATCGAGAACATCACCCAGGCCTATGACGCCGCCTCTCACGGCAACGGCTTCAACGAGGAATTCGTTCACGACGAGGCCACCCGCAAGCTGCTCGACGATTACCTGTTCATCACCGACAACCTGCACACCGACCTTCACGAGTGTCTCGGTCACGGTTCGGGCCGCCTGATGCCCGGCGTTGACCCCGACGCCCTCAAGGCCCACGGCTCGACACTCGAGGAGACCCGCGCCGACCTGTTCGCGCTCTACTATCTGGCCGACCCGAAGCTCATCGAGCTCGGTCTGCTCGACAACCCCGACGCATATAAAGCCGAATACTACAAATACATGCTCAACGGCCTGATGACCCAGCTGCAGCGCATCGAGCCCGGCAAGGATATCGAGGAAGCCCACATGCGCAACCGCGCCCTCATAGCCCGCTGGGCAATGGAACACGGCGCCGCCGACAACGTGTTAGAGATGGTCAAGGAGAACGGCAAGACCCAGCTTATCATCAACGACTATGGCAAACTGCGCGAGCTGTTCGGCCGGCTGCTCGGTGAGATTCAGCGCATCAAGAGCGAGGGCGACTATGCCGCCGGCGAGGCTCTCGTCGAGCAGTATGCCGTCAAGGTCGACCCCGAGCTGCACCGCGAGATACTCGAGCGCTACTCGACCCTGAGCATACCGCCCTACCGCGGCTTTGTCAACCCGGTCTATACCGCCGAGTTTGATGCCGACGGCAACATCACCGACGTCAAGGTCGACTACACCGAGGGCTATGTCGACCAGATGCTGCGCTACTCGAGCCAATATTGATTATACATGCTTACAACAATTTAATTAACTAATATTTATCACATCAATTTTTCAACTATGGTACAACCAATCTTTTGGATCGTTCCTGTAGCCTCAGTGATTGCCCTGGTACTCGCGTGGTACTTCTACAACGGCATGAAAAAAGAGAGCGAGGGCACCGATCTCATGAAAAAAATCGCAGGACACGTGCGCAAGGGCGCAATGTCCTATCTTAAACAGCAATACAAGATCGTCGGCATCGTGTTCGCATGCCTCGTCGTGCTGTTCGGCGTTATGGCTTACTTCAACCTTCAGAACCCCTGGGTGCCTATCGCATTCCTCACCGGCGGTTTCTTCTCGGGTCTCGCCGGCTTCCTGGGCATGAAGACCGCCACATACGCATCGGCCCGTACGGCCAATGCCGCCCGCGAGTCGCTTAACAGCGGCCTGCGCGTAGCCTTCCGCTCGGGTGCCGTCATGGGTCTCGTCGTTGTAGGTCTCGGTCTGCTCGACATCTCGTTCTGGTACGTACTCCTCAACTACCTCACCGACATCGAGGGTGGCCAGAAGCTCTGCTTCATCACCACCACGATGCTGACATTCGGCATGGGTGCTTCGACCCAGGCCCTGTTTGCCCGTGTGGGTGGCGGTATCTACACCAAGGCTGCCGACGTGGGCGCCGACCTCGTAGGTAAAGTCGAGGCAGGCATCCCCGAGGACGACCCCCGCAACCCCGCCACCATCGCCGATAACGTCGGTGACAACGTGGGTGACGTTGCCGGTATGGGCGCCGACCTCTATGAGAGCTACTGCGGCTCAATCCTGGCTACCGCCGCTCTCGGCGCTGCCGCTTACATGACATCGGGCGACACCGACATGCAGTTCAAGGCCGTCGTTGCCCCCATGCTCATCGCCGCCGTCGGCATCATCCTCTCGATCATCGGTATCTTTGCCGTCAAGACCAAAGAGAACGCCTCGATGAAAAATCTGCTCAACTCGCTCGCCGTGGGCACCAACCTCAGCTCGGCCCTGATCGTTGCCGCTACATTCGGCATCCTCTACTGGCTCGGCATCAGCAACTGGGTTAACCTGTCGCTCGCCGTCGTTGTAGGTCTGCTCGTAGGTATCGTCATCGGTCGTGCAACCGAGTATTACACCTCACAGTCTTACAAACCCACCCAGCGCCTCTCAAAGAGCGGTGAGACCGGCCCCGCCACCGTCATCATCTCGGGTATCGGCCTCGGCATGGTATCGACCGCCATTCCCGTTATCTCGGTAGTGCTCGGCATCATCCTCTCATACGGTCTTGCTGCCAGCTGGAACATGGCCGACGTCAGCCACGGTCTCTATGGCATCGGTATCGCCGCCGTCGGTATGCTCTCGACCCTAGGCATCACCCTCGCCACCGACGCCTACGGCCCCATCGCCGACAACGCCGGCGGTAACGCCGAGATGGCCGGCCTGGGCAAGGAAGTGCGCAAACGCACCGACGCTCTCGACTCACTCGGTAACACCACCGCCGCTACCGGTAAAGGCTTCGCCATCGGCTCGGCCGCTCTGACAGGTCTTGCACTGCTCGCATCATACATCGAGGAAATCCGCATCGGTCTTGACCGCATCGGCACTGAATTCATCCAGGTAGGCACCGAGCTCAATCCTATCGACGTCAAGCTCAACGAGGCTACCTTCACCGACTTCATGAACTACTACCACGTTGACCTGATGAACCCGATGGTACTGTCGGGCATGTTCATCGGCGCCATGATGGCATTCCTGTTCTGCGGTCTGACCATGAACGCCGTTGGCCGCGCAGCCGCCCACATGGTTGACGAGGTACGCCGCCAGTTCCGCGAAATCAAAGGCATCCTCACCGGCGAGGGCGAACCCGACTATGCACGTTGCGTCCAGATCTCGACCAAGGGTGCACAGCGTGAGATGGTGTTCCCCTCAATTCTCGCCATCATCGCCCCCATCATCACCGGTCTTATCTTCGGTGTTCCCGGTGTTATCGGTCTGCTCATCGGCGGCCTGTCAGCCGGCTTCGTTCTGGCCGTGTTCATGGCCAATGCAGGCGGTGCATGGGATAACGCTAAGAAATATGTCGAGGAAGGCAACTTCGGCGGCAAAGGCAGCGACGTGCACAAAGCAACCGTAGTAGGTGACACCGTCGGTGACCCCTTCAAAGACACATCGGGCCCCAGCCTCAACATCCTCATCAAGCTGATGTCGATGGTAGCCATCGTTATGGCCGGTCTCACAGTAACCTGGAGCCTGCTCTAACAACCCTCATTCCCCCTATAAAAAAGCGGTGAGCCCCCGGGCCCGCCGCTTTTTTTGTGTGCAAAGTATCGCAGTGCCGGAGACACGCACCCCATACGACGGGAGCGCAGCGACCGAGTGTGCGGACAGCAACACCC
>CAMWLW010000025.1 GCA_947175245.1 uncultured Bacteroidales bacterium
CATAACCGCATATTACCGTAAAAACTAATAGTATAGAGAGTAAAATTCGTTTCATTTTTCGTTTTTTATTGTTCCAACTCAATTATCTGCCCCTCAGCACACGGCATGAAGACTGTATCGGTTATATTCCATGACGGAATTTCAATAATATAATTCTCTTTCTGATATGCAAGCGGTATTGTCATCCGCACTATTCCATCGGCATCCGATGCGGCCTCCCAATTGTCAATCCTAATCTTCGTATTCGGGACACCCCTTTCCTCTCTCCATAGCCAAAGCATTTTTTGAATATTCCCATACACAACCGCGTCACGGGATATTTTAAGGGTCACATCTTTTGTCAACGGTATGATCGTGTCTAAAGGTATGAAATCCTGACATGTGAACGTGATTCTGACATCATTGCCGAGATATTGGTGTGGGATATTAACGAAATTGACTGCGTCTCCTTCGCACAATATAGTATCGGTTTTCGTTTCTCGGTCAAGATACATGGTTATGACGGCCTCGCGTAAAGGCGGCAGATTGGGGTTATGTACGCTTACTTCCTCAAGCTGCACTTTGGTGTCGAACGGTTGGTTGTTCACCCATATCAATATCATTGCCGCCAAAACCGATATTATTCCGACAATCCATGCTATAGACTTTGCGATAAGTTGCCTTTTATGTCTCTTCCATATTGAATCAAACTTAACGCCGAGAAGTTTAGAGATCAGCTGAACATACGCCCGCTCACGGTTAAGCCACGGCCACCGATAATTCTTTTCATGAATATTGGCTCCCAATTGAATTCCAAAATTCTTGACGACCGGATGAAAACACTCAGTCTCGGGGTCACCACTATTGGGGATGCCATCAACTATAAAAAAGTAGATGTCTTTATCTCGTCCTATATTACGAAAATATGCTATCTCCCAACCCACCCATTCTGATTTGGCGGAATTTGGCGAGCAGATAACTATAAGATATTTAGAGACCTTCAGATGCTTTTTCAATTCTTCGGTCAACTCGCCCGGCTGGATATCGGTCGGAGCAAAGAACACCGGCTCCATAGGCTTACGTTTCCATCCACGCTCCGAGCAGAGCTTAGCCGGCATACGGTATTGCTCCAATTTACGTTGAAGTCGCTTGCCCCACTTAGTATCCTTGCTGTTATAACTGATGAAGGCATAATATGTAAACTCTGATGATTGGTTATTATCGGCCATGACGGTAGAGAAATATCGGTTGGGATTACAAATATAATGATTTGGCGGGCCTTATTAAATTAATGGGCAGTAAATTTGAATAATATATTGTCGGTTTCGGCTTTTTTCAGTAATTTTACATGTGCCTATTTGTTAAATCAGGCAGTTTTTTGACGCAATTAAGTTTATTTAAATAGCTCGGGCAGCCATCCTGCCCACCCTATTGCTTATCTTTGCATCGTAATCAAAAATCGCAAACAATTTAAAACAACTTATAACACTATGGCAACAGCTAAAAAGGCCGCATCAAAGAAAGCGGCACCCGAGGCCGACAGCCGCGCAAGCAAGCTCAACGCACTGTCACAGGCCCTCGGCAAAATCGAAAAGGACTATGGCCGCGGCGCCATCATGAAACTCGGCGACGACGCCATCGAGCATGTCGAGGTAATCCCCACCGGCTCAATCGGTCTTAACTACGCCCTCGGTGTGGGAGGTTTCCCCCGCGGACGCATCACCGAGATCTACGGCCCCGAATCATCGGGTAAGACCACCCTGGCCATCCACGCCATCGCCGAGGCTCAGAAAGCCGGCGGTATCGCCGCAATCATCGACGCCGAGCACGCGTTCGACCGTTTCTATGCCGAGAAACTCGGCGTTGACGTCGCCAATCTGCTCATCTCCCAGCCCGACAACGGCGAGCAGGCACTCGAGATCACCGAACAGCTCATACGCTCGTCGGCAATCGACATCATCGTCGTCGACTCGGTAGCCGCGCTCACCCCCAAGAGCGAGATCGAGGGCGGCATGGGCGACCGCAACATGGGACTCCAGGCACGCCTCATGTCACAGGCCATGCGCAAGCTCACCGGCGCCATCGCACGCACCAACACAGCCTGCATATTCATCAACCAGCTGCGCGCCAACATCGGCCAGATGTTCGGCCCCAGCGAGACCACTACAGGCGGTAACGCGCTGAAATTCTACGCCTCGGTACGCGTCGAGATACGCCCCAGCACAACGCTCAAAGACGGCGAGGACGTGCTCGGCCGCCACGCCAAGGTCAAGATCGTCAAGAACAAAGTAGCGCCCCCCTTCAAGCGCGCCGAGTTCGACATCATGTTCGGCGAGGGCATCTCACGCTCGAGCGAGATACTTGACCTCGGTGTCGAGTATGACATCATCAAGAAGAGCGGCTCGTGGTTCAGCTATGACGGCTCAAAACTGGCCCAGGGACGCGACGCCGCCAAGCGCGTTATCGACGACAACCCCGACCTGGCCGACGAGCTTGAAAAGAAAATCATGGAAGCCCTCAACGGCGCCGACACCCTCAAGGGCGGCACCAAAAAGAAAACCGCCTCAAAAGAGAGCACCAAGGACGACGACGCCGAGCGCGACAACGACGACTTTGACACCGAGCTCGACGACCTTGACCTGGATGCCGACCTTGACGACGACATTCAGCTCGACGAGGACTAACCGCCCCCTCCCCCCAATAAATAAGGCGCGCCACCCGGCCGGGTAGCGCGCCTATATTTTATTGTTGCTAATTCTAATTTATCCTGCAACAAACACTAAAATTGTGCATTGTGCATCGTGCATCGTGCATTGAATTAGTTGAGGATCGAAGCCACGTTGTAGTTGGCAAACTCAAGGTCCTTGGCAGCACGGGCAGCGACACTGCGGTCGAGACGTGCACACTGACGCAGGTTGGTGTTAACCATGTTGTCGTTGTTGGTGCGGGCACCGAGAACGGCCATCAGGTAGTAGGTGGTAGCGTCGGGGTTGGCGATAGCACCGAGAGTTGACTTGGCACGGTTGTAGTCCTTGTTGAGAATCTGGGCTACAGCGGCATTGTTGCTCTTGGCGTTGCCGAATGCCTTCACAGCCGAAGCGTTGTCGCCCGTGAGGAGGTAGTAGGTACCGAGAGCGTCACCGAGCTCCTCAACACCGGCAGCCGAGCCGAGTTTCTGGTTGGCGGCACGATAGTCCTTGTCGACCATAGCGATAACGCCGAGGTTCATCTGAGGTTCGGGAGCCTGGGGGCACAGACGGGCAGCCTGCTCGAAGTTCTTCTTGGCAGCCTTGAGGTCGCCGGCCTTGAACTGAGTGAGACCCAGGTCGTTGAATGTGCGGTAGTCGTTGGGATAGAGCGAAGCGGCTGCATTGTAGATAGCCATCTTCTTGGCATTGTCGTCGGTGAGAGTAGCACAGTAGAGAATCTCCTCGACATTGAGGCTCGAGGGATTCGAAGCAAATGCGGCCTCGATTTCCTCGTCGCTCTTACCGATAACGTTGATCGACGCTGTGATGCGAGAGTAACGCAGCTGGGGCAGGATGGTCTCGGCGAGCTGGTCAAAGATCGAGGTGAGGTTACGTATCTCACGCTCACGCTGCTCGGGATCTTTGTACATTGAGAGAACGCTCAGAATGAGGTCTTTATCCTGGATGTTGCTTGCGGCAACGAGCTTCTTGAAGCCTTCCCAGTCCTCGGCGGTGAAGTTGGCGGTAAGACGGCCGAAGTCGGTGATGCGGTCTTTCTTGAGCTTCTGGTCAACATAGCTCTTGGTGTTGTCCTCACGGTGCTGGGCGAGCTTGGTGTTGAACTCGAGGGTACCGTCGGGCGAAGCGTACGACTCGATGTTGATCTCCTCGATCTCACGGCGTGCATCGGCGTGAGCGGCTGCGAGCTCCTTGTTCAGATCCTCCATCTGGCTGGTGGTGAGCTGACCGGGGCGTATGTTAGCCTGGTTGATGAGGAAGAGGATGTCGGCAGCATACTTCTCGTTGATGATGCGCTGGAAAGCGTCGGCACCGATAGCGGGGTTAACGCTCGAAGCCGATGCGAGGGCTGCGGTGGCAAGCACGCCGTTGGCAACCTTCACGCGGGGAAGGTCATAGTGATTTCCACCCTGGGTGACGGTGAACGCGAGGTAGAGCTCGCTCTGCATCATCTCGGGGATGTAGTTGAACGACACGGGGATAGTTGCTGTACCGCCACGCTCGTAGTTGATGACGGGAGCGTTGCCGCGTACTTTCTCACCCTGGAAGGTGTATGACTGTGAGGCAGCCTCACCACCGGCATAAACGAGGTAAGGAGTAACGGTTACAGTCGCGTTCTTCTTGAAGAACTTGGCGGGAACGCGAGCGGTTACTGTCGCGGGCACTTTCTCACCTACAACCTCGAGGGGGTTGGGGTTAACCGAGAAATTGTCAGCAACAAAAGGATTCATTTTCTTGCTACAGCCGGTCAGCAACATCGCCGACGCAGCAGCCGCTACAAAAAGAGATTTGAATGTCATGATGCTTTGGATTTTATGTGATGAAAAATTATTGGTTCAGTATATTTTAATAGCCTCACAAAGTTACTACAACTTTAGAAAACGAGCTGACACGAATATGTTAAAATAAATTATTTAATGCCGGCTTGAGTAACCGTAGCCGTAACCGTAGTTGTAGGAGTACACACCCGACGTATGAGCGCCGTTGAGAACGAGGCCCATGCGCGTATAGCGGTTCTCGCGGTACATGCGCTCGATCTCGGGCAGGAACGTGCGCTCCAGACGGCCTACACGCACTACATAGAGGGTCATGTCGACCAGCGGCGTGAGCACGCGCGCGTCGGCCACCGACTCGGTGGGCGGACAGTCGATGATGACGATGTCATAGTGAGAGCGGGCATAGTCGAGGAGCTGCTCGAGGCGCTTGCTGCCGATAAGCTCGGCAGGGTTGGGCGGCACGACACCGGCCGGCATCAGGTCGAGGTTGTCATTACCGTCTATGTGGGTGATTATTCCGGCAATGTCAGCCGAGCCCGAGAGATAAGCCGACACGCCCTGATGCGATTTGTCGGCGAGCTGACGCGACAGCGAGTGACGGCGCAGGTCGAGGTCGATCAGGAGCACCTTACGGTTTTTAAGAGCCAGCGACGCGGCGAGGTTCATTGACACGAATGTCTTACCCGAGCCGGGGATAGCCGATGTGACCATGATGACCTTGACAGGATTGTCGTTGTCACGGGTCATGAACTCAAGGTTGGAGCGCAGCATGCGGAACGCCTCATTGACGGCATCGCTCTTGCCGTGACGCACGAGAATACCCGTATCGATATCCTTGCTGCGGCCAAACCGGGCTTTCTTGCCCACCTGGGGCAATTCGCCTATGAACGGCAGCGAGAGCGACTCGATGTCGCGGCGCGAACGAATCTTGT
The DNA here is from genome assembly GCA_947175245.1 of uncultured Bacteroidales bacterium. Classification (GTDB taxonomy): domain Bacteria; phylum Bacteroidota; class Bacteroidia; order Bacteroidales; family Muribaculaceae; genus JAAVFS01. The sequence goes on from CAMWLW010000025.1 coordinate 5,395, forward strand.
CGTCATACATCTGATAGATGTATATCCACACCGTCGGTATGAGCAGACCGATGAGGAACGCGGCGGCCAGGATAATAGCCTTCTGGGGGGCGACAGGAACGGTGGGGAACGACGCGTCCTGAAGTATGCGGGTGTTGTAGGGCGCGAATGTCTGGCTCAGCTCGTTCTCCTCGCGCTTCTGCAACAGGTACAGGTAGAGAGACTCCTTGACCTTCTGCTGACGTCCCACCGACAGCAGGTACTTGGCCTGCGTGGGATTGGCGGCGATGCGGGCGTTGGCGTTGGCCTGGCTCTGCTTCATGCTCTGTATGGCGGTGTTGAGAGCCACAATCTGGTTATCGATGGCGGTGAGGACGGCCGAGCGCATCTCGTCGAGCGAGGTATCATACTGACGCACGCGGGGGTGGTTCTCGCTCGAGCTCGTAGCGAGGTTGTTACGCTCTATCATCAGCCTGTTGTACTCCACAATCTGGTTGTCGATGCCCGACACGCCTGTGCCCGAATTAGCCGGCATGAGCGATGTCGAGTGAGCCGGATTGCTCAGATAGTCGCGCACGTAGTTGGCCATCGAGAGCTGGTTGTTGAGCTCGAGAATCTCGTCGCTGGTCTTGGTAGCCTGCTTGAGATAGAGGCTCGATGCCTCGTCGACGTCGGGCACGAGGTTCTGAGACTTGAACGATGATATATCGGTATCGACATCACTCAGCTCACCCTCAAGACCCACGAGACGGTCGTTGATGAAGTGGGACGTGGCACGGGCTATCTGGTTGCGGTCATCGACCCAGCTCTGATTATACATGGCGATGAGGTTGTCGAGTATATCCTGTGCGCGTTGGGGTGACGAGTCGATGATATTCAGTTTGATGACGGTAGCATGGTCGTCGGCGAGGTCGGCGCTGATAATGCTGCTGAGTCGCTCGGTGGCGGCAAGGCGCGAGCGATAGGCGATCTTAATATCGTGTTCAGCGTCCTTGTCGCCGCTGAATGTGGCGTTGGGACGCAGAAGCACACGGCCCACAGGGGTATTCAGGGTGTCGATCGACGATGTGTTGAAACGGACAATATCGTCATACTCAATCTCGTCACCGTTAATGTAGGTCACGAAATCGGATAGCGTGCCTACCGTGTCGCCCTGCTCGACTGTGAGCGTCATGTCACGGCCTTTGGTACCGCCATCGACAAAGTCGACGATGAACGGGAGCTTGTCGCCATACAGGGGCAGCTCCTTGAGTTTGTTGCGGGTGGTATATGAGACCTGTAGGTCGAGGTTGTCGACAACCTGTCCCAGAAGGCGCGGCGAGCGTATGGCAAGAAGCTCGTTGAAGATATCGGCCGACGACGAGAACATACCGAGATCGGCAAACGTGTTGGCGAAGTCTGAGTTGAGCGGAGCGCCGTTCTTATCATCACGAATCTGGACAAGCGCCGTACTCTCGTAGGTCGGCGTCGCCTTCATCAGATAGAATGCCCCTATACCCAGGCAAACGACAATCGATATCAGGAACCAGTACCAGTTATCAAGGCATTGTTTAAAGAATAGACGGAGATTGACCGAACTCGCCTCCTGCTGTTCTGCATCAAATTCTTCCTGAGGAACGTTTATATCTTTCATTTTCAGACAAATGTATTGACAAGATTACTTAAATACCAACACGGCGATCGAGGTAAGCAGCGAGGCAATCGACACCCAGAACGATGCCGAGAGGACGTTATTACCGTTGACCGTAGCCGAGCGCTTTTTCATGCTGTTGGGCTCGACATATATATAGTCGTTCTGACGCACGTAATAGGCCGGCGATTTCTGCAACGCCTCGCCGTCGGTAAGGTCTACGCGGTAGCTTGTGGTCTTGCCGCCTTCCTGGCGCACGACCAGGATGTTGGTGCGCAGGCCCTGAATGGTAAGATCACCGGCCATGCCGAGCGCCTCGGGCAGCGTCATCGCGTCGCGCGACACGGCATAGCGTCCGGGCTGCAGGACTTCGCCGGAGATGGTGACACCGACGTTGGCCCACTCGACAATAACCACCGGATGCTTGGCAATGTTTTGAGCCTCAAGCTGCTCAGTGATGTGGGCAGCAATCTCACTGCGCGTCATCCCGGCGATATGTATCTCGCCGAGCAGGGGGAAATTGATATAACCCCGAGGGTCGACAGTGTAGAACGACATCGTCTGAGACTGTGAAGTGATCGACATGTTTCCGTTCTTGTACTGTTCCTGACCTATGCGGTGAGAGAAAGTCGGGAGGTTGAGAGACTCACTGAGCACAGGATTGTCGGTATTGACAGCTATTGACAGTTTGTCATCGGGCTGAGCCTTGATGCTGTTAAGATTGATGGCCGCATGAACCTCGGCATCGTCCCAGCCCTGCATGTAGGTGATATCTTTAGGCGCACGGCAACCCGTGAGCGCGACAATCGTCATGGAAATCAGAGCAATCAGAGTCTTTTTCATTTCGACTTTCTTTAATATTCGTTGGTTTTGTTTAATCAATAATCGGTTACAGGCCACAGGGTCATTCATATAGCTTTGTGTCACCGCCGAGCCTGTGCTCGCGGCGATGTATCGCGCGGGTAAGCAACATATTGCCTACCGCCCACACCATCAAGTCGATAAGCACAAGCCATGTCACATTGATGAACGCCGACAGCAGGACATTGACAGTGATGAACATGGCCGAGATTATCAGAATAACTATCATGGTCACATGCTGGGGGATGCCCAGGGCGAGTATCTTGTGATGAATGTGGCACTTGTCGGGGAGGAACGGGTTGCGGCGGTGCAGTATGCGATGGAAACATACGCGCACCACATCAATGCACGGCACGATTAGCGGCGAGAAAGCCACGACCACAGGATTAACGGGCAGATTATCCATCGTCGATATCGACATCCCGGCCATCTTGAGGGCGAGCGTGGAGAGAATCACACCGATAGTGAGGGCACCGGTATCGCCCATAAGGATCTTCTTGCGCTTGCCCGGGTCGCCGAACACATTGTAATAGAAAAATGGCACGAGCGTGCCGATGGCAGCGACCGAGAGCATCGAAAAGAACAGGTCGCCGCTCGAATAAAACGCTATACCGTAGAACAGCAACGCGATAACGCTCAGGCCCGACGCGAGGCCGTCGATACCGTCAATAAGATTGATAGCATTGATAATGAACACAATCACCAGCAGCGTGAGAAAAAATCCGGCTACAGGATGAATGGTGTCAATCCACAGGAAGCCGTTGAGGTTTTTGAGAGTGAGCCCGGCGGCGACAATAAAGACAGCAGCGACTATCTGCACAACAAACTTGGCGACATAACGCACACCCACCAGATCATCGGCCATGCCGACGAGATACATGAGCACAAGGGCACACATTATGAAGCATATCTGGACGACATGTGAAAGATTGAACAGGCCGATAGTATCTCCCACCGAGAGGAGTTCGATGCCGAATACACACGCCATCGAGAAGATGATGGCCGGCATGAATGCAAAGCCGCCGAGACGTGGCACAACGAAGCTGTGTATCTTACGCTCGTCGGGGATATCAAAAAGTTTCTTTCGGAAAGCTATCAACAATATCTGAGGTATCAATATGCCGGTCAAGAGCACACTAATGCCAAATGTAATCAGAATGTCTATAAGCCAGATATCCATTTATTAATGTGATGTAAAAAAGTGTATTCAACTGCAAAGTTACCATAATACATTCTAAAAAGCAAATATTAAGCTAAATAAGGCAGCAACAAAAGGGGCTGCACCGCACGGCACAGCCCCTTTCTCCATCCATATCCAAATTCGGGTTATAAAACCACTTTATACACTTTATTTCCCTGCTTCTTGATGTAGAGTCCTGTTGTGGGGTTCTCAACGCGCACGCCCTGGAGGTTGAAGTACTCGACGGGAGCGTTAACCTCGTCAGCATCAACATTGTCAATGCCGGCGTGAACGGGATCCCAGACCTCGATATTGCCGTTAGCAGCAACAAGAGCATACTTCTCGCTGTCGGCCATAAGGTTGAGCTTCAGCACATCGGTAAAGCCGTTGATGAGGGTCGTGTCGAGACCGCGTGTGCCCGAGAAGTAGATGTCGACCACACCGGCGGGAGTCCAGTCCGCACCGTTGAAGTTATAGTTGTTCTCGACGTCGATGCTGAAAGTCGAGTTGCCGATCAGATTGCTGCCGCTCGCGCCGAGGAAAAGGAATGCTTTAGAACTGTTCCAATCGGTAACGTTAATATTCTCGAGAGTAACTTTTGCACCGCCCATAACGCGGACCTGATTATTGTCGGTCACCTTTGCACACTCAAAGTCAACATTGGTAAGTGCTATTAATGAACCGCCGGACTTTGTCTCGAAAGCGTTCTTGTTTACACCATTGATAACTTTCACATCGCTCATATTCAGGATACCGCCCTCAACCAGGAAAGCGATATTGGTAGCGTTGGCATTGATGGTGATATTCTTACCCTCGGCAGGAGCAACCGTGTACTGCTTTTTCATGTGGGCACGGGTACCTACGGTCTGATCCATGTAGAGTGTGAGCACCACATTGTTGTCTTTGGTTATAGCGGCGTTAGCCTCGACAGCAGTAACAACATCATTAATAGAAGCGAAGTTGCAGCCGGTTATGCCCTCAACCTCGATGCCGGGAGTGGTAACGATTATCGATTTGCCCTCAACAACCAGGTTGCCGTTCTTAACAACGAGGCTGAGCTCGGGGTTGGTCAGGGTGAATTTTGAAGGATCGGTGCAGTTCTGCACGGCCGTGCCGCCGACGATATTGTCGACATTGAGCACGATGGGAGTGGTGTTGGTGATACCCTCGTCGGCCACTTTGACTGTTGCAGCGCCCTCATAGTAAATGGTGAGGTTGTTGTCACCGGCCAGTGTCAGCGTCGTGTTTGACTTCACAGGGATGTCACAATCGGTGGCTGATACATTCGTATGAACCGAGCCCTCAAACTTTACATTTGTAAGGTTAACAGTGTACTTGTTGTTCTCCTTAAGATTTATAACGTTAGCTGACGCGGTGGTCACGTTGCGGAAAAGCACATTGGTCAAGTTGAGGGTCGCATTTGCTTTCTCAAGAGCGATAATCTCGTTCTTATTGGTGATTCTTCCGCCATCAAATATTAAATCCTGAAAATTGATAGTAGTATTGGTATTTGAAAGCAGAAAAAGCTGATGTTGCGAGGTATTATTACGGGTAATAACTATGTCAGGATTGGCTCCTCTAATTGTATAAACATAGCCCGACTTAGCACCACTGCGGCTGCCGTTATCCATGTTGATATCGTTGTTGACCTGGAGGATATCGTTTGACGCGGCGGCCTCGAAAGCAGCGCTAAGCGTAGGATAGTCAACATTGGTAGTCAGGTTGGTGACATTATCCTGAGCATGAAGGGCAGTACCCAGCCCGAGCAGTGCGATAAGTGAAAGTAAAGATTTTTTCATGAGGTATAAAGTTAGTTTTGGTTAGATTTTGGTTGGATTTTATTATCAATACGCGCGGTGAAGAAATTATACTCAAAGCGGGAACGCATTTTTTTGCGCCCCCGCTCTGATTTTTAATATTACCTAACTTTTAACGTATTGAGATTTTGGAAACCTTGTTGCCTTGTTTCATGATGTAGAGACCTGTCGTGGGGTTCTCGACGCGCACGCCCTGGAGGTTGAAGTACTCAACGGGGGCGTTGTCGTCGCCAATCACGCTGTCGATGCCGGCCTGCTCGGGATCAATAACCATGATGTTACCCTCCTGTGCCTCGAGGACATAATCCTCAGCGTTGAGGTGGAGTTTGTCAACATCGGTGAAGTCGTTGATGAGAGTAGTAGCGAAGTCGCGTTTACCCGAGAAGTAAACCTCGACAACATTTGCGGGAGTCCAGTCGGTACCGTTGAGGTTGTAGTTGTTCTCGACACAGAAGCTGAAGTCGGTAGTGCCCGAGAAGCTGCTGCCGCTCGCGCCATAGAATGCGAAGTTAGCAGCGGGATAGCAGTCGACCACGGTGACATTGTTGGCAGCGACCTTACCGCCGTTGGTTACCTGGAGGAGCACACCATTGTCATTGCGCATGTTTTTGATTGTGACATTGTTGAGGGTCAGCTTGGCATGAGAGGTAACCTCAAGCTGCTGCTTGTTGTAGTTGGTGCCGTTACCGGCGAGGGTAATATCGCTGATTGTGAGGTCGGCGCTGTTGTTAACAAGCATCGAGATGTTGTTGGCGGTGCAGTTGATGGTGATGTCCTGGCCCTCGGCGGGAACGAGGCTGATGGCGACGTTGCCGGGGAATGTCTGACGGGTGGTGATGGTCTGCTCTTTAGAGATAGTGAGCGTAGCGGCCTCGATCTTTTTGTCAGCGTTTTCGTCGTAGGCATTATAGGTAGTGATAGCGCTGAGAGCGGCGTTGATGCTCGAGAAGTCCATGCCGTTGATACCCTCAGCCTCGGGAGTGGTGGTGACGTAGATGGGATCGGGCATGGTGACGATGAGGTCGCCGTCCTTGGCCTGGAGCTTCATGGTCTTGTCAACGAGCTCAAACTTGGTGACGTCGGTGCAGTTCTTGACAACGACCTGACCGCCCTCGCCGGTGTAGTTGAGGATGATAGGGTCGGTGTTGGTCAGCTCGCCCTCGACGGTGATGAGACGACCGTTGGGCATGTTGAAACGGGCCTTGATGTCGCCCGAGATGATGAATTTGCAGCGGCTCGACTCGGGAAGGGTAACGTCATAGAGGAAGTTGCCGCCCTCAAAGGCACAGTCGGTGAGCTTGAATGTCTGGTTGCTGCCGTTGGTCTTGAAGTCAAAGAGCGAATTCTGGTCGCTGCCGGCGCAGTTGAAGCCCGAGAAAGTGACATTTGAGAACTCGAAAACGTTACCGCCCTGGCTCACCTCGAAGAAGGTATTACGTGTCTTGGTGCTCGAGAGGGTGATATTCTTGACGGTGAGATTGCCATTAGACTGCACGCCCATAAAGAATGAGTTGTTGTAGGTGTGGGTCAGAACGACGTCGCGGCTGGCGCCCTCGATGGTAACGGTCTTGGTGTTGACGAGATAACGGTTGTCACCGTCACAGTTTTCGGTGACCTTGAGGGTCTCGCCGTCGGCCATAGCATTGAACGCCGTGGTGAAGTTGTCATAAGACTCGTTGGTGGTAGTGTTTATTACCTGAGCATTAGCGGTCATGGCGACTGCAAGCCCGAGAGCAAGTGAGTAGATTTTTTTCATGCTTGAACAGTTGATTTGGTTAGTATTTTATTAGATTATTTCCTTATTTAACAATCTATACGCGGCTGGCGGTGGATTTACTCATTTGCTGACGGATTTTTTTACTGGCGGGCGCAAGCGCCCCCGGCATAGGACGGATAGGGGTGGTTGGACGAGGGGGACGGAGACGAAAAAAGCGGCGCATCCGGGTGGGGACGCGCCGCTGATGTATTTAACGGGGTTAGTTTCTATCAGGCTTTTGCACCGATTTTCTTGCGACCGATAAGGTAAGCCACGGGGGTGGCAATGTAGAGGGTCGACAGAGTACCGGTGATGACACCGAACAGCATTGCGAAGACGAAGCTGCGGATTGAGTCACCGCCGAGGATGAAGATGCAGAGGAGCACGAGCAGGGTTGACAACGAGGTCATGATCGTACGACCGAGGGTCGAGTTGAGCGACTTGTTGATCGTGGTGTAGAAGTCCTGCTTGGGATAGAGCTCAAGGTTCTCACGCACACGGTCGAACACAACCACGGTATCGTTAATCTGGTAACCGATGATTGTCAGGACGGCCGCTATGAACGTCTGGTCAACCTCCATCGAGAAGGGCAGGAAGTCGTAGCCGATAGAGTAGATGCCGACGATGGTGAAGGCGGTGAAGGCTACGGCAGCGAGTGCGCCGAACGAGAAGGCTACGTTGCGGAAACGTATCAGGATGTAGAGGAACATGGCGAGGAGCGACAGGGTAACGGCGATGTAGGCCGATGTGCGCATGTCGTCGGCCACGGTCGGGCCTACAGTCTGTGAGCTCAATACACCCATGGTGTCGTCGAGGGTCGAGAAGTGGTCGTAGTTCATGTCGCCGATAAGGCCCATGCCCTTGAGGGTGTCATAGAGGATGTGTGTAATCTCGGCGTCAACAGCCTCGGCATCCTCGGCGGCGTCGATCTTGTAGTTGGTCGACACGCGAACCTGGTTCTCCTCCATGATGTTGATGACGCTGAGCGATGCACCGTCAAATTTGTCGGCAAGGTTGGCCTTGATAGCAACGGGATCGGCAGCAGCCTCACACTTGACAATGTAGTTGCGGCCACCCGAGAAGTCGATACCGGGGTTGAGCTGACGCACAACGAACGACACGATAACGATGATGATGAAAGCACCTACAACGGCAGCCGATTTCTTCATCTGGCCCAGGAAGTTGTAGTGGGCGTTGGTGAAGATGTTGCGCGACAGGGGAGTGGTGAAGGTGATGGCCTCGAATGCTTTGTTCTTGGCGCCGAGGATGAACACGATACGTGTGAGGTAAACGGCGGTGAAGAACGAGCAGATAATACCGATAATGAGGGTGGTGGCGAAGCCCTTGATGGGGCCTGTACCGAAGTAGAGGAGGATCACACCGGTGATAATCGAGGTGAGGTTAGAGTCGAAGATGGCCGAGAAGGCGTTAGAGTAACCGTCGGAGATGGCAGTGCGGATGTTCTTGCCGGCGCGGAGTTCTTCTTTACTGCGCTCGAAGATGAGCACGTTGGCATCGACAGCCATACCGAGCGCGAGGACGATACCTGCGATACCCGAGAGGGTGAGGACGGCCTGGAACGACGACAGGATGCCGACGGTGAAGAAGAGGTTGAACACGAGGCCGAGGTTGGCGACGAGACCGGGAATCCAGCCATACATGCAGATCATGAAGATCATGAGGAGCACGAGAGCCACGATGAACGACATGATGCCGGCGTCGATGGCCTGCTGACCGAGGCTCGGGCCGACGGTCATGCTGCTGATGATATCGATCTTGAAGTCCATCTTACCGCTCTTGAGGACGTTTGCAAGATCCTGAGCCTCCTGGACGGTGAAGTTACCTGTAATCTGTGACGAACCGCCCTCGATGGCGCCGTTGACGTTGGGGGCTGAGTAAACCACGTCGTCAAGAACGATGGCGATGGGGTAGCCGATGTTGTTGCCGGTAATCTTGGCCCACTGCTTGGCACCGTCGTTGTCCATGCGCATCGACACGTAGCTGCCGTTACCCGACTGGGGGTCGTAATCGGCAACAGCGTTGACAACCACGCGACCGTCGAGTGCGGGACGGCCTTCGTTGGTCTTGAGGGCATAGAGATAGTAGTAGTCGACGTTGTTGGCGTCGGTGATGGGCTTGTTGGCCCAGCGGAATGCGGTCTCGGCACCGAAGTAGTTGCGGGCTTCGGGAGCGCGGAGGAGCGAGTCGACCATATAACGGTCAGAAGCCTTGGCAAGACCTACGATCGAGGCGTTCTGGAGGCCGATGCGCATGTAGTCACCGACACCTTTGCCCTCGTAGTTGCCGCTCTGACGCTGTGCGGCCGAGAGCTGGGTGAGCTTGCTGATAACCTCGGGAGCCTTGGCCTGGAACGACTCGTAGAACTCGAGGTTGGCCGAACGCTTGATGAGCTCGGTCATGCGCTGCTGGTCTTTCACGCCGGGGAGCTCAAGAAGAATCTGACCGTCCTTGCCGCGAAGCACCTGGATGTTGGGCGAAACGACGCCGAAGGCATCGATACGGTTGCGGAGCACGTTGGTGGCCGAGTTGTTGACGCGGTTTACAACCTCTTCCTTGAGGCGATCAACAGCCTTGGTGTCGCTGTCGCCCGACTTAACGATGTCGGGGAAGATAACGGCGAGGTCGGCGAGACGGTCGTTATCCTCGGCAGCGCGATATTCTTTTACGAAGGTGCCGACATAGTCGTCGGTCTTGTGCTGACGATAGAGTGAATCGGTGGCGGCGATAGCCTTGTCGAAAGCGGCATCCTTGCCGTCGGTTTTCATGGCACGCAGGATGTCGGGCATAGACACCTGGAGGGTCACGTTCATACCGCCCTTGAGGTCAAGGCCTAAGCCGATACCCCATTTTTGAACTTCGTTGAAGTTGTAGCCCAACCACACGGGAGTCTTAGCGATCGAGTCCATGTAGCTCTTGCGGGCAGCTTTGTACAGATCGGAATTCGAATCAGTGGTACCGGACTGGATGGCAGCAATCTCATCGGCATTCTTCTCGAAGTGATTGGTCACAATCGAGAATGAGAGATAGAATGCACACACGATAACCAAGAAAATAGCGATAACACCCGAAACGAGGCTTCCTAATGTTCCTTTGCTTTGCATGTGAAATGATTAATTATTTATTGTTATTGTTATTAAGTTCTCAGTAATTCACTGACTGTCACGGAGACAGCGAACACTATAGCATAGACTACAGTATTCAGTGTGCAAATATACGATAAAAAAACCGATAAACAGCAAGTTTTTTACCAAAAATCAACCCGAAGCCAAACAGTAAAAGATATTCGGGGACACAGCCGGGGAGCGAGATGAGAGGTCAGGCACGGCCGTAGCGGCTCGGCGGCATGCCGTTGGTGGCGGCGATATTGTCCATGTGTTTCATCAGGGCCTTGGCGAGCTGGCGTATGCGTGCCCTGTCGGCTCGGCTCAATACGTGGCCCGACGTGACGACTAAATCAACGGCGAGCTCATACATCTCCATGACCGCATCGGCGCGTTTGTCTTCGGTAATGGGGATTGGGGCCGACTGCTTATCGGTTGCTTTGGGTGATTGCGAGGGAGTGGCGGCACGGCGCGCGCGGCGCTTTTTTGAGTTGAGGACGCGGCGCTTGAGTCGCTTGACAAAGTCAACGAGCAGGGCGGGTGCGTCGGCGGGGAGCTGGTAGCGCTCGATGGCATCGTCATCGCTGCCGATGAGTTGCTGACAGGTTGTGAGCACGTAAATCTGGGTGTCGGGTGACAGCGAGAGGATGTCAGTGAAGAACGTGGAGGGGATTGTGCAATTTTTCATAATAATTATTCGGCCTGTGGCCGAGGTTTAGAGGGTTAAAAGTTCAGATGTTTATGTTTTGCTGCTGCAAAGATAATACACGGTGGGGCTGAAACCATGCAAAATTCCCACGCTGCGATAAAAAAATGTGTGAGTAAGCCGGGAGCGGGCGCGAGCGGCCGGGGCAAAGGACGGACGGGCCTTTACGCGGCGGACGCGATAAATCGCGTGCCCTACAATAGGTCGGGGAAATCAGAATGGGCTATTGGCGCTGGAGGAGGGTGAGGGTGGTGGCGCGGTCGAGCTCGAGCTGACGGCGCAGGGCATCGAGGCTGTCGAAACGGCGCTCGGGGCGCAGCCGGTCACACACTTTGAGGGTGAGCATCCTGTCGTATAGGTCGGTGTCGGCACCGATTATATGGGCCTCGATGGAGAGGGGGGCATCGGAACGGTCGACGGTGGGTCGATGGCCGATATTGACCATCGCGGGGTATTCGCGGCCGTCGACGGCGGCAAGGCAGGCATAGACGCCGGCGGCAGGGATGAGTTTGCGCCCGTCGGCGATGTATTGATTGGCCGTCGGGAAGCCTATCGTGCGGCCGAGCTGCTTGCCGTGCACGACGGGGCCCGTCAGTTCATACCGATAACCGAGCAGGGCGTTGGCGGCCGTGATGTCGCCGTCGGCAATGAGCTGTCGGATGCGCGACGAGTTGATGGGGTTGCCGTCAGCATCGGTGAGTTCGGGAGCCTGCTGTATCTCGACGCCTGTACCATCGGCAGCCTTGACAAACTGGTCGACGGTGACAAGACGGTCGCTGCCGAAGCGGTTGTCGTAGCCAATCAGCAGCAACCCGACGCCCTCGCGGGCAAGCAGCTCAATGTATTCACGGGCCGTCATCGGGGCGACCTCGGCAAAATCACATATTGAATACTCGTCAATGCCCGACCGCCCAAGCAGGCCGATTTTCTCGGCCGCGGTGGTGAGCATGAACGGCGCACGCGAGGGGCAGAGCGTGGCAAGCGGATGGTCGGTGAAGGTATAGACGCGTGTGGCGAGGCCGCGGGCACCGGCTCGCTGCCTGAGGTCGTCGAGCAGGTAGCGATGTCCCCGGTGCACGCCGTCAAACGTACCTACCACAGCTGCATACCGACGCCGCTCGTCCATCAGTCGGGTATCTGATTCATAAATGGGTTGTCGTCGGTCACCCAGGCGGTGGCGAAACCTACAGCGGCGGCGCCGTCAAGGTTGGCGCGTGAGTCGTCATAGAAGAGCGTCTCGGCCGGGTCGATGCCATAGCGGTCGACGGCGGCGCGGAAGATGGCGGCCTCGGGCTTGTAGGCTTTGACGTCGAACGATGTTATCACGCCGTCAAAGTAGTGGCCGATGTCGTGGCCGTCCTTGGTGAACTCGGGGAGTATGTAGCGATCCCACATCACTTTGTTGGTGTTGGAGAGCAGGTAGATGTTGAAGCCGCGGTGTTTCAGCTCCTCGAGAGCGCGGAGGCGCTCGACGGGGATGCCGGTGAGGAACTCGCAGAAGGCGGCGTCAATCTCGTCGGCAGTGACGGGGCGGTCAAAGTAGGGCAACAGCTGACGGTGGAACTCGTCGGGCGTAATCTCGCCGCGCTCGAGGGCCAGGAAGGGGCCTTTCTGGCCATAGTCGCCGAGCAATGACTCGGGGTCGCGCATGCCGGCGGCAGCCAGGGCGCGGACGGCACGCATGCGGTCGATATTCATGATCACGCCGCCGAGGTCAAACATGAGGTTCTTTATCTTCATACTTAATTTTTCTTTCTAATTATTGTCAGGCCGTCGCGCAACGGCAGTATCACTTTCTCAACGCGGTCATCGGCCGCCACGAGGTCGTTGAAGGCCATGATGCCGCGCGACTGAGCATCGTGATTGTGCGCGGGGTCAACGACCTTGCCGTCCCACAGGGTGTTGTCGGCGAGGATGTATCCGCCGGGGCGGACGTGAGGCAGTATCATCTCGTAATACTCACAGTAGCAGCGCTTGTTGGCATCGATAAAGACCATATCCCAGACGATGTCGCCGAGGCCTGGCAGTATGTCGCGCGCGTCGCCGATGTGGAGCGAGATTTTTGAGCCGGCGGGCGATTGGGCAAACCGCTGAAGGATAAAATCTTCCATCTCGTCGTCAATCTCGATGGTGTGCAGCCGGGCATCGGGGCCGAGGGCCTCGGCGATAGAGAGGGCCGAGTAACCGGCATAGGTGCCGAGCTCGAGGACGTTGAGCGGCGCAATCATGTGTGTGAGCATGCCGAGGATGCGTCCCTGAAGATGGCCCGAGCACATGCGCGGATAGAGCAGGTAGACGTTGACGTCGCGGGCGAGCTGCCTGAGATGGGGCGGCTCGGGGTCGATGTGGCCGAGTATGTACTCCTGAAGCTGCTCGTCCATGACTCAGAGTGCCGGGGGTAGCAACGAGAGAACAGCGAGGCGGTAGCTGTCAAGGCCGAAACCGGCGATGACTCCGCGGCACACGGGGCTGAGCATGCTGTGATGGCGCACGGCGTCGCGCGACCACACGTTGCTGATGTGAACCTCGACCACGGGCACGTTGATGGCGGCGATGGCGTCGGCGATAGCGAGCGACGTGTGGGTGTAGGCTCCGGCGTTGAGCACGATGCCGGTGAGATCCTTGTCATAGCCCCACTCGTGGAGCATGTCGATGATGTCGCCCTCGTGGTTTGACTGCATGCGGTCAATGGTCACGCCGGGCATTGACTCGGCGAGCGAGTCGATATACTCGTCGAGCGAGCGGCTGCCGTAGACGTCGGGCTCGCGGCGCCCCACGAGATTGAGGTTGGGGCCGTTAATGATCAGTATTCTTGGTTTCATCGCTTACTTGAGTTCGACTTTATGGGTGGGCGGCAGGGTGTCGTTGCGCTCGTTGACAGCATCGACGACCTCGTGGGCGAGGTGTATGAACGCGTGTGAGGCGACGGTGTCGCCGAGGGCTATAGGCGTGCCGTCGTCGCCGTGGTCACAGATGGAACCGACAATCGGAATCTGAGCCAACAGCTTGACACCGAGCTCGCGGGCAAGCTCGACACCACCCTCGCGGCCGAAGATGTAGTAACGCTCGTCGGGGTGTTTCTCGGGGGTGAACCAGGCCATGTTCTCGACCATGCCGAGGATGGGGACGTTGACCTTGTCGCCGGTGAACATGGCGATGCCTTTGCGGGCATCGGCCAGGGCTACCTGCTGGGGGGTGCTGACGATGACAACACCGGTGATGGCGAGCGTCTGCACGAGGGTGAGGTGTATGTCGCTGGTGCCGGGAGGCATATCGATAAGGAAGTAGTCGAGCTCGCCCCAGTCGGCGTCGCTGATGAGCTGTTTGAGGGCGTTCGAGGCCATGCCGCCGCGCCACAGCACGGGGGCGTTGCGGTCAACGAGGAAGCCTATCGACAGCACTTTGACGCCATATCGCTCGGCGGGGATGATGAGTTCACGGCCGTCGACGCGGTGCATGTACAGCTCCTCGTCTTCGAGACCGAACATCTTGGGCATTGACGGGCCGAAGATATCGGCATCGAGCAGGCCCACCTTGTAGCCCTCGCGGGCGAGAGCCACAGCCAGGTTGGAAGCGACGGTCGACTTGCCGACGCCGCCCTTGCCCGACGAGACGCCGATGATGTTCTTCACCCCTTTGAGCGGACGCTCGGCCGGCTGGGGGGCAGCCGTGCGGGTCTTGACGGCGATGTTGCCCTTGATCTGAACCTCGGGGCTGATGTAGGTGGCGATGGCGGTCTCGGCAGCCTTGACTATGGATTTGATGAACGGGTCGGTGGGACGGTCGAAGATGAGCGAGAACGACACCTTGTCGCCGTCGATGCGTATATCGTCTTCAACCATACCGGCCTCGACAATATTCTTGCCGCTGGCGGGATAACGCACGTTACTGAGCGCGTCGAGTATGAGTCTGGGGTAAAGTCTTTGTTCCATTTCTGCAATGTTGGGTCTAATATACCGCGAAGTTACTCATTTAGTCGTTAACTTCAAAATGTTAATTAAGGTTGAATTTTCCACCCGGAGCGACCTTTCATATATTTAATTTTGTTACAATATTGTAATATTAATGTAACTACATAGTATTACAGCCTTTTTAACTATTTATACTATCTCACTATGAAACGCACATTCATCACCCTCACACTGGTCACGCTTCTGGGCTTGCCACAGGTCAAGGCCGCAGAATTTTATGACGATATAGACGACGCAACGCGTGACGAACTCATTGACGAACAAGACTATGAGACCGACTCGATACACGAGACAGCCGTGACCCGCGAGGCCGCGCCGATTTTCACACCGTCGCTTAACATAAACCCGACCAAGACCGACAAGAAGAAGCTGCCGTGCATCTATGACATGCCCTACTCTATCTCGGCCAACTACCCGAACTACCGCCGCCTGGCGGCCAACACGGGCGTGCTCATAGGCGGTGGCCTGGCTACACTCGTCATTCTCGACCTCCTGCCCGAGAACGCGACCAACTGGAACAAGAAGGAGGAAGCCGAGGTGCCGATGGCCGAACGATACTTTGACAACGTGATGAACGGGCCTCACTGGGATGGTGACAACCCCGTGTTCAACTATGTTCTGCATCCGTACGCCGGCGCGGCATACTACATGAGCGCACGTTCGCAGGGTTTCAACATGTGGTATTCGGCCCTCTACAGTTTTGCCGTTTCGACCGTATTCTGGGAGTATGGTGTGGAGGCGTTCATGGAGATACCGTCTTATCAGGACTTGATTATCACCCCGTTGGGCGGCTGGCTGCTGGGCGAGGCGTTCTACCGTGCCAAGCGTTACATCGTCGAGCATGACTATCACTTGCTCGGGTCTAAAGCGCTCGGATATGTGGCCGCGTTTGTCTGTGACCCGGTCAATGAGTTTCTCGGCTATTTCCGCGGCAACGACGCTCACGGCTGGAGCCAGCGCCACAATGTCGACCTGGTGTCTCAGTTCAGCCTGTCGCCCGACGGAATGGGCGGTCAGGTACCCACACTGTCGGTATCGCTGACATTCTGACGGGGCGTCAATCGACGGCGACAAGTCCGGGCTTCATGTGCCTGATACGGTAGCCGGTCCAGGCCATTGCCAATGACATGAGCGGACTGAGAATGTTGAAGAAGCAGTAAGGCAGATAGACCAACGTCGAGACGCCCAACACCGCCGAGTGGGTCACGCCACATGAGTTCCACGGTATGAGCACCGAGGTGACCGACACCGAGTCTTCGAGCGAACGGCTGAGCAAACGGCCCTCGAGACGGTTACGGTTGTAAATCTTACGGAACAGGTTGCCGCCTATGATAATCGACAGGTACTGGTCGGCGGTACAGCTGTTGAGGAACAGGCCGCTCGCGACGGTCGACCCGACGATTGAACGCGGCCCGTTGAGCCGGCGCGTAAACGATTCGGTGATGGTGGAAAGCATGCCGGTGCCCATGAGGGCGCCGCCAAATATCATAGCCGAGGCCACGAGCTTGACAGTGGGCAACATTCCGGCCATACCGCCCGTAGACACAAGCGAGTCAAGCAGCTCGTGACCGGTCGATACCGACGTGTCGGTCAGCAGCACCGTCGACGCGATGGCGTGATAGGAATGTCCGTCGGCGATAAAGCGCTCCACGATGCCGGGCTGGAACAGGAACATGGCACCGAGACCGGCAAGGGCGCTGACCACAAGGACAAGATTGGTGTTGAACCTCAAGAAAATGGCCGTGACGGTGAGCGCCGGCACCATGAGAAGCCAGGGGGTGAGATTGAAGTTCTCGGCGAGAGCCCTCTCAATCTCAACCGCGTTGGCATCGCCGTTAAGGTCGGTGAACATGCCGGCTACCATAAAGGCGATGAGTGACAGCGTCATGGCAGGTACCGAGGTGATCATGAGATAGCGTATGTGGGTGAACAGCCTCACGCCTGTCGACGACGATGCCAGCACTGTGGTGTCGCTCAACGGCGAGACTTTGTCGCCGAAATAAGCGCCCGAGATTATCGCACCGGCAACCCAGCCGTGACCGTAGCCCATGACGGTACCTATGCCCATGAAGGCGACACCTATGGTGGCGATGGTAGTCCATGAGCTGCCCGTGAGTACCGATATTACCGAGCAGGTGGCACATGTTATAAACAGGAACATGGTGGGATTGAGCACCTTGAGGCCATAGTTAATCATCAGCGGCACGGTGCCGCTGAGCATCCATGTGGCCGACACGGCGCCGATGAGCAGCAACACGGGGAATGAGGGCAGTATCTGAGAGAAACTTTTAAGCATGCCGGTCTTTATCGCCCTCAAGGGACGATGGTAGAAGCCCACGGCGATGAGACACGCGACCGCTGCCGAACCGAGCAACACCGTGGCGCTCCAGTCCTGCACGGCATGAGCGCCCTCGATGGCGATAAGCAGGATTAACGATGCCAGCAGCAGGATGATGGGAATCAATGCCACGGCAAGCGGCATCTTTTTACGTTTACTGTTCAATATTCGTTATCGGTTTAGACTATTTACTTAATCGGTGGGTAGCTTATCCCGCAATAAAAAAAGCAGGGACGCTTACTTAATAAACATCCCTGCCCTGATAATATTGTATCTTATTACTTATTACCTACGAAAAACTTCAGCGACTTGTTGTCAATCTTGGCATTGGCGCGAAGTATGTCGGCGAGGTAGTTGAGGAGTACCTGGGCACCCTGGGTCTGGTCGAAGTAAGCGGCAGCATTGACTGCGTCATACTCACGCGAGGGGCCGTTCTGGCCGATAGCCTCAAGTACAACCACCGAGTAGCCGGTGGCTTCGGGGCCTGCGACCTTACCTACGGGAGTCGATGCGGCAATGGCGATTGCCTTACCGTCGCCGGGCATAAAGCCGGTGATCGAGTTCTTACCGAAAGTGACGTTGGTGGTATCGATCTTGGCGTTCATTGCCGATGCGTAGCTGTCGACCGAATTGCCTTTGCCCTGGAAGTCGGCAAGAAGTTTCTCGGCCTTCTTAGAGCGGAGCACTTTGGCACGGGTCTGGGCCGATACCTGAGAATCGCTCATAGGAACATAACCTTTGGCGTATTTGTCGGCGAGAGCGGCAGCGAAGAACATCGACTTGTCGTCGTCAGAGTATACATCTGAAACCTGACCTTTCTTGGCATCAGAAGCCCACTTGACGAGCGAACGTGTATCGGGCACACCTGCAACCGAGAACGAAGCACTGGTGACATTGGCGGGGAGGCAGGTAAAGTTGGCGGCGATAGCATTGTCCTTGAAAGCCTCGGCGGTGTTGTTGTTGGCAACATAAGCGCGCAGACGGCTCTGAGTATCGTTGATAGTTGTGGTCGAGGGCTCGAGCTGATAGGTAATCTCGGCAATGTTGTAGGCCTCGACAGGTGCATCTTTCTTGGCAAGACGGAAGAGGACGTTGGGCTGACCGGTAATGTCGGGCTTATTGAAATAAACGCCCTCGGCAGCCTGGCCGAAGTAGAGCGAAGCCTGGGGATTGTTGAGCATCGAGAGACGCTGACCCAGCTGAGACTGGAGCACGGTACCCTCGGCAAGATCCTCAAGAGCCACACCGTTGTTAAGAACATCGATAATCGAGTCAACGTTGGCAGTCTCGACGATGGCAATCATATCACATGTGATCGAGTCGGTCACCATGTCAGTGCCGTCAAACTTCACGAGAGTGTATTTATTGTCATAGAAGCTGAGCTGCTGAACGCTGTCCTGAGCGAGCGACTCGAGTTTGCCGCTGATGTTGGCGGGGAGGTACTTGGCGGCAGTGTTGTAGTGGTTGACAACAAACTTGTTGTTACCGGCGAGAGCCTCGTTGGCGGGCATTTCGCGGAGTTTGAGCAGTGCATCCTCAACGGCGCGTGTGGCCTCGAGACGATCCTCATCGCTGGGAGTAACCTCGGCAACGATGTAGTTGAGCACGTAGGTCTCGTCGTCGAGACGGTAAAGTTCCTTGTCCTGCTCATAACGGGCCTTGAGGTCGGCATCGGTCACCTCGACATCGGCGTCGGGAACAGTCGACACGTCAACTTTCACGTAGCGTATGTCGGTCGAGTTATTGTTGTCGTCATACAGCGACTTGGCGTCAAGGTCGTTTGCAGCCAGCGTGCCGGCGAGAAGAGTCTGAAGTTTCTGCTTCTTGAGGGCGTCGACAACGGTCTTCTCGAGATCTTTCCACTCGGCTTTGAACTGAGCAGCAGTCTCGGCATCAATCTGATAAGCATTAGAGTTATATGCGAGCTCATAGAGATCGCGGCCCGAGTAGAGACCCTGCTGCTGACGCTGCCAGTAGATGTACTGCACAGCCATAGTCAGGTTGTCGCCGAGCATGGCCTGGCTGAGCTCCTCACCGGTGACGGTGATACCGAGGCGATCCATTTCCTGGTCGAGGAGAGTCTCGGCGATGAGTGACTGCATAGCCTGCTCCTGAACCACTGCGTTATCTACATTTCTATAGTTATTGCTTTCAAACTGCTTGCGTACAAGCTCTGAGCGCTGTGAGAACTGGTCGTAGGGGATTTTTTGACCATTTACCTTTAGGATAGTTGTCTGATCAGAGAACAACTTCTCGGGAGACGACACTGCTGTAAGAACAAAAAGCAGAATAGAAAAGCCCAAGACCGAAACAATGATCAATGGCCTTTGGCGAATGTGTTCGAGTGTTGACATTTAATAAGTTATTGTTTGATTGATTTATTAAGCTATTAATTATTTGTAATCGTGAGCCGGCGTGGCCCGACAACAATTGCGCAAAGGTAAAAAATATTAATCAAAATACCAAGCCTTTTACATAAATTGGAATTTTTGAAGCGATGATTAATCTTTTAAATACAACCGAGAGGCTAAGTCCTTTTTTTGACTTAACCTCTCATATTATATAATATTATCACTGACGGGGGATCAGGCGTCGCATTTGGCGCCGCGGTTGCCGCGCACTGACGAGCTGTTGTCAAAGAGGCGGGCACGGGCGAGCATGCACGCGCCTATCATGCCGGCTTTCTCTTTGAGGCGCGACACCGAGATGACCGTGTCGCGGTTAACAAGGTTGAGCGAGTGCTTGCGCACCGAGCTGCGCACGGGCTGAACGAGGTAGTCGCCCGTCTGCGAGAGCATGCCGCCTATCACAACTTCCTCGGGATTAAATATATTGATGAGTCCGGCGATATGCTTTCCGAGCTGGTGGCCGACCTCTTCGAGCAGGTCGATGCAGAGGACGTCCTCGTGATTGATGGCGTCGATAATATCGTTGAGTGTCACCTTAGATGGGTCTTCCTTGATGGCCTTGGAGAGAATCGATGTCTCGCCGCGCTGCACACGCTCCACAAGTTTGCGGTGTATAGCCATGCCCGAGGCTTCGGTTTCGAGACAGCCTTTCTTGCCGCAATGGCAGATAACCTCATTGTCATAGCAGGGATAGTGGCCAAACTCACCGGCAAAACCCGAGTTGCCCGAGTAGTTCTTGCCGTCGATAATGATGCCGAGGCCAAGCCCCCATGAGAGGTTGACGAACAGCAGGTTTTTCTTACCGCTGATGTTACCGCACAGGTACTCGCCATAGGTCATTGCGCGCGAGTCGTTGTCGACCACTACCTCAAGACCGAGACGACGGCTTATGATCTGGGCCACGGGCTCCTCGCCGAGGTTGAACCAGCTGTAACTGTAGCCGGCCTCGGGGTTGACGCGACCCGAGATGTTGACGCTGACGATGAGGATGTGCTGGCGGTCAACGTCGAGACCGTTGATAAAGTCATCTATTGCATGACACAGGATATCAAGGCCCTCGGCCGAATTTGAAATCTTATACTTCTCGTTTATGCGATGTTCCACAATCTCGCCGTTGAAGTTCATCAGGGCGATGTTGACCGAACCGAGGTTGATGTCGACACCGACAAAGTAGCCCGAGTCGGGGTTCAGGCCATAGAGGTGGGGGTGGCGGCCCTCGTTGGTCTCAAGTTTTCCATAGGTAAGGAGCAGGCCGGTGTCACACATCTCTTCGATCAGTTTGGTAACAGTAGGAATACTGATGTCGAGCGCACGCGACAACTCTGAAATGGTAGAGTTACCATTATATATAAAGTAGTTGATGATGCGTTTTTTCAGGATAGCATTCTTGCTGCCGGCCTCCAAGGCTTTCATTAAATTTTGTGCCATTTAACAATTGGTTTAGGTAAATAGGGTGTGCTTGAAGTTAAAAGCTTTCAATTATCAGACTGGCGGTTATACACGCCTGCGGCAAAAATACAGCAAATATTTTAAAAACGCAATAGCAAATAGACGAATTATTCATAAACCACACCCAAAAATAACACCACTTCTTAATAATTTTTCAAAAATATGCGTCATTCTTAGTTTTTTGTATTATTTTTGTGAACAAATAGTATAGAGACCAATCATCCAATTACATGAATTTACCAGCCAAATTATCGATCGCGGCCGCGACGCTGCTTGCATCGGCGTCGGTATCGCAGGCCGAAGTTAAAGTATCACCGATTTTCAGCGACAACATGGTGCTCCAGCAGCAGGCCACCGTGACCATGCACGGCAAAGCTACCCCAGGCAACAACATCAAAGTCAAAACATCGTGGAACGGCAAGACGGTGCAGGCACGCGCCGAGGCCGACAGCACGTGGAGCGCTCGGTTTGACACTCCGTCACACGGCGGCCCGTACACCATCACGATCTCAGACCGCGACGGCAAAGAGACAATCGAGAACATTCTCATAGGTGACGTGTGGGTGTGTGGCGGCCAATCGAACATGGAGATGTCGATGAGCGGCTTCAGCGGCCAACCCGTCGAGGGGACTCTCGACATGATAGTCAAAGCCGACCCAAAACGCCAGCTCAGACTGTTCCAACAGCCCCGCGACTACTCGACCACGCCCAAAGAGACCCCGGCAGGAGGCACATGGGTAGAGCAGACCCCGGCGGCAGTGCGCGAGTTTAGTGCCGTAGGCTACATATTCGGCGACCTCATCAACGAGGTCATCGACATCCCCGTGGGCCTCATACAGTGTGCCTACAGTGACTCAAAAATCGAAGCATGGATGCCTCGTGAAGCTCTCGAGGCAAACTTCCCCGACATCGCGCTGCCCACGGCCGGCCAGACCGAGTTCGGCTGGCTCACAGGCACCCCTACCCTGCTCTACAATGCTATGGTCAACCCCTGGAAAGGGTTCCCGGTGAAAGGCGTCGTGTGGTATCAGGGCGAGGCCAACAACCCCTACCCCGACCTGTACAAACAACTGTTTCCCGTGATGGTGAAGGAGTGGCAGAAGGTGTTTGTCAACGACTCGCTGCCGTTCTACTACGTGCAGCTCGCATCGTTCAACGCCGGCGACTGTGAGGCGCTGAACTATGCCGAGTTCCGCCAGGCCCAGGCCGACCTGCTGTACATGGTACCCAACGTGGCGATGGCCACCATAGGCGACGCGGGCGACCCTGTGTTCATACACGCACCGCGCAAGCTCCCGGCCGGCCGGAGACTCGCCTATCTCGCTCTCGACAAGACCTACGGCCGTGAGGGAGCCGACGTGCGTCCGCCCATAGCACGTGCCGCCGGCTACAACCCCAACGACAGCACCATCTGGGTAACATTTGACAACCCCGGCCGCGGACTCATTCCGACACAGTGTTATCTCGACGAGTTTGAGGTGGTCGATGCCGACGGTAATGTTTACGAGGCCAAGGCCAAGACATACGGCGGCAACGGGGTCACCGTCTGGTCACCGATAGCCGACCCCGTGGAGGTGCGTTACGGGTTCCACAACTGCTTTGAAGCAACGCTTTTCAACAACATGCGCATACCGGCATCGCCTTTCAAGCTCAAGATTGCAAAACCACAGCCTAAAAAAGACTAAATCAATATATCAATGAAAACCAATCACCTACTCGCCGCCACAGCCCTGTTTGCCATGATCGCAGGCCCGGCCGCGGCCCGCACAACAGCATCCTACCGTACAATTCCGCTCCCTCAACACATCACTGAGCTGCCGGGCGAGGCACCGTTCATTCTCGGTGCCGACGTCACTGTCAACGCGCCGGCATCGCTCGCCAACGAGGCTGAGATGCTGCGCCAATACCTGCCCGACGGGCTGAAAGGCACGTCAAGCGGCTCGATCACCCTGCGCGATGACCTCGTCGACACCAATCCCGAGGCATACACCATCGAGGTTGACGGCAATGACATAACCGTTCGCGGAGCATCGGCAGCCGGAACATTCTACGGCATCCAGACTCTGCGCAAATCGCTGCCGGCCACCCTCGACGCCGACGCACAAATCGAGCTGCCGGCCGCCATCATCACCGACAAGCCCCGGTTCTCATACCGCGGCACCCACTTTGACGTGTCGCGTCACTTCTTCAACACCGACGAGGTCAAGTCGTTCATCGACATGATTGCCCTGCACGGCGTCAACACCCTTCACTGGCACCTGACCGACGACCAGGGCTGGCGCATCGAAATCAAGAAGTACCCACGGCTCACCGAGGTTGGCTCTTACCGACCGAACTCAATCATAGGCCGCACGGGCCCGGGGTATGACAACACTCCCGTCAGCGGCTTCTACACTCAGGATGAGGCCCGCGAAATCATTGACTATGCAGCTAAACGCCATATAACCATCATTCCCGAGATTGACCTGCCGGGCCACATGATGGCAGCGATGGCGTCATATCCCGAGCTGGGCTGCACCGGCGGCCCCTACAGCGTGTGGTGTGAGTGGGGTGTCAACGACGGTGTCCTGTGCCCGGGCAAAGACAATACCATGCAGTTTATCGCCGACGTGCTCAACGAGGTGATGGATCTCTTCCCGGCGCCCTATATCCACATTGGCGGCGACGAGTGCCCCAAAGTAGTATGGGCGTCGTGTCCTCACTGCCAGGCCCGCATCAAGGAGCTCGGACTCGTCGAGAAAGACGGCGTATCGCCCGAGTCACAGCTGCAGGGCTATGTCACCAAGTTTGCATGTGACGTCGTGCGCAAACACGGCAAGAGCGCCATAGGCTGGGACGAGATACTCGAGTGTGACATACCCCGCGACGCCATCATCATGTCGTGGCGCGGAGTTGAAGGTGCCGCCGAGGGCACACGCCGCGGACACCGTGTAATCCTCACCCCGACGAGCCACTGCTACTTTGACTTCTACCAGACCAAGGACACCCAGAATGAGCCCTACGCCATAGGCGGTCTTACTACCGTTGAGCGCGTCTATAGCCTCGAGCCGTGTCTGCCCGGCATGACCGACGAGCAGAAAGAACTCGTAATGGGCTGTCAGGCCAACCTGTGGACCGAGTACATTCCCACGTTCTCACACGTGCAGTATATGGAACTGCCGCGTCTGGCCGCGCTCAGCGAGGTGCAGTGGCTGCAACCCGAGGCCCGCGACTTTGAGGACTTCAAGACCCGCATACCGGCACTGATGGCCGTATATGACAAGATGGGCTATAACTATGCGCGCCACATCGCCGACGTCGATGTGCGATATGACGTTGATACCGACGGGCGCTCGCTGGTCATGACATGCTCGTCGCTCCCCGGCTACGACATACGCTATACGCTCGACGGCTCAAAGCCTACCCCCGAGTCGACACTGTACACTGCCCCCGTGAAGCTCGCCGATGACTGCATCATATCGACCACTACATTCAAGGACGGTGTCGAGGGTCGCCCTGTGTGTGACACTCTGGCCGTGGGCCCGCTCACCTTCGCCCGATGCACACTGGCTGTCGAGCCTGACGCCGGTTATGCCTTTGGCGGCGGCCAGCAGCTCACCGACGGACTGTCGGGTACATGCAACTACCGCACCGGCCGATGGATAGGCTTCTCGGGCAAAAACTGTGACGCCACCATCGAGCTTGCCGAGCCTGCTAAACTAAGCGAGGTGAGCTTCAATGTCGATGTGTTCTCGTGTGACGGTCTGGTCGACTGCCGCGGTGTCGAGGTGTACGGCATGGCTCCCGGAAGCGATAAGTTTGAACTGCTCGCAACCGAGGAATACCCCGAGATGGACGCGTCGCGTCAGTTTGAGGTCGCAAACCACACGGTGAAATTCGCCCCGCGCGAGCTGTCGAAGCTGCGCGTGGTAATCAAACCCCAGTGGGTGCTTCCCGACTCACACCCGCTGAGAGGCTGTCTCGGCTTCCTGTTTGTCGACGAGATTACCGCCCGCTGATTATACGACATAAAAACAAATTGCGCGAACCACACAGCGTCATGAAGCGTGTGATTCGCGCAATTTGTTATTTTATAAGATATTATAGTTTAAAGGCGTCTTTGATGGCGTCAACATAGTCGAGTTTCTCCCAGCTGAAGAGCTCGACCTCGATGACTTTCTCGCCTTCATACTTGGAGCTGAAGTGCTTGGTGACACGACGGGGCGTGCGGCCGAGGTGGCCGTAGGTAGCGGTCTCGAGGTAGATGGGTGTGCGCAGTTTGAAACGCTGCTCGATAGCATAGGGGCGCATGTCAAAAAGACCTTTGACAATCTCCGAAATCTGAGCGTCGCTCATGTCGACCTTGGCGCTGCCGTCGGTATTGACATAGAGACTTACGGGCTCGGCGACTCCGATAGCATAGGCCACCTGCACGAGCGCGCGGTCACACACACCGGCGGCAACGAGATTCTTGGCTATGTGACGGGCTGCATAGGCTGCCGAACGGTCAACCTTGCTGGGGTCTTTGCCCGAGAAAGCGCCGCCGCCGTGTGCTCCGCGGCCGCCATAGGTATCGACGATAATCTTGCGGCCGGTCAGACCGGTGTCGCCGTGGGGGCCGCCGATGACAAACTTGCCGGTGGGGTTGACGTGCAGCACAAAGTTGTCGTCGAGGAGTGCTTTGAGATTATCGGGCAGCTGCTCTTTGACGCGGGGGATGAGAACGCGGCGCACGTCGTCGCTGATGATGCGCAGCATCTCCTCGTCGGCCTCGGCCTGTGAACGCTTGTCGTCGGGCTTGATGAAGTCATCGTGCTGGGTCGAGACGACGATGGTGTGTACGCGCACGGGCTTGTGATCCTCGGTGTACTCGACAGTCACCTGGCTCTTGGAGTCGGGGCGCAGGTAGCTCACGCGCTCGCCCTGCTCGTTGATATAGGTCATGGCCGAGAGGTCGTGTCTGATTTTTGAGAGCTCTTTGAGCAGCGCATGGCTCAACGCCACGGTGAGCGGCATGTAGACAGGGGTCTCGTTGGTGGCATAACCGAACATCATGCCCTGGTCGCCGGCACCTTGTGAGGCAGGGTCGACGCGCTCGACGCCACGGTTGATGTCCTGACTCTGCTCGTGAAGAGCCGACAGCACGCCGCATGCCTCGCCGTCAAACTTGTACTCACTGCGGTCATAGCCAATACTCTTGATGACACGGCGTGTCACATCCATCAGGTCGATATAGGCACGGCTCTTGACCTCGCCGGCGACGACTACCTGGCCGGTAGTGACGAGTGTCTCACAGGCCACCTTAGACTGGGGGTCGTGGGCAAGGAACTCGTCGAGGACGGCGTCCGAAATCTGGTCGGCTACTTTATCGGGGTGTCCCTCAGACACCGACTCAGAAGTAAAAAGATAATTCATAACAGTTATAGTGTTTAAATAAAAAATGCGTTACCGTGGGACTCGCTGCCGCCACTAACGCACAATAACACTAATAACCTCAAATCGGATAAGATGCCGAACCAGCTCAACCTGACGGTTCACAATAAGGCCGGCGCTGTTTTTCCGAGCAGTTTTAGCATTTTTTTGTGTGGTTGCAAGCAGCCAAATTTGTCCACAAGTGTCATAAGACGCCACAAAGGTACAAATAAAAGTTGATATCAGAAACTAAATTACGACAATTAACAATAATGGGCACCCGGTGTCGGTAACGGGGTGCCCATTGTTATACATATATAT
>CAMWLW010000026.1 GCA_947175245.1 uncultured Bacteroidales bacterium
GGCTGTCAGGGTGACGGTGCCGGGAGGCGGGGAGCTTTGGATTATGGCGGTACATTTGCCACTGAAGAGGGGCATCTGCGGCTCGTGGAAGAGGTCGAGCGAGGTGGCATCGCCATTTGCGGCGGCTCGGTAGTTGCCATGACCGGTGACTTTGAACCTGACAAGGCGAGAATCGGCGGGGCAGGTGTTACCCTGACGGTCGACTACCGACACGGTGACGTAGGCCAAGTCTTCGCCATCGGCCGCAAGGCTGTCGACGGCTGGTGTGAGCTTGAGCGCATAGGGCTTGCCAGCAGTATGCACGACACGCTCGGCAGCCTTGTTACCGTCGGCGTCATAGGCCACCACTTTCAGTTCGCCCGGCTCATAAACAGCATCCATCCATATAAGGCGGTACCGACGCAGTAGGGCCATCGTGTCGTCTTCTGACGCCGCTGCCTCGTCGCGGGTGAATTTGCGCAGGCGCCCCCGGCTCTTGCCGTTGATAAACAGCTCGGCCTCGGGCAGCGAGGTGTACACCATGACGGGGGTAACCTGACCTTCGCGACCGGGCCACGTCCAGTGAGGCACGATATGGAGGGTGGTATCGGTGGTGTTCCACTGGCTGCGGAACAGGTAGTAGCGGTCTTTGGGTAGCGAGGCGAGGTCAATGATACCGAACATTGAGCTGTGACTTGGCCACGCATCGTTGTAGGGCGACGGCTCACCGAGATAGTCGAAGCCGGTCCAGACGAACTGTCCCATAGTCCAGTCATAGTCGTCGGCGAGGGCGAAGTCGACATCGGGGACGTTTGACCATCGGCAGCTCTCGGTGTCATAGCCGCTCGACTGGTGGTCGGGGTGCATGGCGGTGTTAGAGACCTCGACAGGGAATTTGTAGACGCCGCGCGAGCTGATTGTCGACCCGGTCTCGGAGCCTAAAATCAGGCGCTGGGGCAGTCGGTCGTAGGCCTCGAGGTAGCGGTGAGTGCGGTAGTTGAGTCCTGGCACCTCAATCATCGAGCCGAAGCCGTTATCGAGAATACATGACACCTGATCCATGCCACATGTGACGGGTCGCGTGGGATCCTCGCGGTGGCAGATATCCTGTAGGAACCGGGCCACACGGTAGCCGTCGTCGCTGCACTGGGTAGGCACCTCGTTGCCTATCGACCACATCACTACCGACGGGTGGTTGCGGTAGCGGTGGAGCATATTGACCATGTCGCGCTCGGCCCACTCGTCGAAGAAGCGGTGATAGCCGTTCTCACACTTGGCGATGTCCCACTCGTCGAACGGCTCGACCATCATCATGAGTCCCATCTCATCGCACAGCTCAACGAGCTGAGGGTCGGGCATGTTGTGAGATGTGCGCACGGCGTCACACCCCATATCCTTGAGCAACCTGAGCTGATGGCGCAGAGCCGAACGGTTGACAGCGGCACCGAGGGGGCCAAGGTCGTGATGGTTGCACACGCCGCGGAACTTGCGGGGCTCGCCATTGAGAAAGAATCCGCGCTCGGGAATAACTTCGATCGAGCGTATGCCGAAACGGGTGTCGTAGCTGTCGACCTGCCGGCCGCTGTCGTCGGTGACAGTGGTGCGCGCCACATAGAGCGACGGACTCTCGGGCGACCACAGGGCCGGACTCTTTACCTCAAAATTCTGCTCAACAGGCAGCCCGTGGTTGATGCGGCCACGTGTAGTACGCGTAGCCACCACCTCGCCGTCGGGCGACAGGATGTCGGTAGTGACCTCGATGTCACGGTCGGCCGAGTTGAGCACAGTTGTCAGTAATTTGACGGTGGCAAAATCGCTCCCGACATGGGGAGTCGTAACACATGTACCCCACACGGGAATGTGTACCGAGTCGGTCTCGATAACATGGACGTTGCGATACAAGCCGGCGCCGGGATACCAACGCGACGAGAACGGCAGATTCTCAAGTCTGACAGCAAGCACATTATCGCGTCGGTCGGAGTTGAGATAAGGTGTCACATCAAAATGAAACGAGTTGTACCCGTAAGGCCACGCGCCGACATAGTGACCATTGACCCAGACATGGGCATCGCTCATGGCTCCGTCAAACAGCAGCGACACCATGCGGCCTGGGGTAGCATCAAACATAGTGCGATACCAGCCGGTACCCATATAGGGCAGACCGCCCGTGCGGCCGGACTTCGTACTTGCAGTTTTCTCGCCATCCTGGGTGATAGCCACCACCTGCAGGTCGTGACGGCGATCGAACGGGCCGGTGATGGCCCAGTCGTGGGGAACAGTGACCGACTGCCACGCGCTGTCGTCATAGCCCGGCGCTATGGCCGCCGAATCATCGGCCTGCGTGAACCGCCAGCCCGATTTGAGTGTGGTGACACCGCGCTGAGCCACGGCTGCCGATGCAACCGTCAGGGCGACACACGCTGAGAGGAATAATTTATTCATAATATCACTGTTGATTTAAGCGGCAGATTATCAGATGAATTTCCTACCGAGATTACAAACTTACCGGGCTCTACAACAAAGCTGCCCGCGTTCATATCATAATACTCGAAGGCTTCTTTGTCGAGCGTAACGGTGACACGACGGCTCTCGCCGGGATTAAGCGTTACTTTCTCAAAGCCTTTAAGCTCTTTTGCCGGGCGCGGTACCGATGATTCGGAGTCAGACACATAAATCTGAGCCACCTCGGCGGCCTTGACCTTGCCTGTGTTCCTGATGTCAAACGACACCTCGACTTCATTTTCACCTGTCTTGCTGATCTCGAGATTGCCGAACTCAAACGTCGAGTAACCGAGGCCGAAACCGAACGGGTAACGTGGCTTGACACCGCTACGGTCATAGCCGCGATAGCCTGTGAACACACCCTCGCGATAGTCGACATGGGCACACTCACGCTCTTTGGGCTCGGCGTTCTTGTGGTAATTGGCCGCACAGGGGTTATCCTCGAGGCGGTTTTCAATCGATATAGGCAACTTGCCGCTCGGCGACAGTCGGCCCGTTAGAATCTCGGCTATAGCACGGCCGCCTTCCTGACCTGGATACCAAGCCAGCAATATGGCACGCGCGAGCTCGTCCCATGCCGAGAAATCGACACCGCCACCGGCATTGACCACAACGACAAGATTGGGATTGAAGTCGAGAAGGCGCTTCATAAACCGCTCCTGATAAGAAGGTAATGCAAAGTTGCGGTCAAAACCCTCGCCCTCGACATCGCTGTTGAAACCGGTGCAGTAGACCACATTGTCGGCACGTTTCAGTTCGCGCGCAAGCAATTGCTCATTCAGCGCCATGATTGAACATACCATTGTAGCGTCAGATATATTGTCGAAATACTCGACATGAATGTCGTAGCCTTTGCCGCCCTCGACGCTGTACTCGACCTCGCGCGATGACAGCGCGTGGTTGCCCCAGTCGGCCGCAATCACCTTGCCGTTGATGCTGACACGGTAACCGTCGTCGCCGCTTACACGGATTTTGAGAAGTGTATCAAACTCGGGACGGTAGAACGCAGTCCACTCGGCCGAGAAATGGTCTTCGGGGAAACCGTCGAACGGAGCCGACCGCTGCCAGACGAATTTTATTACCGAGTCGGTGCGCACTGCCGCAGGCTCGCCCTCGCGGGTCATATTTTTATAATATTTGCCTGCAAAACCTCTCTCGGTACATGTCGAGTCGGTATATATGTCACCTGTGACATCGCGGTACAGGATATCGTCGGTCAATGCCACACACCGTTTGTTCAGTTCGCTCATACCGGCGGCCACCGTCGTGACCGAAAACGGCGACACGAAGCCGCTGCCGCCACCTGTGGGGATGCGCCCGGCATTAGGCCCAAGGACGACAGTGCGCCCCTTGAGCGGGAGAATACCGTCGCTGTTCTTCAGCAGCACGATACCCTCGCGCGCGACATCAAGAGCTGTCAGGCGCGAGTTATCATTATCCTGGGGTATTGCCGTGTCTTTCTGCTCGCGGTCAAGGAGGCCGAACGCGATGAATGTCGACAGCAAGTGCTCGACCTTACGGTTAATCGTTTCCTCGGTAATGCGGCCCGTGGCTATCGCATCCTTTATTAAAGGTCTGGTGAAGAACACCCCTTTGGGCATTTCCAGATCAAGCCCGGCATTGGCGGCATTGACCGTGGAGTAGACCGACGTCCAGTCGCTCATCAATATGCCGTCAAAGCCCCATGTTTCGCGCAGCACATCGGTATCGAGCCAGCGGTTCTCGGTAGCATGGACGCCATTGAGCAGGTTATAGCTGTTCATGACGGCTCCGACACCGGCCTTCTGAACGGCCTTGCGGAACGCGGGGAAATAAATCTCATTGAGCGAGCGCTCATCAATGTCGCTGCTCGCGTGGTGGCGGTTCCACTCCTGGTTGTTGCCGGCAAAGTGCTTGATCGTAGCGATGACTCCGCGCGACTGCACACCGTTGATATAATAGGCGGCAATCTCGGATGTCAGGAACGGATCCTCACCCATATACTCGAAATTGCGGCCACACAGCGGCGAGCGGTACATGTTCACGCCAGGGCCGAGCAATATGCCGACACCGCGAGCACGGGCATCGTCGCCGAGCGATTCACCGTAGCGGCGCGCCAGGTCGCGGTTCCAGGTCGCAGCGAGCAGAATACCGCTTGGGTAGAGCGTGCTGTGCTCGCAATGATTGCGGATGCCCTGAGGGCCGTCGGCCAACAGTATTCTCGGTATTCCCAACCTCTCGACGGGGCGCAACGAGAACGATGTCTCGCCCGAGAGATAGTCGATTTTTTCGTCGAGCGTCATGGCCTCGACGAGTTTGCGGGCACGCTCTTTGTGCTCTTTCCCGATTGTAACCGCCCCCAGCACGAAACATGTCAGCACGGCTGCTGACGATAGTATGAAGCGACGCATCATTCTATACAGTTTAGTGTGAGAGTCTTGTTGCCGACGAGTACACGATACTCGCCAGGCTCGAGGAAGCGACGGCCATCGGCATCGACATAACTGAGATCACGCATCGGATCAATAGTGTATGTATAGACCACAGTCTGACCTGGCTCGAGGTGCTTTTTCTCGAAGTATTTTAGCTCGCGCTCGGGACGCGTAATCGAGCAGTAGGGATCCTGAATGAACCACAGCACTGACTCGTCACCTGCCACACGACCTGTGTTGGAGACAGGAACCGAAACCCTTATCTTGTCGCCGCGCTTGAAATCGGTCTGCGAGGCCGACAGGTCGCCATACTCAAATGTGGTATAGCTCAAGCCGTGGCCGAACTCATACATCGGCTTGCTTGTGATATCCTGATAGAAACCCTGATGGTGACGTCCGCTCTTGCGGCGGTTATAGTAAATCGGAATCTGCCCGGTTGAATAGGGGAACGTCATGGCGAGCTTGCCCGACGGATTGACACGACCCGACAGAATGCCGGCCACGGCATTACCTGCCTCAACACCGGGCTGCCATATCTCAAGGATGGCGTTGGCGTGTGGTTCAATGCGGTTAAGCTCGAGCGGGCGGCCATTTGAGAGGACTAACACGACTGGCTTGCCGGCAGCGGCAACAGCCTCGACAAGCTGCTCCTGAATGGCAGGCAACGCGATAGATGAGCGCGAAGCATTCTCACCGCTCCAGCGCAGATTCTCGCCAAGACACAAAATCACGACATCGGCCCACGCGGCGGTATCGGCAGCCTCGCCGAAACCACTGCGGTCATCACCTTCGCGCTTGCTGCCCTCGGCATATTTTATCTCGGCACGGTCGCCGAACTCGCTGACAATGCCATCCCACAAGGTGACTACATCCTCGGGCTTACCGTGACCGAGCCATGAGCCGAGCATGTCCCAGCCATTACGGGCCATCGGGCCGATGACCGCTATCTTGGAGGCGTTGGCAAGCGGAAGTGTGAGAGTAGAGTCGTTTTTCAACAACACTATCGACTCGGCAGCCAGACGCCCGGCAATCTCACGTGACTCGGGACGCAGAAAGCGGTCGAGTACTGAGGGCGTGTAGGGATTTTCAAACAAACCGAGGCGGAACTTGACACGCAGCACACGGCGAACGGCCTCGTCGAGCTGAGCCTCTGACACCTTACCCTCGGCAATCAGGTCGGCGAGGTGACGATCATAGGCGTGGCTCATCATGTCCATCTCGAGACCGGCATTGAAAGCACGCTCGGCAGCCTCTTTCTTATCGGCTGCATTGCCTTGATTTTTAAGCTGCTCGATAGCGCCCCAGTCGCTGACAATGAAACCGTCATGACCCCAGCGGTTTTTCAGAATTTCGGTCATGGTGTAGTGATTGGCCGAACCGGGCACACCGCTGATGTCGTTGAACGAACTCATAAGAGTCTGTGCACCGGCCTTGACACACATTTCGTAGGGTATGAGATATGTATCCCACAAAGTCTGGGGCGATACCTCGGTATAGACATAGTCGCGGCCGGCCTCTGACGCGCCGTAGGCCACGTAGTGTTTCAGACACGCGGCAATACTGGTGCTGTCGGCCAGATTTTTACCCTGATAACCACGCACGGTAGCGGCACCGAACACGCCGTTGGCATAGGGATCCTCGCCATAGCCCTCGGCGACACGGCCCCAGCGGGGATCGCGGGCCACATCAATCATCGGTGAGAACGTCCAGTCGACACCCGACAGGCGCGACTCAAGAGCCGACACCGCGGCAGCGTCTTTGACAAGAGCGGGGTTCCACGAGCAGGCCTGAGCCAGCGATATGGGGTAAACCGTGCGGAAACCGTGAATGGCATCGTAGCCGAACACGATGGGAATACCGAGACGTGACTCCTCGACAGCACGGCGCTGCATGGCGTTGCGCAGCTCGGGATCCTCGTCAAAGTAAATCAGCGAACCTATCTCGGCTGGGATATTCTTTACCTCCTCGCCCACATTGTTAGCGTTGTTATTGCGGCCGAGAGTGTACTGGTTGAGTTGCAGAATTTTCTCCTCGGTGTTCATGCGCGACAGCAAATCCTCGACGCGCACCTCGACAGGCACGCGGCTATCCTTATATAATATAGTTCCAGGCTCAATTGCCGACAGGTCGGTCACAGCATCGGGGTGCTGCACGGCAGCGTGGGCGGCCGACTTGGCGACACGTGCTATATCGGGCGACATACGGGCAGGGATGTAGCTGTTCTTCTCTACATCGTGACCGAACAGCTTCTCATACCATGCGCACGCGGCGGTGAAGCGCCCTACCCCATAGTCAAGGTGATAACCGTCGCGGTTAAGATGGTCGCCGAGGTAAGAGGTGCGGGCATTCTGAATGGCTGTACCCGACGGAATAATAGTCTTGATACCTACCGCCCTGGCAGCTTTCTTGTTGGCGTCGACGATAGCATTGTACATCTTGAGCTGGTCGCGGTCATAGTTTTTGAAACCGGTGTGTGAGGCATCCTTGCTGTAAGCCCATGTCTGGTGCATGACGCGACGGGCCTTTGACGGGCCGTTTTTCTTAACAAAAGTATTAAGTTCGGGCAACCACTCGCTATAACTCTCATAGAGACCTGACAGCGGGCTGGCCTGCTGCATCGAGATATAATCCCAGGGCTCATCGTTGAGAGCTTCAAGCAGTGAGGCGTTCTTACGTTCGATCTTCACACCATCAGCGCCTATCTTGCGGTAAGCGTAATCGTGCTTGTCTCCACGGGCGTTGTTGACATGGCGCTCGAGCGAGCAGCCGCCGATATACATGTTGCCTATGATGGCGGTGTCGCCGCCGGCGAGGGCGAGTTCATGCAGGTATTGCTCGACAGCATCCTGTGAAAAACTGTTGCCGATGGCGAGGATGCGCACAGTGCGCGCCGAGGCCGATAAAAGAGACAGGGCAACGACCAGATATAGTGATAATAATCTTTTCATTTCACAAATATACGGAAAAAATACGATTAACGGTTACGCTTTTTGTTGTAATAATCACGCATTATGTACCACGCCTTTTTGCGCTGACCGCGATCCGAGACAAGCCCCTTGCGGTTCCAGCCCTCCTGATTGGTGGGATGGAAGCGGAACGGAGAGCGGAAGTCAAACAAAATCCAGGGCGATACACCGGCAAGATTGGGGATATTCTCGAACATAGCGAGATTGTCGCGATAGAGCCGGGCCTGATAGTCTTCGCTCCAGGATGATGTCACATCGCTGCTGCCCGACTGCCCGAAAAGAGCCTCGCCGCCAAACTCGGATATGATAAGCGGTTTGTCGGGGTTTACATCCCACACGGCTTTGTCGGGACTCAATGGCCAGGGATGATACCAGCCCATGTATTTATTGACGGCAACGACATCAAGATTGTCGGTAAAGGGGTCGTTCATAGTGAACAACTGACGGTCTCGGTCAAACTCCACGAGGTCGAACGCGGCAACATAGAGGCGCGTTGTGTCGATAGCCCGGCCAGTAGCGAGCAGCGATTTCAGGAAGTCGTCACGCTCGGGCGAGGGCTTGGTCTCGTTGGCAACACCCCAGAAACCGACGGCACAGCGGTTCTTGTCGCGTTGGATCATCTCGGTGAGCATTGACTGAGCTTTGGCGCGGGTAGCGTCATCGGTGAAATCAATACCCTGCCATACTGGTATTTCCTGCCACAGTACGATGCCCATCTCCTCGGCCATACGTACGGTGTACTCGTTCTGGGGGTAGTGGGCGAGACGTATCATGTTGACACCAAGATCACGGGCCTCATTAAGCAGCATCGTGGCATCGGCTTTTGAGAAAGCTCGCCCCATGCGCTGCGGAATCTCCTCGTGGAACGACACGCAACGCATGAACTGAGGCTCGCCGTTTATGAGTATCTTCGTGCCGTCGACCCCTATGTTTCTGAAGCCGATACGCTCCTTGACGGCATCGCTGCCACCGGTGACAGTAACGTCATACAACACGGGCGCGTCGGGAGCCCAGCGTTTGAGGTTCTTACTCTTAATAGAACCGCTTACCTTGCCCTCGGCATCGGTAACACCGTCAAAACGCTTGCCCAGCCCGGCAATATCGACACTGACATTGACGCCGGCCACAGGCTGTGACATTGTCACGTCGATGTTTATTACATCGGCCTTGGAACGGTCAAGCTGGACGGTGTAATCACGTACATAATTGTCGGGGACGGTGACAAGCATCACGTCGCGTGTAATACCGCCGTAGTTCCACCAGTCAAATGCGAGTGCCGGGATGGCATCCTTGGTGCGGCGGTTGTTGACCTCAACCACGAGAAAGTTGTCACCGATCTTCAGGTCGTCGGTAACATCAATCTCAAAAGGTGTGAAACCACCCTCATGGCTACCTATCAACCTACCGTTCAGATAGATGTTACAACGGTAGCTGACAGATCCAAAGTAGAGTATTTCACGCTCACCGGGCCGGGGCTCAGCATTGAAGTGACGGCCATACCACACGGTACCTTCATAATATTTGAGCTCGGGGGACTGTGAGTTCCAGTCGCCGGGAACCTCAAGGCGCAGTCCGCCGTCAAACGAATACTCGTAGAAATCGGTCGCGGTCGCGGGCTTGCGGTTTTCATAGACCTTCATGCGGTCACCCTGATCATACAGGTCGACGATGGCATCCCAGCGGCCATTAAGCAGCTTGTAGTCGCGACCATACACATTTGTAATTGAGGCGGCCGAGGCCGAGAGTGACGCTACAATGAGCGCCAGTGAATATATTATTCGCTTCATATCAATCATTTTTGAGTCGAGCAATCTTTCAGGAACTTAATCACCCAATTCCAGGCATCCCAATTCTGCTCATTGTAGGCATAGTGGGCTGTATTCTCGGCTACTTTCAGTTGTTTTGGAGCATCAATGACGTTATAGACCGAGTGGGTAGTAGTGGGCGGACACACCATGTCGTTGTAACCGAACGTGTAGAATCCGGGCACAGAAATTTCGCGCGCAAAGCTCGACACATCGTAATATGAGAGTGTGTTGACAATCTCGGGTGTGTGGAAGCATTTGTCTTTTAACGTGTGAGGCCAGCCGCCGGCACGTCCGGCCGTATAACCGGCCATATCGCTCATGGCGGGGTAATACGAGACAAGAGCATCGACACGCTTGTCAATGCCGGCGACGATGATTGACAAACCGCCACCCTGACTGCCGCCGAACGTGGCTAGACAGCCGTTGAACTCGGGCAGCTGCTCGATAAAGTCAATGGCGCGCACACAGCCGGTAATCACGCGCTTATAATAGAAACGGTCGCGATCGTCGAGATTGAAAGAGTGATAACCTTTGAGTGCGCCGTTATACAGGCCTGTGTACACCTCGGCCGGCAAGGTGACGGGAAGACCGTGAATACCGATCTCGAGAATCATGACACCTTTCTCAGTGTGGCCTATGTCGCCATTGTAGCCACGCACGCCGGCACCGGGGAGCTTGAGAACGGCAGGATACTTGCCGGGAGCGACAGGCACAGTCAGGATGCCGTACATGCGTGAAGCCCAGCCGCAATTTGCCCACGAGACATGATAGACATTCACCATGGGCGTACATTTCTCGGGCAAGAGAGTCATCATAGGCTCGAGATCCCATTTGCGGGCATCGGCAATAGCTTTATCCCAGAATTCGTGGAAATCGGCCGGCTGTTGTGTGATGGGTTGAAGTTTCTCGGGCGAGAAACCTACAGTAGCCATACCAGTGTATTCGCGGCCATCCTGTTTCAGCGTCACCTTGCAGCGCATGAAACCGGGCTTTTTCATGGTCTCGCCGGCTATCGTGGCTCGGCCGTTCTTCAACCTGACGCTACCTGTCTTGAACGGGGCCATCATGTCCTCG
Source organism: uncultured Bacteroidales bacterium (assembly GCA_947175245.1). Lineage (GTDB taxonomy): Bacteria > Bacteroidota > Bacteroidia > Bacteroidales > Muribaculaceae > JAAVFS01. Next base: position 10,741 of record CAMWLW010000026.1, read on the forward strand.
CTTATCTCGTAGGTTGCCTCAACATCGCCCGTCGGAACATCACAGCGGGTCAGACAAATGTCAAAACCAACTTTCTGACCCGGCGCGTAGTTCCACTCACCGCCGGCCGGACTGACAGCCACGTGATACAATCGCTCGCTTGGCTGGGCGATTGCCAGAAGCGATACAAATAATAATGTGATAAATAATCTGACTCTCATAATATATATAATGTTTTTTTCAATTGGTCGTGCTATACTTATACATGACAAAATCATTGGGACGGTTGATAGTGATGTCGATGACACCGTCACGCCCTACTTTAAGGTTTTGATTCTTACCGTTGCCCAACACCCGGGTGAGTTTGACTTTCGCCCCCTCGGGCAACCATGTTGCGACTGAGCCGCGCGGCGTGTCGTTGAGCTCACGGAACAACAACAAATAACCTTCATTGTCGCCTGTAATTGACTGGAAGCCCGTCCATGAACGGCCATCGGGTTCATTGCCCACAGGCAGTATCACGCCACGGTGAAAGTCGTGCTGAACCTCACGGTAGGCATCGACAAGCGGCTTTATCGAAAATGCCTCGTCGGGCAGATTTGATGCCTCCATCCAGGCAAGCGGCTGCCCGGCCATGGTGGTTGCAAACAGGTAACCGAAGTCGTAGGTACCCGGCGCGAACGGGTCGTGGGGGTATTTGTCGTCATTTCTCCACTTGTTGAGGAACTCGACCTGCAGTTTCTCGGCCGGCACGTAGCGCGACAGCATCCACAGGTTGCGCAGCGTCCAGTAGGGATAATAGTTACCCCAGTCGGTGTAACGGTTCTCGAGGAAAATATTACCGTACTCATTGAAGAAGTGATAGCCGCCGCGACGGCTTGCAGTAGCATCGAGATTGAACATCACGCTGTTGCCGGTATCGGCAAGCACGCGGTCAAACAGCCGGCGCAGATTTTCCTCGCCCGTCTTGGATGTAACGGTGAGACCGTCGATCTTGAACATACGTATGCCATATTTGCGCCATAGTCCCACGATAGTGGCGGCATCTTTTTCCCAGTCGGCAAAGTCATTCTGCACGCTCGGATTGAACCAGAGACCAATCTCTATTCCCAGCTCGCGTCCACGCTCAACGATGGGAGTGAGGCCGCGCGGATACTTGACAGGATCGGGAGTCCAGTAGTCGGCATTGGCATATATATCTTTAAACGAGCCGCCGGCCGTGGCCGAGTTGGGACTCTTGCCGGCCTGCCAGCCATCGTCGATCTGAAACAGCGAGATGCCGAGACGGGCAGCGCGTTCGAGCTCGGCCAGACAAAAGGCCTCGTTGACCTTGGCATCCTGTGAGCGGTCGCCCCAGGTGTTCATCATCACCATCTCGTCGCGCCCGGGGTCGAGCACGCGACACTGTTTCTGATAGCCGCGCAGGGCCTTGAGTGCTTCAAGTTCGCCACCGCCGTGTGTACACAACACCGTGCTGTAGGTCGATGTCCACTTGTCGGGGGTCACATCCTTATCGGTCACGCCGATGCCGGTGACCATGAACGTCCCGAAGTCACTGATAAAATCACCGCCGTTGTAGGCAAGCTGTACTCCCGAACATGGAGCTTCTTTCAAAAAAATGAAGCCGCCGTCGTTGACACCATCGGTCACCGACAGTATGTTGCCACGGTAGTTTGTCTTACGATAAGATATGAAATCGCGCGTGTCGACCAGATTGTTGTTCCAGTCGGTGATGTCACGGAACTCGACCGCACGGCCGTGCCAGTGATTGCCCGGTAAAGACAGGCGGTCGAGAACAGCCGTGACAGGTTTCACCTTCATATCCTCGGCATGCTCGATGTTGCTGCGGTCGGCCGCACTGAGTTCCTTTTCGGCAACTCCGCTCAACGTGCCGCGCAGTCGCGTATCGACCGCTATTGCCGGCACGCCGTCATATAGCCTGTAGCTGCGCTCTACATCAAGGTCACCAAGGCTGTAATTGATAGTCGCCACAGTGTGAGCCGGGCGAATGCCATCACCATCGACTGTAGTGACCGTCATGTGACCGTCAGACGGCTCGGCCCGGTTCACGGCAAAGTCGGGGCGACTGCCGTCTGACACCAATGTCTTGCCCGACTGCTTGTCAGTAACACGACAGGTAATGAGGTGGCCGTTATTCCATAGATAGACGCGTTCTATCAGGTCATTGCCCATGCGGAGCGTGTCGCCCGAAAGTATAGAGTAGCAATCCCCTGCCATGACAGCGGGTGCCGCGGCAAGGGATAGCGATATAATCAAATTCCTCAAATTCATATAGCTGAAACTTCGTGCAAGTGGTTATTTGAGCATTCGCGGTGTGTCAAGGAGCTCATTTGGCAGATTGAACCGCTGGTTGTCGGGCAACTGGCTGTCGGGCTTACCGGCGCCTGCCTGCATCATGGCAACAAGCTCGGGCAGATGGCTGCGGTAGACTTCACGCGGAGACACATCGTGTTTCCTGCACAGTGACGCCGCCATGCCGACGACCTCACCCATCATGCCTGTCGTGCGCATGACGCGCACGGTACCGAGGGCCACGTGGGTGACACTGATATTGCGACCGGCCATGAACAGGTTGTCGATATTGCGTGAATAAAGACAACGGTATGGCACGGCGTAAGGGTGTATGAACACATGGTTTGTGGCAGCCTTGAACTCGTTGCCGGGGAAACGACGGCTGTTCTCGGGGTCGGGGAAATGCAGGTCGAGACTCCATGTGGTTGTGAACGAGGCGTCCTCGTGAAAGACGTTCTTGTCGATATCGTCCTGCTTGAGGATGTAGTCGCCGAGCAGTCGGCGCGACTCGCGCTTGCCCGATATGTAGCCCACCCACTCGAGCGAGCGGTTGCGGTAAGCCTCATTGTCGGCAAGATGGTTCTTCAGAAAACTCCAGTTGGAGAATATCACCAGCAGGCCATAGTCACGGACGGTCTCGGCCTCGGCAATCTGGTCACGGTTCATGCCTGTCTCCCACTTCCACTCGCCCATTGTCACACGCTCGCAGTTGTCGGGCGTAAATTCGATGCCATAGCTGAACTCGGGGAAGCGTGATGCCTTGTCACCTTGGCCTGTGTACCATTGTATAGAGACACCCATAGTCATGGCGTCGGCCGTCTCGGGAGCAAGCGGCTCATTGTACTCGCTGCGTGCCTCGCGGCCACTCACATAGTCGGCACCGGCGAGCGCGCCTATCGTGCCGTCGCCTGTGCAGTCACTGAACAGCGGGGCGCGTAACACCATCTCGCTGTTGTTCTCGATACTCTGAATTGTCACCGACGTTATGTGATTGCCCTCGGTGTCGACAGCCATAGCCCTGTAACAGGGGTAGAGCGTAACACCCGGCTCGGCCATGATGAACGAGTCTTTCTTGGCATCCTCATAGAAATCGGCGGGCTTGGCATTGCCCGAACGTGAGTGACCAAACTCCCTGATCATGCGCCCCAGACCTTTATTGGGGCCAATCTCGGCATATCCGCCGAGATGTACCCTCACCTCCGAGCTGTTATTACCGCCGAGAACGGGGCGGTCGTTGACGAGAGCAACATTGAGGCCGCCACGCGCGGCACTGACAGCCGCACACATGCCGGCGATACCGCCACCGACAACCACCAGGTCATAGTCGGCGACACTGACGGCAGCCGTGTCGAGACCGAGAGCCTTGCGGCGCATGGCTGCCAGCTCATCACCGCTGTCGGGCAGCTGAATGTCGGCATCGGTTGTCAACAAGAGGGCGTCACACCGGCCGTTAAAGCCTGTAAGGTCGTGAAGCGCAACTGTGTGACGTCCGGGTTTGAGTGTAATTTCACCGGCGCGCTGCCACTGCCATGTATTACCTTTTGAACCAAGCTCGACGGGAAGAGTCTTGCCCCCTACCCTGACCTTGAAACGGCCGGGCCCATCGGCATCACTCCAGGGCGAAGTCCAGTTGAACGTGCGCACATAGACCGTGTATTTTCCCTTCTCGGGAACATCAATCTCGGTCCCGGCATCCTCGACAGGACGACCCATGCCGTGAGCCATCAGGTAGGGCGAACCCATCAAGTCCATGAACTGCTGGTCGAGTACCCAGCCGCCTTTGTCGGCAAACGACTCGGCCTCGACCCAGACATCGGCTGCCGACGCCCACGACAGCGAGGTGAGCGCCAGTGCCAATGCTGTGCAATATCTTTTCAGTCGGTTCATTTTACGTTAACGGTGGTGAGTTTAAGCCAGCCTTCGGGGGTGATGTCGCCTTTGGCCGAAATCTGCAGTCCTATCTCGTTATCGCGGGTAGTGTCTACAAGTCCTACAGCCCAGATGTATTCGCCGGCCTTGACACCACCCATGTTGAAACGGGTCTCGTAGGTCGAGGGGCGCCCCTTGATCCATGTGTTGAGGCAGGGCTCTGAATCGACATACACTTTTACGGGTTTCATCGTCGACTTATCGAGCAGCGCGAATGCAACCTTGTATTTCTGGTTCCACTGTGGAATATTGGTGGGACAGTAACCCCAGCCGAGGTTGCTCCAGCGGTGAGTCACGGTAACATTGTCTGACCCGCCGGGGAACACAGGAAGCGAAATTTTGTCAGGATACAGACGGTAGCCGCCCTCGGCAATGAACTCCTCAACCAGGTCGTATGCCTCGTTAAACCACGACCATGTCTCGCCCCATGTGAGATTGCTGTTGTAGCGAAAATCCATCATGTTTACAAATGCGCCTTTAGCTTCATTATATTCACCGCGACGCACATCGGCATAGTCGGCATAACCATCACCCTTGATTGAGTTGCCATGAGAACCTTTAACCCAGCCACCCTCGGCTATGATAGGTCGGTTGTAACGTTGCGATGCAGCAAAATTGCGCTCCCAAGTAGTATAATAGGTCTTCATACCAAAGGCATCATGACGCAGTGAATACCCCTTGTCGATAAGCTCAAGCAAAATAGGCTCAGTGTCAGGATCGACTGAATTCCAATCAAAGTCGCGTGTAGTGAGAAGACAACGATGATAGTTAACAAAGATGGGCACGTGGGTAATATAACGCGTGTACAAATCAGATATCCAATCAATCACAGCCTTTCGGGGAGCCTCATTGCCGGTAGAATATCTCGCTGAGTGGCTCTCACCCCACTTACCAAGACCTGTACCACTCACATACATAGTCTCTTCGGCATTGTCCCATCGAGCGGCAAAATCTTTGATGAAACGCTCGTGTTTCTCCTGAAAGACAGGATCATCAGGATAAGGTGACCATACCTGTACCGACCCGGTAGTAGTAATATACCCCTTTGCTCCAGCCTCTCTCACATAATCGGGAGTGAAATTATCATGCTTGTCCTGGCTGTCACAAATGAAGCCGAAGGCTATCTTCATGTTTCTCTCTTTAGCACCCTTTACCAACATCTTGAAGCGCTTTGCCTCGACTGTATTGCAATTGTCGTCCCAGGCATATACGCCCTCCTCGGGATTAAAGTATGTCCACGCTGCACGTATGAACAATGTGTGAGCGTAGTCACTGACTTTGACACGGCCGGCAGTTGATTCAAAATTGTCATAGTCTTCCCAAAATGTGTCAGACAGTCCGTCACCGAGTCCGGCATAGAGCACCCATCCAGTCATTGGATTGCGTAGCAACTTGTATCTTTCGGGCTTTATATCGACAATCTTATTACCGCTCATCTCCCAATTGTGAGAGCCTGACTCGATAACCTCGTCATCACCACATGCAGTCAAAGCGGCTGCGAGTACCGTGCCCGCCAACACGAGGCGGACACGGTTTCTGAATATATTTTTCAATGTAGACATCGTTTGCTGTAATTACTTGTTGTCAAATATTACTGTCAGTTTCTCTATATCCACTACCACATAGTTACAGTTTTCGGGTATGCAGAAGTAAGCGTAACGGTTGTCACCCTGACCGGCCACGAGAGTAGACGTCTCGCCTAATGCGGGTTTCACATATCCCACCTTGCTATTGCGTTTTGCCTCGGCAGTCGAGCCGTAAGCATAGACGTTGTTCTCGATATTGGTCACCAGGAACTTAACACCACCTGGCTGTGGATCTTTATTATAAGACTCAGAACTCATAGTGGCACGCGGCAAGGCATCCCCGTGATAAACAAACACGTGGGGATTAGCCTTAGACTGAGTGAGCTTGTATTTGGCCTGGAAACCTGCTTTGAGCCCGTCATCATGTGAAGCAGAGTTGAACCCACCCCACATCCATAGCTCGGTAACCTCCTGAGTGTAGGGGTTGATGCCGTCGACAGTGTTGTTGTAAGATACTGACATGTTAGCCATATCGGTAGCAGCCGAATAGATGGTCACGGTGTGATCGGTAGTATTGACAACGACACGGTAAGTACCGTCAGCGGGAATCTCCCAGTAGGCCGCCATTGTGCCCGATGTGGTGGGAACCTGATCAAACTCGTGGGCCACACCGTCGTTGATGTCATGGCTGTTTTTGTCTTTAGGCACGAACGATACCGCGATGTCGTCGTTGAACTCAAGCGGCATGTACAGTTTGCCGGCTTTAAGCTCGCCGCGCCATGCATACAGGTCATCGGCCTCGAGGGCGCGCTCTATCTCAATCATGGCATCGGCTGTAGCGGCACCTGTCATGAACAGGCGATCGAGCTCGATGATGCTGCCAGCGGGCACAATCTTGACAGTGTGGTTGTTCATGTTGACAGTGATGCGATAATTATCGGCTTGAGGTATCACCCAATAATTGGCCTTAGCAGCATCAACCATAACGGCAGGCATCTCGTCGTCACCAATGGGTGTGTCGGCCTCGGCGGGCGATATAGCATTGTTCTCGTCGCCATAGATAACGGGGAAGTTAATCTTGCCGGCATTGAGGGCACCGGTCCAGGTGTAGAGGCCCGAGGTGGCCGATGTAGGCATGAGCTCGATCTGCTCACCGACGGCATCGCCACCGATGAAGAGACGGTCGGCCAGATACTGTTTGGGGCCATAGGTCTTGACTGTAACCGAGGCGGTCGCAATGTCAGGAATAACGACGCGCGGACCCTCGAACGAGGCTGTCACAGTGAGATTGAGTGTAACGTTGGAGCTGGTGAGACAGCCGAAGTGACCTATGAGAAGCTCCTGCAACTGAGCGTTGGTGTACTGACGTGTGTAGATGCCGTCGTCTTCATACTCCTTTAGAGCCGAAGCCTTGCTGCCGACAGCGTCCAACTGATACTGATAGGTAGTGATGAACTCGTTGCCATAGGGGTGGGCCTCGTTCCATGTCAGGGTCAGAGCCACAGCATCGGGGTTGGCCTCATCAAGCACCACATAGTCGCTCGAGGTCTCGAGCTGAATGACCGAGTTGCTGCGCGAATAGCTGTTGTCGATATCCTCGTCGTCACACGCGGTCACCGTCCCGGCCAACAGCGCGATAGCTGTCAGTCGGGCGATATTGCGATATATTGTGTTATATTTCATGACTATTTCAATTAATAACCGGGATTATTACCAAGATTTGGGCAGAGCTCGATGTCGTGGGTGGGTATGGGCCACAGGTACTGACGGTCGGGGAAGACGCGTTTGGCACCGTATGCCACGAGACCGGCATTGTAGAGTGCAGAGAAGTCGGCGAGACCATCCTCGTCAATCTGAGGGGTCATGCCCCAGAACCACAAGTCTTTCTTAACAATATTATTAAGTAGCTCGGTAGGCTGCAGGTTGATGTAGTTGTAGCCGTTGAGCGCTTTTGAGGCGAGTTTCCAGCGTATAAGATCCATGTAACGCAGGCCCTCGTTGGCGAGCTCCATGCGTCGCTCGATGCGCACGGCCTTGCGCATTTCCTCCTGAGTACCCATGGTAACGGCGGGATAAGAGTCGGTGGCACCGACAGCCACGCCGTAAGCACGTGCACGCACCGTGTTGATAGCGTCAAGAACGCTGTCGTCAATCTGACCAAGCTCGATCTTGGCCTCGGCATACATCAGCAGTACGTCGGCATAACGCATCATCATGTAGTCGCGCTCGACTTTCTTACCGTTCTCGGTCCACGAGATGTCGATACCTTTCTTCCAGATAAGACCATTGTATGAAGCATACTGGTTGACGGCACGATTGTCGGCATTGTCCTGCATATTGCCGGTGGTGTAATTCATAACCTTGGTAACGTCGGGACGAGGATTGTACTCGAAACCGCAGTGCTCGGTGCCGAACTCAACGATGGTAGCTGTGCAACGTGGGTCACGGTTAGCGAATGGATTGCGGGGGTTGAAGAGCGGAGACTCGTCGATGGGCAGACCGTCAGTACACAGGTAAGCGGCGAGCAAATCCCACGAAGGATTGTCAGAGCCGTAGCCGCCGGCACAACGGGGCAGACCGTTGTTGACAAACCACTGGTCAAGGATAACGTCATTGGCAAGTGAACGAGGGATGACAAAAATCTTCTCGGGATTTTCCTTGGTACTTTGCAGGAAAAGTCGGCCATACTCGGGTTCGAGTGAGTAAGCCTTCAGGTCAATACACTTCCTGGCAGCGTCGGCTGCGATTTCAAAGTCGCCGTTGTAGAGAGCGAAACGGGCTTTCATGGCGAGTGCGGCACCACGGGTGGCGTGCTGAGCGGCTGTGCCGTAGCTGACGGGCAGGTACTCGATAGCCTTGTCAAAGTCGGCGTATGCGAGCTCCTTAACCTCATTCCTGGCGCGGCGACCTTTCTGCTCGGCCTCGTTGATGGTCTCGGTACCTTCCATATAAGGTACATCGCCATAGTAGCATATCAGCTCGGCATACTTGCATGCACGGCAAAAGTAAGCCTCGCCGGCAAAGCGGTTGAGCTTCTCGGCTGTCATCGTGCCCTCGGCTTTGTGATAGTTGGCAAGCAGGGTGTTGGCGCGGGCAATGAGCTTGTAGCTCTGCTGCCACAGCGAGTAGACTTCCCACTGCTGGCCGTTCATTGTACCGTCGAGTACGGTGCCGTTGCTGCCGGGATTACGGTTTTGCTGACGATAGGTGAAATTGTCGGTCCACTGCTCCGAGCTTTCGAGCGGAGTGTTCCAGTAGCCCAGGATGTAAAACTCGTTGGTGGCCATCTCGAGCTCGAGTTCATTAGAGTACCACGACGAGCTGTTACCCTGTGACAGCGGCTCCATATCCATGCTCTCGCACGCGGTGAGCAGCATGGCGGCCGAAGCTATTGTATATAATATCTTGTTCATTGTTTCAGGATAATGATAGATTAGAATTTAAGATTTACACCAACAATGAGCGATGTGGTGATGGGATAAGCGCTCACGCCCATCTCGGGGTCCCAACCTTTGGGGTAATTGTCGATCGAGAACAGGTCGCTGGCGCTGAAATAGAAGCGGGCTTTCTGGATACATGCCTTTTTGGTCCACTCGGTGGGAAGGGTGTAACCGAGTGTTACGTTCTTCAGACGGAAGTAGCGGCCGTTGAACATCCAGAAGTCTGAGATGGCATAGTTGTTGCCCTTGGTCGTGTTGGTGAGGCGGGGGTAAGTGGCCGCACGATTCTCGGCATCGGTGTTGAACACGCTCCAGTACTTGCCCTCGATGATGGCCGGGATGTTACCGTAGTTGTCGCGGAGGGGCTCGACCATAGCGCGGTCAAGGTAGGCATTCTGCTTGCCGATGCCTTGGAATGCGATTGACATGTCGATGCCTTTCCAACCGAGATTGATTGTGCCGCCATACTGGAATCGGGGCAGCGAGTTGCCGAGGGGCACGCGGTCATACTCCGATGAGATAACGCCGTCGGGCTTACCCTCGGGGCCGCTGATGTCGCGGTACTTGAGGTCGCCCACAGTGACGGTGTTGTTGAGACGGGCCGAGTTGTTGACCTCATCCTGTGTCTGATAGATGCCGTCACAGATGTAGCCATACCAGGCGTTGAACAGCTCACCGGCACGTTTTACCTTGCCGCCGCTGATGATGTCGCTGTTGTTCAGGTAATCGATTTTTGAAATGAAGTCTGAGAGATTGACGGTAACGCCATAGTAGAAGTCGCCGTGACGGTCGTTCCAGCTCACTTCGAGATCATAACCGTGGGTCGACATCTTGCCGGCATTGGTGTTTGGATCGCTGTAACCCATCGACCAGGGTATCTGGATTGCAAGAAGCATATCGGTGGTCTTCTTCCAGTAATAGTCGGCTGTAAATTTGAGGCGGCTGTTGAGGAAGTAAGCGTCGATGCCGAGGTCGGTCGACGTTGTGGTCTCCCACGAAATGTCCTCGACGGCGAGAAGTCTCAGGGCAGCGGTTTTGTCAGACACTACCTGACCGTTCTCATAGAAGTAAGCGTTGCCGAATGTCATCAGTGACATATAGGGGAAATAGCTGTCGCCGATACGCTCATTACCGAGTTTACCCCACGAACCGCGCAGTTTGAGGAACGATAGCGAGTTAGCGCCGATACCCTCCATGAATTTCTCGCGAGTCATTACCCAGCCGGCCGAGAACGAGGGGAACGTGCCCCAACGGTAGTTCTTGGCAAAGCGTGACGAACCGTCGCGGCGCACATTGGCCTGGAAAAGATACTTGTCGTCGTAAGAATAAAGCAGACGGCCGAAGAACGAGTTGGATGTGTAACGCGTGCCGGTGCCCGAGTTATCCTTAAAGTCCTCGGGGCCAACATTGAGGTAGGGGTACTTGGTGAGCTCATACTGATCGCGAGCGGCGGTCAGACTCTCGGTGCTCATGATGTAGTTCTCATAACCAGCCATGATTGTAACGTCGTTCTTGCCGAACGATTTCATATAGTTGGCAATAACCTGCGAGGTGATGTGCCAGTTGTCATTGCGGGTCTCTGACAGTTTATTGGTAGCCCACGACGAGCCGCTGCCCTCCATATAGCCTCCGAATACATTGGGATCACTCATCAGCACATAATTGACGGCTTTGCGGAATGCTTTCTGCTTGGTAAAGTTGATGAACGGCGATACGATGCCGCTGATGCTAAGCCCGTCGATAGGTTTCACGGTGATTGAGGCCTTACCGCCAACCTGTGTACTGCGCGACACACTCGAACCACCCTCGCGGAGCAGTGCATAGGGGTTGGCTCCCGATTTACCCTCGGCATAGCCTCCGTTTTCCCACACGGCGGGATAGACGGCAGGCATCTTGCGCATGTCGCTGAACGGGCTGTAGATTGTCGAGGTGCTCTTGGCGTTGCGTATGTTCACATCAAGACTTGCCGACAGATATTTGCTGATGGTGAAGTCGTTGTTGTTGCGGAACATGATGCGGTGGAAATTGCGTCCCTCATAGAGACCGTCAACATCGTCATACGAGAAAGAGGCCTGAGACCTCACGGCCTTGTTACCACCCGAGAGCGACACAGTGTGGGTCATGCGCGGAGCCGAGCTCTTCATCATCATCCCTTTCCAGTCGGTGATAGGATAACGGTCAGGGTCGGTAGCATTGTAGCGCACCCAGTTCTTGACCTGGTCGGCCGTATAGAGCTGAAAATATCCGGCGGCAGGGTTATCGTTATAGAGCAACTCGTTGTTCATCTCGAGATAGCGAGTCACACCCACCATCGTAGGCTGTGTGGTGGGAAGCTCCCAGCCAAACTCGCCGTTATAACTCAGACTCAGCGATGACTCGTCACCACGCTTGGTGGTGATAAGGATAACACCGGCCGCAGCCTTTGAACCATAAATTGAAGCCGCTGCGGCGTCTTTAAGCACCGATATGCTCTCGACGTCGTTGGCATTTACATAGTCGATGTTGTCACACTGCACGCCATCGACGATAATCAGCGGGCTCGAGTCGCCCATCGTCGTGACACCGCGCACGTGCATCGAACCGGCCGACGCACCCGGGGCATTGTTGTCGCGACGCACCATCAGGCCCGATACCGAGCCCTGTAGCGCGTTAGACAGCGTGGTGGTCTTTTTAGCTGCCAGGTCGGCACCTTTTACCGATGCCACAGCTCCGGTGAGGTCTTTTTTCTTCACGGCACCGTAACCGATCACGACCACCTCTTCGAGTTGATTGTCAGCCGGCACCATATCTACAGTCATGTCGGCACCGCTGACCCTGACCTCGGCAGGATCATAACCTATATAAGTAATGATTAGCTTCTCGCCGTTGGCGGCATCAATGGTAAACTGACCGTCGAGGTCGGTGCTCACGGCGGCACTACCGTCTTTGACGCGCACGGTAGCGCCGACCATAGGGTCACCGTTCTCATCGAGAACGACGCCCCGCGTTTTGGTGACAGTTCCTGCCACATTGTTTTTAGCGCGCAGTGATATGGTCACCTGGCGGCCCTGAATCTTGTAGTCAAGTCCTGCCTGATTACACAGTTCGGCCAGTACAGTCTCCATTTTCTTGTCGTCGAGCTGCACGTCCACTTTTTTTGCGAGCTGTTTTTCAACACCCTCGCCATACATGAACACATAGTCGCTATGATCTTCAATGTACTTCAGCACCTCCTTTACAGTAGAGTCTGAAGCCTTCATGGTATACAATCCCGTAGTCTCGTCCTGGGTCATGACAGTTGCCGCGTTAAGCATCTGAGCCGATGTAGCGGCGACACCTATCACACACAACATTCCTACACGGGAACGCCATTGCTTAAAATGCGATGTCGGTTTAATCATAAGGTGAATTATTTAGATTAGTTTATTTTACAGTCAATTTTGAAACAGGCAGCCAGCCATTCACTATCTTGTCGGTACCTACTGCCATCTCGAGGCCGGGGCGATTGTCGTCGGTGACATCGACCAGCGCCACTGCCCAGTGATATGTGCCCTTGTCGACACCTGTGAGGTCTATTTCAGTATTATATTCATAGTCGGTGCCTTTGAGCCATGTCGACAAGTCGCTGTTGTGATCAACAAATGTCTTTACAGCATTGCCGTCATTATCAAGGAGTGCTACACCTACTTTATATTTCTGATTCCATTGGGGTATGTTGGTCGGACAATATCCCCACCCCATGTTGCGCCACCGGCTTTTGATGCTGACGGTGGAATTCTTCTTGGTCTTATCAGTTACTGTCACGGCTGTAGGATAAAGGCGGTAGCCACCCTCGGCAACAAAACGCTCCACGAGGTCAAACGCTTCTTCAAACCACGACCTGGTCTCGTCGTTGATACGGAAATCCATCATGTTGACGTGAGCCTCGGCCGATGCGTCAAACTCGCCGCGGCGAACATCCTCGGCATGCCCCTCACGGTACAGGCCCGATGGGTCGCGCCAGTAGCGGTGATGGGCTCCGGTAATCCAGCCGCCCTCCATGATGATAGGGCGCTTGAAGTTCCACCGTGAAGCCATCTCTTTTTCCCAGTCCTGATAGTAACCGTGCATGCCGAACGCATCATGTCTGAGAGAGAACCCTTTGTCGATAGCCTTGACTATCATAGCCTCGGCGTCGGCCGGCACAATGCCCCACCCGTCGTCATCGGGATCGCCGAGCATGCGGTGGTAGTGAATAATCATGGGGACTTTTTTGAAGCACGATGTTACCAAGTCGATAACCCACTCATAGACTGACTGTTTATTATTATTGTCTTTATAGATCATTGAGTGTGACTCGCCCCAGCGACCAAGTGAATAGGCGTCTATAAACTCTACCTTTGAGGGGTCGTCGAAGTACTCGGCAAAGGCCTTGAAAAACTTGGCATATTTCTCTTGGAAAACAGGATCTTCAGGATAAGGTGACAAATTCTTACCGGGAGCTTTAGGATCGTAATAACCCTCGGCGCCTGCATCAAACACATACTGTGGAGTGTTCTGACCCTGGTCGCGACCGTCGATAACGATGCGGAAGGCTACGCGCAGACCGCGGTCATTGACACTCTTGATGAGTTTCATGAGTCGTGAATCGGGATCATTCCATATATACTCGCCCTCGCGCGGTTCAAACGAGGCCCAGCTCGTACGCATATAGGCACACGACGCATAGTCTGATACCTTGACTGTCTCGTCACGACCGGGCACTTTCATCGAGTCATAACCACGCTCGGTCCAGAAGTTCTCATCCCACGTACGGCCCAGATACATTACCCAGCCTTGTAACGGGTTGCGGAGCACACGTGTCGAGTCGGGCTCGAATGTTACCGTTTTCTCACCGGCAGCGACTGTTGACACACAGCCCAGAGACATGACAATCAGTGTCAGAATTGATTTAAATTTCTTCATTATTGTGATATGATATAAAGTTTTTTCAGGGTATGAGGATGGCCGTCAGGAAACCGCAGAATTTCCTTAATCATAAAAATTGGTGCCGCAAAAAGTTAATTAAGAGTGTTTTGAAGCAATCAGTTTCTCATGATAATCCTATCTCCTTTTCTTTCTATTTCCATTGGTACGATTTCACGTATCGAGCTGATAACCGACTCGATACTGTCGTGGAGATCCAGCTTGCCGTACACCTTGACCCGACCAAGCGCGGGGGCACATTCAATTGCCACGCCATAGTGATCGGTGAGCTTCTGAGCGAGCGTCGATAGCGACTCGCCTCTCAGCGACATCAAGCCGTCAATCCACAATGTATAATCGGCAGGATCAACATGTGACAGCGATGAAACCTCTCCGTTGACCAGATCGACCATGTCACACGGTTTGAGCCTCACACGGTCGTCGCGCTCGGTAGTCACCTCGACCGAGCCCTCGACGAGCACAACGCTCGCCGTGCTGTCGCTGGTGTTGGTGATGTTGAACACCGTGCCCAGCACCTTGACATCAAATCCGTTTGACTCGACCACAAAAGGATGAGCGGCATCCTTGGCCACCTCGAGATATACCTCGCCGTTGGCATAGACGCGACGCTCGGCGCCATCAAAGTGCTCGGGATAGAGTACACGCGTGCGCGAATTGGCTATCAGCCTCGTGCCATCGCTCAGAGTCAGTTCGGCACGTTTGCCCGGTGCCACCACAAGCTCGGTATAGCCGGCTTCTTCAACTTCAGCCAGCGTCGCGTGTGACAAATCAACATCGCCGCCGCTGAATAACCTCAACGCTACCCCTGCCACTATACAAACACAGGCTGCAATCCCTGCCACAGCGGTTATCAGATGACGGCGGCGCCGCTGCCTGATCATAGCCTCGCGCATGAGTTTACCCCTTACAAGACTTTTGATACGGGAATTATCAAACTCCTCGGGGCGGCAAGCGTCGAGCAGCGACTCAAGACGCACGTCTTGGCGTTGTGACTCTTGTGATGTGATATGTGACTGGTTATCCATTATTGATCTTTGCCGTTTCTATTATTTAAGACGCACGCGTTTAGGAAATATATAGGTGAATACTGATTTTTTTTGTTAAAAATTATATGTGGCAAGATATAGCAACAACAGCGAGAGTATATTTTTGCCACCCGGCCCAAGCAATTTCTTCAGGTGATTCATCGCATAACCGACATGATAATTGACAGTGGCAAGTGACACATCGAGCATGCGCGAAATCTCATTATATGGCAAACGCTCTATTTTGGCGAGATAAAACACATGGCGGCATTTGGGGGGCAGCGATTCGATGGCACTGTTTAGAGCATCAAGTTCCTCACGCGATATCAGGCTCTGATCGGGGGCGGTCAGCGTCGACGCCGTGAAATTTTCCAACCCGTCGAGCGACACGCTGTCGGCACGACCCGACGTGTGGCGTAGCATCGATACCGCCTTGCGATAAGTGATGGTATACAGGTAGGCCTGCATCGACTCAATCTCGAGCAGCCCTTTGCGGTTCTTCCATATCTCGACAAAAACATCGCTGACAACCTCCTCGGCATCTTCACGGTTACCCACCACTCCATAGGCATAGCGATAGAGCGCTCCCGAATAAAAATCCATGAACGCGTCAAAGGCTCTCTCATCGCCATTAACTATGCGGTAAATAACGTTTGCCTCCATCCTGGTCGATAGTCGATGCTTTACAAGCTGTCACACAAAGTTATGAAGTTTAACCAAAGTACCAAAATATTTCAATAAAAGAATTGCCCGGAGCATGGTATCCACTACCGGCTCCGGGCTTTATCCATACCTATTGGAATTTCTTACAATCTATACAATCCTTCGTTTGAATAATGATTTACCTAACCTTATCTATATTTACCTAATTATCTGATAACCTTAAATACTTTATTACCTGCTTTCACGAAATAGAGCCCCGAGGCCGATGTCGACAGGTCAATGCAGTCGGTCGTAGCAGTCAGCACTGATATGCCACTGAGATTATATACAGTTACAGCGCCTTCGGCACCAGTGACAGCGTACACACCATCGGCAATCTTAACCAGCGCGGTATCCTGTCCATCAGTAATGACATCGATTGAACCTGTAGTAACATTATTTTTATCGACCGCATAAGCGCCGGGAGTCATACCGGCCAGACGCTCATTGCCAAGCTGATCGACCGTGAGGTCAAGACCTGCAGGAAGGCCCCATGAAGCTACAGCCTCAGTTACTTGTTCACCGTCAGCTCCAAGCACAAATGTCGCGGGAGCGATTACATTGTTATTGTTGATAACATTCTCTCCAAATATTGAGCCATATGTACATTCCTCACCATGAGTATCTGATTCGGCCCACTCCATTTCATTATCGGCAGGCTCAATAACACTGCCAACATAGTTGTAACCGCCCGACACAAATGCAAAGTCGGCCCCGGGGGCGTCGCCCTTGAACTTGATTGCAGCCACGGCAGCATCTGACGTGATAATCGAATTAACAATGTTGAGATGTGCATTATTGGTCGATACTATCTGGGCATCATCCTCACTTGTCGTGGTGTTGTTGGCTATCGTTGAGTTCACGATACGCACCTCGCGATGATGGGCCGAGTCATACCCGTTGAAGTATATGGCACCGCCGTCGCTGACAGCGCTGTTGCCGGTAATGGTCGAGTTCACGATATTGAGCGAATTGCCGTGGCTCATGAAAATAGCACCGCCGAGATTATGGTAGTTCTTATTGTTTTTAATCACACAATTCTCGAGTGTGACAAAACCTTTGTTTACATTATCACAAAAGATTCTGATGGCTCCGCCGCGATAATTGGCTGTGTTATCATAAAATATACAATTTAAAAACTTAATTGTGCTTCGTGACACAAACGCTGCGGGGCCGCCGTATTCACCTTGTGCCCAGTTACTGTAAAAGCGACACCCCTTGACAAGTACATCGCCGCTGTTATCAACTGCCAGCGCAGCCATATTGTCAGATGAGTTTGAAGCCTGAGTGTATACACCTGTAAAATCAATATTCTCGATCACGATAGCATTGGCGCTGTTACCGTTGACCGTATTGGCCTGGAAGCGTATCAGACGGTTGGCATCACCGTTGTCGGGATTATTATTGCCGTTCTTATCACCGCTGAACACCGTGCGCTCGCCGTCGGCATTACCTATGAGGGTCGCGCCTGTAGCGGTCTTGAACACGACGGTTTTTTCTGACAGGTTATAAAGTCCGCCATCAAAGTAATATACATCACCGTTGGCATTATTTTCAGCCTGAGTTCTGAACTCGGCGACACCAAAGGCATCATCCCACGACGAGCCGTTTCGAGCACCGGCACCCTCGGGTGTCACATAATAGTTGGCTGCAAACGACATTGCAGGCGCCATAGCCACAGCTTGCAAGAGGAGTAAAGATTTCAAATTCATAGTTGAAACATGTATTAGTTTTAAGTTAATTTTCGTATCTCTACAATTCATGACGCATGACGTGAAAAAATCTATAGGTGAGTCCCGAAATATTTTTTCATGACCATTTTTTGACCACCCGTTAACTAACTTTTTTAACAAAAAGAGTTGTTTTAATACCTTTTTTTATATCTTTGTTGTGTCGTAAACTTCAAGTGTCAGCGACAATGATGACATCTTTACCTTGAAACACTAATAATCAATCAAATATCAATCAAATGTCAACACAAACACAAAAGAAACAAAGCAATGTCGTTGCGATTATCACGATGTTCTTCATCTTCGCAATGATCTCGTTTGTTACTAACATGGCTGCTCCTTTTGGCAACATCTGGGGCTTCAAGTATGAGTGGGCCGGTATGGCCGGTAACCTTATGAACTTCACGGCTTACCTGTTCATGGGTATCCCCGCGGGTAACATGCTCATCAAGTTCGGTTACAAGAAAACAGCTCTTATCGCCCTCGCTGTAGGTGCAATCGGTCTCGGCATCCAGTTGCTGTCGAGCGTTGTCGGTGACGACATCGTTGTCATCAACGGTGAAGTTCCCACCACTCTCAACCTGTTCATCTACCTTCTCGGCGCTCTCGTCTGCGGTTGCTGCGTGTGCATGCTCAACACCGTTGTTAACCCCATGCTCAACCTCCTGGGTGGTGGCGGCAACAAGGGTAACCAGCTCATCCAGACCGGTGGTACCCTCAACTCACTCTCAGGCACTCTGACTCCCCTGCTCGTAGGTGTACTCGTGGGCACGCTCACCAAAGAAACCACAATGGCTGCCGTTGCTCCCCTGGTTGTGACAGGTATCATCATCTTCGTTCTGGCATTCATCGTCATATCATTTATCAAGATCACCGAGCCCCAGGCCCACCTTGGTAAAGTGAAATATGAGCACTCACCCCTGGCCTTCCGCCACTGCATGCTCGGCGTTGTCGCCATCTTCTTCTATGTAGGTATCGAGATCGGTATCCCCGGCGAGCTCAACGCCTGGATCAGCCGTGAGAGCTTTGAGGGCGCAGCTGCTGTAGCAGGTTCACTTGCCGCCATCTACTGGCTCATGATGCTCGTTGGCCGTTTCCTCAGCTCGATCATCAGCGGTAAGATTTCGTCACGCACTCAGATGGTAACCGCTTCGTCGGTAGCTCTGATTCTGGTGCTCATCGCCATCATCCTCCCCGAGGACGTTACTTTCGTTTCTCCCTCGATCGAGTCTCTCAACATCACTGCAGGTGAGGTTCCCCTGAAGTGTCTCTTCCTCTTCCTCTGCGGTCTGTGCACATCAGTTATGTGGGGCGGCATCTTCAACCTCGCTACCGAGGGTCTGGGCAAGTACACAGCCAAGGCTTCAGGCATCTTCATGATGATGGTAGTGGGCGGTGGTATCATGCCCTACATCCAGGACTGGATCGGCCGCAACTATGGCTATGTCGACAGCTACTGGTTGGTTATCGCCATGCTTGCCTACATTCTCTACTACTCACTGATCGGCTCTAAGAACGTCAACAAAGACATCCCCGTCGACGAGGAGCCCATCGACCTGCGCGATCTCTAATCCATCCATTCGCGCTATACATTATTATATAATAATGCATTTAAGTATAAACCTATAAATTCACTGTTGTCCCGACCCGCGCTTTTTCACATCTATTGCGCGGGCCGGGCAACCATCTTTTTTACACCCTAACACTTTTTACCTTTATGAACGATTCAAAACTGTTAACCCGCGCGGCCGACAATATCCGCGTCTTGGTTGCATCCATGATTGAGAAATCTAAGTCAGGTCACCCCGGCGGCGCTATGGGCGGTGCTGATTTTGTCAACGTACTCTATTCTAAATTTCTCGTTACCGACCCCGACAACCCCACGTGGATTGCCCGCGACCGTTTCTTCCTCGACCCCGGTCACATGTCGCCGATGCTCTACTCGGTTTTGGCTCTCACAGGTAAATACACTCTCGACGAGCTCCAGCAGCTGCGCCAGTGGGGCAGCGTCACCCCCGGTCACCCCGAACTTGACCCCGAGCGCGGTGTCGAGAACACATCAGGCCCCTTAGGCCAGGGTCACACTATGGCCGTCGGTTGCGCCATAGCCGAGCGCTTCCTCGCCGCCCGTTTCGGCGAGACCGTTGCCCACAAGACCTACGCATTCATTTCGGACGGCGGCATCCAGGAAGAGATCTCACAGGGTGCAGGCCGCATCGCCGGTCACCTCGGACTGAGCAACCTCATCATGTTCTATGACTGCAACAACGTGCAGCTCTCTACAATGGTCGACGCTGTCGACAAAGAAGACTACGCCGCCAAGTACCGCGCATGGCACTGGAACGTCATCGAGATTGACGGCACAGACCCCGAGGCTATAACCAACGCTCTCAATGAGGCTATTGCCGAGAAGGAGCGCCCCACCCTCATCATCGGTCACACCGTCATGGGCCGTGGCGCTGTCAAGGCCGACGGCACATGCTTCGAGGGCCAGTGCAGCACCCACGGTCAGCCCCTCAGCAAATCGGGCGCCGACTACGCTGCCACTGTCAAGAACCTCGGTGGTGATCCCGAGAATCCCTGGATAATCTGGGACGACGTCAAGGAACTCTATGCCAAGCGCAACGAGGAACTCCGTCAGATCGTGGCCGAACGTCACGCCGCCGAGAAGGCATGGGCCGAGGCTAACCCCGAAAAGGCTCAGGCCCTCCAGAACTACATCGACGGCAAACTGCCCGACATCGACTTCTCAGCCATCGAGCAGAAGGCCAACGACGCTACCCGCAACGCGTCGGCCACTGTGCTCAGCGTTCTCGCAGAGAAAGTCGGCAACATGATCGTATCGAGCGCCGACCTCGCTAACAGCGACAAGACCGACGGCTTCCTCAAGAAGACCCACGCCTTCACCAAAGGCGACTTCACCGGCGCGTTCCTGCAGGCCGGCGTTGCTGAGCTCACAATGGCATCGGTAATGAACGGTATCGCCCTCCACGGCGGTTGCATCGCTGCCTGCGGCACATTCTTCGTGTTCTCTGACTACATGAAGCCCGCCGTACGTATGGCTGCACTCATGGAGCTGCCCGTCAAATACATCTGGACACACGATGCATTCCGCGTCGGCGAGGACGGCCCCACCCACGAGCCCGTCGAGCAGGAAGCCCAGATACGTCTCATGGAAGAGCTCAAGAACTTCTCGGGTAAACCTTCAGTGCTCGTACTGCGCCCCGGTGATAGCGCCGAGACCAGCGTGGCATGGAAA